>NZ_UHIL01000002.1:1509823-1811788 GCF_900460535.1 Vibrio parahaemolyticus | reverse complement strand
TTATGATCGAGTGCATCAAGAGGAGGACAAATGTCCTCCTTTTCGTTTGTTGTTGCACCCTAATATGGGCCTATTCCAAACAAAATAATAAAGGACATCACCATGGACCTATTTGCCTTACTCGATATCAACAATACCCTCGTTAACATTCCGATTGGAGACGGCTACGCAATGAGCTGGATCGAAGCATTCGGAACCGTCTTTGGTCTGCTTTGCATTTGGTTTGCGAGCCAAGAGAAGACCATCAACTACGTATTCGGCTTACTGAATGTCACGCTTTTTGCTGTTATCTTTTTCCAAATTCAGTTGTACGGATTGCTACTTCTTCAACTGTTTTTCTTCTGCGCCAATATTTACGGTTGGTACGCATGGACTCGACCAAATGCACAAGGTGAAACGTTGGAAGTTCGTTGGCTTAGCAAGCAAAAGCTGATGGCGACTGCGGTTGTTTGTGTGGTCTCGATTGCATTGTTGACCATCTACATTGACCCATTCTTCTTCGCGCTGGCAAACATTGCTGTTGATAGCCTAAACATTTTCGGTGCAGGCCTGTCTGAGCCAGTACTTGAGCCTGATGCGTTCCCGTTCTGGGATGCAACCATGACGGTACTTTCTGTTGTTGCACAAATTCTGATGACACGTAAATACGTCGAAAACTGGATTCTATGGGTTGTGATCAACATCATCAGTGTGGGTATCTACGCGACGCAAGGTGTGTACGCAATGTCTGTTCAGTACGCGATTCTTATGTTCATTGCTGCCAATGGTACGCGTGAGTGGGCTCGTAGTGCCAAGCGCAATGGCGATAAAACCTTAGCTCAAGCAGCAGCGTAAGGAACAAGCAAATGGCTAAACAACCTCATATCGGTGTTGATGAAACACAAGTCGCTCCTCTTGTTATTGTATGTGGCGAGCCAGATCGAGCGAATCGTATCGCGGCATTATTTGATGATGCAGAAATGGTGTCGGAAAACCGTGAGTACCGCGTGTTTACCGGCAACTACAAAGGTCAGGCTGTTTCTGTATGCAGCACAGGCATCGGCGCACCATCGATGATCATTGCGGTAGAAGAGCTCAAACAGTGCGGCGTAACTCATGTGGTACGTGTTGGATCTGCGGGTGCTATGCAATCTTGGGTTCAGCTTGGAGAATTGATTGTTGCTGAAGGTGCAGTAAGAGACGAAGGTGGTTCCAAATCGTACGTCGATTCGGCTTATCCGGCGTACGCAAGCTTTACTCTACTGAAAGAAGTCGAGCGTTATTTGTCAACGCAAACGACGCCATATCATTTCGGCGTAGTACGTTCTCACGACAGTTTCTACACCGATGACGAAGAGGCCATTTGTCAGTACTGGAACAAGAAAGGTATTCTAGGTGCAGACATGGAAACTTCGGCGCTGTTTACGGTCGGTCGATTACGAGGCCTTCATGTGGCTTCGATTTTAAACAATGTCGTACTCTACCAACAAGATGTGAAGGAAGGGGTAGGTCAGTACGTAGATGAAGCTAAAGTTATGATGGAAGGTGAAAAGCTTGCATCTTTCACGGCTTTAGAAGCGTTGATTGCTCAAGCATAGCGTCATCCCTTTCTGAGATTAATATCCAAAGCGGCGCATGGTTGTCGCTTTTTTACAAATCAGATGCGATAGCCAATAGAGATGTTTTTTTTTGCAGCCTATGTTGATCGCTATACAACCCGATACAACTAATCTCTTTCTGCCTTAAAACGATATTGTTCCGACAGGCAGACCAAAAGACCAACTAAAGCCGAAACAATAATTACACATACTTGGTAGGCGACTTCCCCAGCCCCAAGCTCGTTCAAAATCTCGGTAGCCGCAAGCATAGGAAGCGTTACCGTGATAAATAAGCTTAATAATCGAGGAACCTTAGATTTCTTTCCATGTCGCTTAGTATAGAAGTAATGCGCATAATCCGAGTACATGATAAACAAGGAGATCAAAAGACCCAGTATCCAAAACATCGCTTACAAATCCTCTCGCGTCTGCTCACTATAACCACTAACCATTGTTAGACCTCCTTTCTTTAATAAATGTTAATCGTACAATATAGGTAAGTGATTCATATGCAAGTTGTGGCTTTTGTTATTAGGCTCAAAATCTCAAAGTTAGGAGAGGCTATTACTAATTAATGAACTTGTTTTGCAAAAAAATATATGTGGTTAAAGTGCGATCTTGAAATATGAAAGAACAAGATTGAACGTGGGCACCAAACAACAAGTAAATAAACAATTTATTTCAAGAACATATTTTCTCCGCCCGAACTCAATGGTGTAGGTGTTAATCTTTATCGAGCTTTTTGGTCACGCCTTTCACCGTTTTCTTCTCTTTTTCTGGTGTCATTGCATCAACGGCTTTGCCTGCCATCCCTTCATCCGGCAGTTTGTCTTTTCCTGCATCAACTGCGGTATCTTTCAGTGCTTCTTTAGGCGTACAGCGACCGCCAACACCAACCACGGCTTTTGTTGCTGCGGCTTTGGCTGCTTTTTCTGCATCGCAGTCGGGGTCCATCACGCTAGCTAAGCTGGTGGATGCAAACTGGGTGGTGTGTGCGTCTCCCAAATATCTTGCCAAGCATGGGATTCCAAAGCAGCCGAGCGAACTGACTAAGCATAACTGTTTAGTATATTCCTATCAGGAGACTGGCGCGCGTGAGTGGGCGTTTAAAGCCGACGATAAGATGTACCAAGTTACCGTTGATGGCAACTTATGCACCAACAACTCTTCCGCATTGCGAAATGTCGCGCTGTTAGGGCAAGGTGTTATCTATGTGCCTCGCGTACTGGTGTATGAAGATTTAAAGCAGGGCAGCTTGATCCAGTTGTTCAAAGAAGAAACGGCGAAATGCTTGGGTATCTACGCTGTCTACCCATACACAAGGCAGCAACCCGAGAAGATTAAGATCTTCATTGATCACCTATACAACAGCTTCCAAAGTCAAAATCATCGATTTTAAATCAAGTCTACAACGCCATTGGTTACTTTGGTGTTGTGGTTTTGTTTCCACCTTTTCTCTTAAATAATTTATCCAATTTAGCCACTTACATGGTGTTACTCCCTCATCACTTACTTTGATAACAAGACGTTGCGCACATCTGTTAAAGAATGGTTTTGTTATTGTTTCTTTTTGGAAACGATCTGTTTCTTTCGTTCTAACGTCGGTTTGTGAACGCTAAGTTACAGAAAAACAACAGATTAATTGCGCTATGTGAGTGCTGGTTAAGGTTTGTACGCTTGACCTTGATGGACGCAGGGAAATTGACTGCTTATAGTGAGCCAAACTCAAATCCACACCGTGTCTGGTTGGATGTGAGTGATGCAAAATAACTAGAGATACGGATATGAAACAAAAGCAGCTGATAGAAGAATTTAAAACGATAGTCGGGGAAGAGAATGTCCTGACCGATCAGGTTAAAACCAAATACTACCGCTCAGGTTTTCGCTCAGGTAGTGGTACAGCGCTTGCCGTCGTGTTTCCTAACACTTTGTTAGAACAATGGAAGATCATTAAACAGTGTGTCGAGGCGAACTGCATCATTATCATGCAGGCTGCGAAAACAGGTCTCACAGAAGGCTCTGCACCAAGTGGTAACGACTATGACCGCGATGTCGTGGTGATCAACATTACCAAAATCAAAAAAATTCATCTGCTGGATGGTGGCAAACAGGCGGTGTGCTTACCCGGTGCAAGTTTACACTCACTAGAAAAAGAACTCAGAGCCGTTAACCGCGCGCCGCATTCTATTATTGGATCTTCATCGCTAGGTGCGACAGTTGTCGGTGGCATTGCCAATAACTCAGGCGGTGCGTTAGTGAAACGCGGCCCGGCGTATACTGAGCTTGCCATCTACGCGCAGGTCGATAAGCAGGGCAACCTCCATCTGGTTAACCATCTTGGTATTGATGGCTTGGGTGAGACGCCGGAAGAAATTCTTCACAATCTGCAAGAAGGTAATTTCGACCCAAGCAAGATCGTTCACGATGATCGCATGGCATCAGACAAAGAATATGATGAACGAGTTCGTGACGTAACGTCTGACATCCCTTCACGTTTTAATGCAGACGAGCGTCGCTTGTTTGAAGCGAGCGGCTGTGCGGGCAAATTGGGCGTGTTTGCAGTGCGTGTTGATAGCTACCCAGTGCCAAGCAAAGAGCAAGTGTTTTACTTGGGCACGAACGACGCAAACAAGTTAACCAAATTGAGAAAAGATTTTCTGACTCAATTCGATAACCTGCCAGAAATGGGGGAGTATCTGCATCGCGATATCTTCAATATGGCAGAGAAATACGGCAAAGACGTGTTTTTATCGATCGACTTATTGGGTACGGACAAACTGCCTAAGATGTTCGCACTGAAAGCGAAAGTAGAGAACTTTTTAGAGCGAGTGCCATTTGTCAGCAAATATTTGCCAGACACCATTTTGTACTACGCAAGCAAATTGTTCCCGCAGCATTTGCCTGAGCGAATGTTAGAATTCCGCGATAAATACGAGCATCACTTAGTGCTAAAAATGAGTGATGGCGGAATTGAAGAGGCACAAAAATACCTGAAAGAAGTATGGGCTGTTGAAGATGATTGCGATTTCTTCGAATGTACGCCAGATGAAGGTAAAAAAGCTTACTTACATCGTTTTGCGGCGGCTGGGGCTGCGATTCGCTACGAAACGATTCATCGCAACGAGGTTGAAGACATTGTTGCGCTCGATATCGCATTGCGTAGAAATGATGAAGAGTGGTTGGAAACTTTACCTGAAGAGGTGAGCAAAAATCTGGTTCAGTCGCTCTATTACGGGCACTTCATGTGTTACGTCTTCCATCAGGATTACATCTTCAAAAAAGGTACAGATACCAAATTGATGAAGAAGCTGATGTTAGAGCACCTCAATAGTCGCGGTGCAAAATACCCAGCTGAGCACAATGTGGGTCATTTGTACGAAGCAGAAAACTCATTACAGAAGTTCTACCACGAGCTTGATCCAACCAATACCTTTAACCCGGGCATCGGTAAAATGGACAAATATAAGCGCAACTGTAACTGCTGTGCTTAAGCCCCTGTTTTGATCACTAGAGTCTTAGGCTTATATATCTGAGATTCATCAAACATGAAGAAAAAGCCCTGCTGACGACATTAGAGTCAGCAGGGCTTTGTTGTTTATGAATCGTGATTTTGATGAATATGGCTTTTCTGAGCCTTTGACGCGATTTAAAACCCAGTTTTAGAAAGCGCGCACTGCGGCGGCAGCGATAATGCCAGCAGCAATAGCAGGAAGCGGTTTTTTAACGATAAACATCACCACAGCGGTTGAAAATAGCGCGGCTCTCGCACCGTTGTCACCTTCGACGGCGAGAGGCGCTAAGAGGGCAATCAGTACAGACCCTGACATAGCGGTGATAAAACGTTGCACGCGTTCGCTAATCGGAATGAATGACATCACATAAACGCCGCCCCAGCGAGTTGCCAGAGTTACCAATCCCATTGCGATAATGATAAACAGCGTGCCGCCTAAGCTTGTTTCAATGTTCATGCTTTTTTCTCCTTCCAACAAGCACCTAAAATACCGCCAGCGATTGCGCCGACAACGACATGGCTGTTTTCTGGCAAATACCAGTAAGCCATCAGTGATGAAGCTGCTGCCATGCCCCAAATCGCGAAGATACGCAGATTTTTAGGGCCGCCTGCAACCATAGAAAGTAAAAAGCAACCCATGACCATATCAAGTCCGAGACTGACTGGATCTTTGATGGCACCACCAAAGTAGATACCCATCCACGTGCCGACAATCCAGAAGCCCCAAAGCGCGAGCCCACCGCCGACCAACAAACCAAACCCAGGCTCTTTCTTGCCAAATGCGTTCATCGCCATTGCCCAGTTAGCATCGGAGGCAAGTAACATAATGCCATAGCGCTTATGTGGCGGTAGCTGTCTCAGCCAAGGGTAGAGCGTCGCACCCATCAGAAGGTGGCGAGCATTGATGGCAAACACAGTAATCAAAACCGGTACAAGTGGTACTTCAGCTCCCCACATTTCTAACGTGGCAAACTGAGACGCACCAGCAAAGACGAGCGTGCTCATTAAAAGAGTCGGAAAGGCGTCTAAGCCGGTTTGCACCGCAGCAACCCCAAAGGCGAGGCCAAAGACCACCACAAAAAAGGAAAGCGGTAAAAGCTGAGTAAATCCACCCCAGACGTCAGCCCGAGTGAACTCATGTAGCTCCCCAGAAGATCGAGGAAAAGAGGATGTATTTTCTGTCATAAATGTACCTAGCCGGCAGCAAAGTTGGGAGAAGCCCCAAATGGGTATTGTTGTGATTTTGTAAACTGCATGTTTAACATCAATTGGATGGGCTTTCAAACACAACCAGAATGTGGTTTTCGTCGCAGACAACAAGATGACACTAACGTTATCGGTGTTTCAGGGCTTTTTGAGCGAAAAAAGAAAGCGAGCACGAAGCTCGCTTTGAGTTAGGAAGTGTTTAAAAAGGAAGTCGTAAGATTACTTCACGTACACGCGAGGGTTTGATGTGCCCCAAATGGTGTAAAGTTCTGGGAAGATCACGTCGGCGTTCTTCTCGATTTCTGCGGCATTGATGGTTTGAGATTTTTGGTTGCCGAACAGAACGACCTCAGAACCCGGCTTCACGCCTTTGATATCGGAAACGTCGATCATTGTTGTATTCATTGACGTTACGCCAACCACTTTTGCACGTTGACCATTGATCAGCACGTCTGCTGTATTGCCCATTTTTCTTGGGTAACCGTCAGAGTAACCGACAGGAAGGTTCGCCATTACGCTTTCTTTAGTGGTTGTAAAGCTGCTGTCGTAACCCACAGTGCTGTTTTTCGGTAGGTGGTGCAGTGATGCTACGCGTGTTTTGAAAGACACGATAGAAGGGTATTCAAGGTTAGTTGGTAGATCACCGTAAAGCACACCACCAGGACGGACCATATCAAGTTGAGCTTCTGGTACGTTAAGCGCTGTGTACGAGTTTGCTACGTGCAGAAGAATGTCTTCGCGTTTTAGATTCGCTTCTTCAATTAGCCATGCCGAGCTTTCTTTGAATGAGCCAAGTTTCGCGCGTACTTCTTCTGCGTTGTAATTCGGGAAGTGCGTCATGATACCGACAATCTCAACGCCAGATTGCTTAGCAATCGCAAGGGCTTCTTTTTTGCCGTTTTCTGTCGTCATGTCAATGCCGTTACGACCCATGCCGCCGTCGTTAAGCGCAAGGTGAACTTTGACTGTCTTGTTTGCTTTTTTAGAGAGTGCAGCGATCGCTTTTGCTTGATCAAGCGTGCCGATTAGCTCTTCAACATTAAGATCAAGTGCACCTTCAATTTCGCCAATCTCTGCTGAGCGAACACGCATTAATTGACCTTTAAAGCCGCTGTCTCGCACAACTTGTGCTTCTGCATTACTTGCGATCGCTACGCAAGGAATTTGCTGTTCTATGATAGTTGGCATTAAGCCTGCGATACCGTTGCCATAGGCGTCAGCTTTCATCACCGCACAGATTTTAGTCTGGTCATTCATGTGTGACTTAAACTGCTCGATGTTTTGCTTAAACTGACCTAAATCGATTTCTAGCCAAGTGTTGGATGATTGAATTTGACTCTCTTGGTCTAACGTCGTTTGAAGCTGGAGTGGAGCTGCGATTGAATGCATAGCAGGGGTGAACGTTGCTGCAGCAATGGCAATAGAAAGAAGAGTTTTCTTAAGGCGCATAAAACCTCCATACGCGTTTTTTATTGTTAAAGGAAAGCGTACGAGGGAATGTACGCCAGAAAAACAAAACGCCCCAAACTGCGGAGCTTGGAGCGTTTTTGTCGAGTCGTTTTAGTTTAGCTTAAAGCGGCTCATTACATCTTGAAGAGATACGGATAGCTGGCTCAGTTCGCGGCAAGCTTGTGCAGTTTGCTCTGAACCTTGCGCGACCTCTTGAGACGCAAGATGGATGTTTTCGATGCTACGGCTTAGTTCCTCAGCTACTGAGTCTTGCTGGTTACATGCCGTTGCGATTTGACTGCCCATGTCTGAGATATCAGAAATCGCATGTTCGATGTCGTTCATCAGTTGTTTTGACTGAATGCCTTGGTCAGCGCACTCGGCAATGCTTGTGCGAGAAAGCTCAGTCGCTGATTTCGCGTCTTTCGCTAGTGATTGTAGCTGCTCGATGATCGCTGTGATTTCACTTGTTGAATCTTGAGTACGGCCAGCAAGAGTACGAACTTCGTCCGCTACAACTGCAAAGCCACGGCCCGATTCACCAGCACGCGCTGCTTCAATAGCGGCGTTAAGCGCAAGCAAGTTTGTTTGATCTGCGATATCACGGATAACATCAACCACAACGTTGATTTGGTTCGATTGCTGTTCAAGCTCTGAAACTGTATCACCAGCAGCGCCGATAACATTTGCTACTTCACCAATCGCATCAACCATGCTTTGTGTTTCACGCACACCAAGTTGTGTACGGTGGTTTGCATCGTTTGCTTGGCTCGCTGACTCTTCCGTGTTGCGTGCAACGTCGGCTACCGCAGCTTTCATTTCCGTCATTGCTGTTGCAACGTGCGTGATTTGTAGCTGTTGGTCTTTCATGCCAGAAGCAGAAAGCTCAGAGATTTGGTTCATCTCTTCTACTGCACTGCTCAATTGCGTTACAGCGGCAATAACGTTGTCGATAACTTGGCGTAGGTCGTTTTGCATCTTAGTCGTTGCATCTGCCAACTCGCCCAGTTCATCGTTACCAATCAACTTACGATCGATGTCTTTAGAAAGGTCACCTTTCGCAATCGAGTTTGCTTGTTCCACAACAAGTTGTAGTGGACCACAAATCAAACGCGTTAGAACAAGCGTCATAACAATCATGATCACTAGAATGGTCACGTTGCTCGCGATGGATGAGTTGCTCAAACCGTTCACTGAAGAAAGGATGTGATTTTTGTTGCTGTCCATTGCGACTTTCAACAAGCGGATTAGCTCGTTTAGATCAGAATCGACGGCTTCGAAGTCGTTTAAAGAGTTAGATAGAACAGCGAGCGCTTCGGTTTTGTTGCCTGCTAACATCGACTCATTGTATTGGTCCATAGTAACCAAGTACTGTTTCCACTGACGCATTAGGCGTTGGAACGTTTGTTGTTCTTCACCTGGCCAAATGGTTGAGCCGTAAGCTTCAAGTTCTTTGCTGATCTTTTCGCGTTCACGGATGTTACTTGCGATTTTGTTTCTGATCTTATCTGCGTCCTTATAGGTGTAAGTAGCAAATTGAGAGCGACGCCAGTGAGAAAGATCATCTCGGATCGCATCCACTCTTTCCATTGCTGGAAGAGTGTCATCAGTATAGTTTAAAAGCTCAGATTTGATTTCTTTGAGCTCTGTAGACAAAAATACGCCAAATACAATATTAATAAGCGCAATCAGTAAAAAAGAGAGCGAAATTTTCTTCGCAATAGATAGGTTTCTGATAGACATTGGTGATATACCTTGTTTTTTTTATGCAGTGTCGTCAAAGTAAACCACGTCCTTATATGTGATATTGATCCATTAAATTACTGCAACACATTTAAAGTATCATTAATCGAAACGATTTTCGATAACGTATTGAGCTTTTCAAAAAAATAAATTATGTCAATGGTTTTATAATGGTAAGACCAGGCGTTTTATGCATTTACGTGTAACAAATTGTTGAAAATGAAAGGACGCTTCCATTTTTACGGGGTGTTAACGATGTGCTTAATGCACAAAAGGTGAGGGAAGTACCGGAATGGTTGTGCATGGATATGATAAGAGCGCGATGCGACGCTTGCTGAATTTATTGTTTTACTCATTTGGTGACGAAAATGTGTGCTGATTGATCGTCAATTAAACTTGTTAGCGTGCTTTTTAATCGTTTGAATCAAAAAGGTAAAATTTATTGTTGACCAGATAAATTAATCCGTTAAAGTACGCCTCGTTCTCACGGCACAGGCCGCTGAGAGATGGTGTTACCATCGCAAAGATTTGCGTTGCCCTGGTGGTGGAATTGGTAGACACAAGGGATTTAAAATCCCTCGGCGTTCGCGCTGTGCCGGTTCAAGTCCGGCCCGGGGCACCATCAAAACGATGTATGGATTTCAGATTCAGTTTTAAAGCATCGTTCTCATGACAATGAGAAAACAATCAGGTAAGGCGCGTTGGCAGAGTGGCTATGCAGCGGATTGCAAATCCGTGGACCTCGGTTCGACTCCGGGACGCGCCTCCATTATTTCGAAAGCCAGTCTCTTATGACTGGCTTTTCTCGTTTCTAGTGCTCGCAAATCGCTTCTTCTCTTCGTTTTGTTTCATTCGTATCCGTATCACCAAACTCATTTGATCGTCATTCAATATTTTACACATGCTAATTATTGATTTTATAAATGTTAATCAACTCAATAATTGTATGGGTAGATTGGTGTTAATTTCTCTTCGATTGTAATCCGAACTTTCTGTCTTACAGACAATACGTTAGCAAGTTTCATGTGTTGCTATCGCAGCTGCCTGGTAGGTCAGAAAGCGGGTTTTAGTCCTTTAACGTGAGAGAAAAATAATGAAAACATTCAAATTAAAACGCACTTTTTTACCGCTAACCTTGCTGCTCAGTGCTCCTGCCTTTGCCGGGCAAAATGGCACCATGATGCAGTACTTTCATTGGTACGTACCTAATGATGGCGCATTATGGACGCAGGTTGAAAGCAATGCTCCAGCACTCGCTGAAAACGGTTTTACAGCGCTCTGGCTACCGCCAGCTTACAAAGGCGCGGGCGGCAGTAATGACGTCGGTTATGGCGTCTATGATATGTACGATTTAGGTGAGTTTGATCAAAAAGGCTCAGTACGAACCAAATACGGCACCAAGGCTCAGTACATCTCTGCAATCAATGCCGCGCACAACAACAATATCCAAATCTACGGCGATGTTGTGTTTAACCACCGAGGTGGTGCTGATGGGAAGTCGTGGGTCGATACCAAGCGCGTTGATTGGGACAACCGTAACATTGAACTGGGCGACAAATGGATTGAAGCTTGGGTTGAGTTTAATTTTCCTGGCCGCAACGACAAATACTCAAACTTCCATTGGACTTGGTATCACTTTGACGGTGTTGACTGGGATGATGCCGGCAAAGAAAAAGCGATCTTTAAATTCAAAGGCGAAGGAAAAGCATGGGATTGGGAAGTCAGCTCTGAAAAAGGCAATTACGACTACCTAATGTACGCCGATTTAGACATGGATCACCCAGAAGTTAAACAAGAGCTGAAAGATTGGGGTGAGTGGTACATCAACATGACCGGCGTTGATGGCTTTAGAATGGATGCCGTTAAGCACATTAAATATCAGTATCTACAAGAGTGGATTGATCATTTACGTTGGAAAACAGGCAAAGAGCTTTTCACCGTTGGTGAGTATTGGAATTACGACGTAAATCAACTGCATAACTTTATTACTAAGACCTCTGGCAGTATGTCGTTGTTCGATGCGCCGCTTCACATGAATTTCTACAACGCGTCAAAATCTGGCGGCAATTACGATATGCGCCAAATCATGAATGGCACGTTAATGAAGGATAACCCAGTCAAAGCAGTGACTCTCGTAGAAAACCACGATACGCAGCCACTGCAGGCGTTAGAGTCGACAGTAGATTGGTGGTTCAAGCCTCTTGCTTACGCATTCATTTTATTGCGTGAAGAAGGTTATCCGTCGGTGTTCTACGCAGATTACTACGGCGCGCAGTACAGCGACAAAGGCTACAACATCAATATGGCCAAAGTGCCTTACATTGAAGAACTTGTAACACTGCGTAAAGAGTATGCGTATGGCAAACAGAATTCTTATCTCGACCATTGGGATGTGATTGGCTGGACCCGAGAGGGCGATGCTGAACATCCAAACTCAATGGCGGTGATCATGAGTGATGGACCGGGCGGCACAAAATGGATGTATACCGGTAAGCCAAGCACGCGCTATGTCGACAAGCTGGGTATCCGAACTGAAGAAGTTTGGACCGATGCCAATGGCTGGGCAGAATTTCCTGTCAATGGTGGTTCAGTCTCGGTTTGGGTGGGCGTTAAGTAACATCGTCCTGTGATTTTGATACAGAACATGCAAATTTCAATGAAACATTACATTTAATCAAGGTGTTATTTGATATTCATGTAACAAATGCGTAACTTATATTTGAGCATTATCTAGAGGAATATAAAGAATGGAATCTATTGCTGATGTATTGGTTGTCGCCATTGTGTTTGGTGCCATTTTTGGAGGCGGGATCGTCAAGTTGATCTTAAATCATCGTAAAGAAGTTCGAGCGTTAGAGATTTCTGAGCGAAATACGATGAGCCAAGAAGAGCAAGAAAGCCTCAAAAAGCAAATTGGCGAGTTAAAACGACGCGTTGAAGTGCTTGAGAGAATCGTCACCGACAGCAAATATCAACTTGAGAAAGAAATTGCTTCGCTGTAATTCAAATCTTAGAAAAAGCCGGATCAGTCCGGCTTTTTTATGTCTATCGTTTGGTTTTTCAGTCAACGTTCATCGAAAAAGTCTTTGTTTCGGATGTACTTACTCATTAAATGGTAAGAAAACGGACGAATCAGCCAACTAAACAGTGAACGCCCGAGGCGAATGAGTGTCGGCGTGTTCTCATAAATTCTGCCATTGTACAGCCACAGCATTTTTCCGACGTGCCAGTAAAGAAAAGGCACCGGAGGCATGAACGTCACAATATCGATATCACAACAAATTCGGTAGGTTTTATGCGCCAGACGATAGCGGCGTTTGAACGTCCAGTCACCAATGGCGGGCTGCCCGAAAGTCACAACGCGCTTGATGCTTTTCGGATACTTCTTTTCTATGTAATCCGCAAACACGCTACCAATTGCACCACCAGAAGAGTGGCCTGTCACCGAAATGCGCTTGCCTTGCAGAATAAGCGGGACAACGGTTGCTTCTAGCCGTTCTATCACGCTCAAACCTAAGCGGTCTTCGTTTCTACTAGGTAAACTTTCTTGGAA
This sequence comes from Vibrio parahaemolyticus, assembly GCF_900460535.1. Lineage (NCBI taxonomy): Bacteria > Pseudomonadati > Pseudomonadota > Gammaproteobacteria > Vibrionales > Vibrionaceae > Vibrio > Vibrio parahaemolyticus. The sequence continues at coordinate 1,798,749 of NZ_UHIL01000002.1, read as the reverse complement.
CAATAGGTGATAAAACCCTGCGTGAATACGGTAGTTGAGACCTAATCGCCGGCAGTTTCGTGTCCACATTGCAAAGTTGAGCAACCAATCGGTAATGCTGTGAGAGCCTTTAATAACGACCACGACTTCATCGCGGTTTTTGCTCCACAGTACGCGAATCATAATCTTGCCGTGTTCGTTTCGGATGACTCGCTGACCATTGGGATCGAAGCCATAACGTGTTTGTTTAAAGACTCTTGGATACGCGAGGTTGCACAGTACGGCGTAGCGTTCGTATTGGTATCGTTTTAGTGGTTTCACGTTGTCTTACTTAAAACTGTCCAACCTTATACTCTAGTGAGCGAGTGTGAAGAACACGTGAACATCAGCAGAATGTGTTACCGGTTCACTCCTCTTGGTTAACGGTAAATCTCTAACGTAGAAGCGTCATTGATAAATGAATCAAAACTTTTTAGACGAAGTAAGGTAGATTGCCGAGATTGCTCATGAGCCTGTTTTATTTCCTTAATCAGAGATTTGAGTACTTGGCGATCTTGTTTGTTGTAGCGTTTGTCTTTGCGGAGCTGGGTGAAAAACGCAATTTGAGTCGAAGTGTCATTGAAGTCGCCGAGCTTGTCTTGAAGCAGCTTAAGTTGCTTCACATTTTCTTTGTGTTGTTGCGCGGGATAGAGAGCAGAGAAGCACTCCAGCAAGTAGCGCAGTGCTTTGCATTTAATGCGTAATGCGTGAATGACATCGTCTTTACTCGCTGGCGAGATTTTTCTTTGTGAGTTATTTACTTTTCTAAACTGGTCGGCAATCTTTTGATTTGCGAACGTCACTAATTCAATGTCGTTTTTTAGCAAGTCGTATTGTTTAGTTCGCTCAAGGCTGTTTCGAACCATAGCGCAATGCGCTTGGTAAGCAAGTGATGCCAACCAACTTGCTACGCGCACTTGTTCAGCATTCTTCATGGCATCAATATCCGCGAAAATGCGCGTTAATGATGAATGCTGTTCTGGCAACATCGCAAGATACTGATTGGTGTCTAAAGTGAACACATCTAGGTCTCGCAATAAGTTCGTTTGTTTCATTAATGTCTTTAAATGAGGCTTGAGGATGGCTAACTCAAAACAGGGAATCACTTCGCTGAGTAAAATGCATAAAGAGCGCATGCGTCGTAACGTGACGCGATATTGATGTGTAAATTCAGGGTGAAGGTTATCCATGATCCCTTGCTCTAACGAACGAGCATACTCAAACTCTCTCGCAAGAAAATCAGGCAATACAAAGCAGAGTTCGGAATCGAGATGCAGTGGCAATCGACTTGAAGATTTTGGTGGGGCGCTCATGGTTTTCCTCCAACATACTTAGACTAAGTGTAGAGGTTGATATTGCATAGACATAAAAGTCGTTCAAATAAATCGAAATATTACCAAGCAATAAATTAATTGTTTTAAATACATGTCGTTAGCCGATCGTCATTTTATATAAGCATAATATGACTATTTCTTATAACCATATTATTAACCGAATTGACTTATATCGACTCCTTTACAATACTTTTTACCAACTTGAAAGAAATTGCTGTCTTATCGTCAGTGTTAATAGCTATTCGGCATTTATTAATACTCAGATTAGATGGAAATCTGTAGCTTGTTGTTATTACTGATAGTTTAAATTTTCTCTAATCACTTAACAGGCATATTCTGTCAATGACATCTCAGCAAATCTTTTAATAGGGATAAGTAAAGTGCGAATTTATATTCGTACTATTTCATAGTGAGGGCGTGAGATGTTTATACAAACAGTAAGAATCGTCATACCGTTAGTATTACTGCAGTTTTTAACGGGTTGTCAGTCGGATGATAACGATAAGCTAAAGTCAGAAATTGAGTCATTAAAACAAGAGATCAGTCAACTAACAAAAGAAGTAGGAAAAATAGAAAATGAAGTGAAAGAAATGAAAGATTTGGCATTTAACCCACCCAAAAAAGAGCCACCGACTTTGCCAAATCAACCTAACTTTACCGAAGATGGCACACTGCCACTTCTTGGCAGTAAAGACGCAAAAATTGCTATTATTGAATTTTCTGATTTTCAATGTCCTTATTGTAAACGATTTACAGACAGTGCTTTTAAACAGATAAAAGAAAATTATATTGATACTGGTAAAGTGCAATATATTGCACGCGATTTCCCGTTGAGTTTTCACGCGAAAGCCATGGGGGCTGCGATCGCAGCTACGTGTAGTCTTCACCAAAATTCCTACTGGCCAATGCGAGATATGCTGTTTAGCAATGTCAAAGACTTAGGAGAGGAGCTCTATCAAAAAGCAGCCACAGATTTATCTTTGAACTTGGAAGAGTTCAATAAGTGCATGAAAGATAAATCAATTGCTAACAAAGTTGAACAAGATTTGACGTTAGGAAAATCCTTGGGCATTCGTGGTACGCCAAGTTTCTTAATTGGTCGCGTCGAAAACGATCAACTTATAGAACCACAGATAGTAGTGGGCGCGCAGCGGTATGCAGTGTTTGAATCTCTATTAGAGCAGTTATCGAATAGTGATAAAGCAAAATAATATTTTTCATATTGAATAAAAGGCAACTAATGTTAGTTGCCTTTATTTTATCTAAATTAACCAGTTTATTAATTTAGAGCTTGTCTTTATATATTGATATTAGGTGTCGATATTTATAGTTGCTCTGGTGAATTGAAACCACACACATAGATCTTCTTAAATCATCGATGCTTAATAATTGTTTTGTTTGTGTTAATTTTTGGTTATTTAAGATAAATTTCTTATTTTTCATGGGGTAACTTTGAGCATATATTAAAATGGCAAAGTTATATTAAGCTGAATTCATATTGAGATTGGCATTTTACTTGTAATTTAAATCTTCTTATATATTCATGCTTTAAATAAGAATGTTTGATCTTGCGATAAAAATTAATTGTTTTTGGTTGAAATTTAATCACTGTGTTTGTAGGATTTTACCTTCAAAAACCAACCAGAGCTTAAAAAATAGGAAAGAGGGGTAAATTTATTGCATACAAATAAATAATTTGTCTTGTGTTACTAATGCAAGTTTAACCTAAATAATAAATGACTATTTTAGAGTTTTGCTTTTTAATTTTTGTTAAAAGGCACGGCATCTTATTGACTAACTATTAGATGTCTTTGGGGTTCTAATTCTAGCATCTATTGCTTACCTTTAACGTTTATAGCTTTTCGAAATGAATGGAAATTCATACGTTTAGGCTAGTTATTTGCGCTTCCTAATCGTCAAGCGATCGACATGATTGCGGACTTCTGCTGCGCAAAAATTAAGAACCAAAGATAAAAATACATAAGAAATTAAGTATGTTTAATACCCATTTTAATATTGTTACTTCCAATACATTTAAACTATCAACAACGGCTCTTATCGGCCTCTTATCTCTGACATTCAACGCGACGGCGCAGTCGCAAGACATCCCACATGGACATGTGATTCAACAAGAAAAACTGGTTTCACCTACTGCTAAGGGAAAACGCCAACAGGCTCAAGATAATACCAGCGCATTAAAGCAAGCGATGGCTGATTATCGCGGTGCATCGGCGAAAAACAAACATCACTATTTAGAGCAAATGATTTCTCTTGCTCATGGTCGTCAAGCATTGCTTTCCGAGCTGTTTCAGTCAGATCCTAGCGCGGTAGCGCAGGTTACTCTGACTGCAAAAGCTCGCAAAGGTATGCCTGGAAAAGTACAAGCTTTGCTAGAGCAGGAGCAAACGCTAGAAGGCGAACTGGAAGTCTTCTACGAAGATTATGAAGATCACAGCAAGAGCCGTCTTCGACACGTACTAAACACCTCTGAGGGACTTATTGAGGTGCACGGTTCTTCACAATCACCAATCAACGCGATTCAGTCGGGTGCAAAAGTACGTGCGCGTGGTTGGAAGTTCAAAGACTTAGCAGATAAATTGGACGCTTTAGTCGTAGCTGACGAAGCGGATGGACTGTCTGTGTTAGCGCAAGATAGCTCGGGGACGGTTACAGCATCGACTACGACGAGTTCTGCTGCGTTATCAAACACTTTTGGCGAACAGCGCACGTTGGTGCTTCTGGTTAACTTTCAAGATAATCCGCAGCAACCGTGGACCATTGATGAAGTTCAAGACATGGTTTTTGGAAAGGTTAACGACTTCTACAAAGAGAACTCCTTTGGTCAGACGTGGTTGAGTGGTGATGTACACGGTTACTACACGTTGCCGATTAATAGCAGTTGTGATTACAAAGGCTTTGAAAGTTACATTACGGCGGCCGCTGAAGCGGATGGCATTGATACGTCTAGCTATTCACGCAAAGTCTATATCTATCCCAAAGTAGAGAACTGCGGTTGGTCTGGAATGGGTACCGTTGGTGGCAACCCGTCAAGAGCTTGGATTAATGGCGCATTTAGGCTGAACACGATTGGGCACGAATTAGGTCATAACTTTGGCCTTCATCACGCTCAAGCATTAGAGTGCGGTACAAATACAGTCGGTGGTACGTGTTACAACTATTCGTACGGTGACACGTTGGACATTATGGGAACATCTAATGGTCATTTTAATGCTTTTAACAAAGAACAGTTAGGTTGGATTAAACCATCCGAGCAAGAGGTCGTTACGGTTACCAATAGCGGCACATATTCTTTGGAACCCTATGAAACGGCGCCAGCAGGTGCAGCTAAAGGTCTAAGGATTAAACGTGGGACTGATGCGGCATCTGGACAACCATTGTGGTATTACATTGAGTACCGTCAACCTATCGGTTTCGATAGTTTTCTTGAAGGGCAAACTACAATAACGGATGGCGTCGTTTTCCACGCTGTAACTGGAGATGATTTGAGTAGTGTCCAACTGCTTGATATGACGCCTAACAGTGTGAACTCAGACCTGATTGATGCTGCCTTGATAGCGGGCAATACGTATGAGGATACAGAAGCCGGTATTACCATTACGACCGAATGGGCTGATAGCACAGGCGCAAGTGTCCACGTTAGCTTCGCTGAGCCTATGTGTGTGCCAAGCATGCCGAGTGTTGCTGTTGTTTCCAATCAAGTTTCAGGTGTAGAGTCTGGTAGCACCGTGGGGTATTCGGTTACGGTAACTAACAATGATGGTGATGGATGCGCAACATCGAATTTCGCTATTGAAGCAAATGCTCCAAGTGGGTGGGTGACAACGCCATCTCAGTTAAATTTGGCTCCTGGTGCGAGTGATACAGTGACGGTTGATGTGACTTCGGATCAAGCTGCGATAGACGGGACCTACGGCATTACATTCAACGTGACAAATGTTACTGGTACTGACTACGACGCGAGTGCTACAGCAAATTATGTGGTTGAAACTGCGGTTGAAGCTTGTCAGCTATCGACGCCATTTCTCATCATGTCTACTAACCAAAATGGGGATTTTGAACCGGGTAGTACAGTAAGTTACACAGCGACGGTTACCAACCAAGATAGCGCAACATGTGACGCGACTACTTTCACGCTAGTGGCAAATGTTCCAAATGGCTGGAGTGCGAATAGTGGTGCTATGACTTTGATTCCTGGTGAAACCCAATCTATTACAATGACAGTAACATCGAGCACTGAAGTTACTGACGGTACTTATAACATTGTTATCAATGCGAAACATTCTGCTGATGCAAGCTTGAATGCTAGCCAAGTAGTGAGTGTGAGTATTGTCGCTCCAGTCACGGAAAATAACGCTCCTGCCGCTCAAAACGATTCTGTGACGTTGACATCGAAAGAGCCAGTGACTATCGATGTACTCAAGAATGACAGTGATCCCGAAGGAGATACGTTGAAGGTTATCTCAGTGACTCAAGGCGCGAAAGGAACCGTTCAAATTACATCAAATGGTCAATTGCTTTATTCTCCAGCGAAAAGCTTTAAAGGTAGCGATAGTTTTAGTTACACCATCAGTGATGGCGTGAATACGGCTTCTGCATCGGTGAATATTGGTTTTGGTAGTTCTGATACGAGTACTTCTACGGGGAGCAAAGGCAAAGGTCGAAACAAGTAAGTTGACTTAGACAAGTTGCTCTAGAAAAACAAAAATGCCAGTCAGAAGTTCTGACTGGCATTTATTTTAAGGTAAGGTAGGCCTTGGCCTTACTGATTTTTAGTGCATTCAAACATTAAGGTTGAATCACATCTTGAGTTTGAACCGTAACTTCCACTTCTGCAGCTCGAATACTACCGTCATCATCCAGCACTTCTATAACAATGCCATCATCTGCACCAGAGGCGCTGAAGGTATCGAAAATACCAAGTGCATTGAAGAGTTGAACACGAACGAAACAAGCATAGGTCTCGCCAGCAGGAATCGTTTGTCCAACATTACAGTAACCATCAAGCAATTGTTGGAATGCAGAGTCAAGCACACCTTCAATGCTCGTACCAGAGTCATCGAAGATTCTGAATAGAGTACCTACATCAACATCACCAGGGGTGGTTGCGTCAGGAATACTCACACCGCGAATCGACATTTTGTTCAAAGTAATGTCTTCAAAAGTACTGCTGTTGGTTACTTTGACAAATACGTTGGCATGGAAACCGAAGTTAGCTTCAAATTGCGGAAGCACATTATCAAAGTTCACTTGAGCAGTATCTTCGTTCGATTTGGTCTCAGGTTCACTTGCATCATTTGGATCGCGTTTAGCTGTGACGAATGCAGTATTTAGCAAGAATGTGTCGTCGTAATCTGTATTTGGATCGTTTGAACCATTACCAGTTACATCAGCGACTAAGGTACACATGTAAGGTGTGCCATATTCAATCACTTGAGGGAACGAACACTCATCGCTTCGTTGAGTTGAAGAAGCACTTGCTCTCACGCTGCTAAATAGCACGTCATCCGTCAACGAAATCACGGTCAAGTCTTCTTTGGTTACCGCATTAGCATTGGTCATCGTAAATCGGTAAACGACCTCATCTCCCGGTTCATCCACGTTGATAGATTGCATGAACGAAGCTGAATCGATAGCTGGTGTTGGAACGTTTGCGTCTACAGACACGGCAACATCTTTGACAAGCGTAATCATTGGTTCGGCACGAGTCACACTGACTACCGCCATATCGTTCGCTGCACGAGCCTCATTGTCGTTGATAATGACGTTTACGGTATTGGTGTAGGTACTACCATCCGCAACAGTGACATCGACAGTATATCGACAAGTGAAGGAACCAGTCATTTTCGCTAACGGTGTATCGCTGTTAGGATTATCTGGAGCCGTGTTACAGGCTGGAGAACCCGTGCTGTCAGCTAACAGATTAATATCGTCGGCCAAGTTTCCTGGTGTACCGTTATCATCGACAAGTTGGATTACCCATGCCGAGTCAACTGTACTTAGATTGGTCACAGTAACTTCATAGGTGATAAGTCCTTCATCATCAATATACCAAGCGCCAGCTACATTACGTAAACCTGGGCCGCTGATAGGGGTTTTAGTGATATCTACGGCTGGGTCGACGTTGATCATTTTAACTGTAACGACATTCGAACAGTTACCATCATCGTTTGTCGCATCACCATCGGTAGGGTCACAGGTATCATCGCCAATTACAGTGCCACGACCTTCATTATCGGTAGCGCTAAAGCGAATGAAGTTTTGATAAAGCTCCTCAGGTTGTCCCGCAGCGTTTGCTGTGGTTGGGGCTGGATCATCTGGGAGATCTTCATCATTGATCTGAACGTAGAAACTACAAGAAGTACTTGGAGTTGTATCAGTTAGTATGATTGGATAACTGAGTGACTTACAAGTATTCGGGTTACCCGCAGTGTCTAGCAGATTAAGCGTACCTTGGTTGTCTGCACCGCCAGTTAAATCGAACTGTTCAAAGATCGAACCGTCTGTGCTTGAACGATAGATATCGGAAAGGCTAGTGATTTGAACTGCTGAACCTGCAGCTTTAGTAATCGTCAAAGTATATTTGAACGTACCTGCTGGCTCGTTGCTGCTAGCTGGCTCGACGGATTTCAACACAGTTGGTGGATTCGGTTTAATGAATACCGGAATGTTGAAGTTGTCACATTTACATTTCGATTTGTTGTTTGGAACTTGGCCAGGATAAGCGCTGTCTTCAGAACAGTTGCCGCGTTCGATGTTGTCCCACGCGGCACAGTAGTTGAAGTCAGCTTGTCCATCTAAGCCGTCATCCTCACAGATAATTTCGAATACAGCATCTTCAAGAGTGTATTCGTCAGCGGTTAGCTCAGATTTTTTAATATCACCACAGGCGTCTCCATCAAGCTGCTGGGCGACAAGAAAATCAGGGTCAAACCCACCAGCACCAACTGGTACTGGCAATAGGACACTACATGCGTCCCCATCTTGATAAATTACGTCTGGATCGACGTTCTCTTTTCGAGGTACATAAAAGGTGGTATCCCAGCGCTCTGCTGCATTAGCACGCACACGAATATCTGCTTTTAATTTAAAGGTTTCCCCCAAGGTACAGGTCAAATTCCCAGAGCTGCTGCCATCTGGAAGGATTATCTCTTTAGGAATGACCTGCGTAATCTCAACGTCGTTCGCGGTACAGTTTAGAGCTTCACCTAACGTACCTTTCATACCAGAACCGCCAGTATCGAAGTACGCGTCCGCCATACAGCTGTTTGCTGAATTAGCGGGATCTGGATAAATAGGTTGCTCGGTTAATGCATTCGCAGGTGAAGCGGTGGTTAACCCATAAAAGGCGGCAGCACTTATCAACATAGCGCTGAGTATCCCTTTATGTCGGTTGTATATTAAATGTTCCATCATCTACCTTCTTTTCTCATTGAAAGTTGATAAAAGGGCGATGTAAGTATCCAATGATGCCAACACTGGACTCCGGCATCATTGAACACACGAACTGCTGTGCCCCCTGTCCCATGACAATTGCTCCACAAAGTGTGTGTTCTGAAACTTGTATGGTGGAGCGCTTGTCGGTGCCCACTAGAGAGCAAAAAACAAACCAACACCTATTACATTGATTTTTAAATATTTTGTGTTTTCTAAAACTGTTTCAAAAACACTTTGTGTGAACAGAGTGTTAACTTGTTGGGAAACGGTCTAGGAGGCCATTCCTAGGAATTAAACGAGATATCAGTCGGTTATGGAGGGAAAGAAAAACGTGCCACTTGGGTAGTGTTCGAGTTAACAGGTGGACACTTTGTTGACAGAGGGTGAGAAAACCATGTGTCTTGCTGTTGTTTTTTGTGCCTAACAAAGTCAATGTAGAGACTGGGGGAAGGGGATTTGAACAAGATTGTGAGGAACCAATTTGAATGATAGTTGCACTAATTGTGCGTGATTTATGCTGTCGGGATTGCTTTTTAAGCATCTGAATCAAAAAGATAAAATTTATTGTTGACCAGATAAATTAATCCGTTAAAGTACGCCTCGTTCTCACGGCACGGCCGATGAGAGATGGTGTTACCATCGCAAAGAATTGCGTTGCCCTGGTGGTGGAATTGGTAGACACAAGGGATTTAAAATCCCTCGGCGTTCGCGCTGTGCCGGTTCAAGTCCGGCCCGGGGCACCATCAAAACGATGTATGGATTTCAGATTCAGTTTTAAAGCATCGTTCTCATGACAATGAGAAAACAATCAGGTAAGGCGCGTTGGCAGAGTGGCTATGCAGCGGATTGCAAATCCGTGGACCTCGGTTCGACTCCGGGACGCGCCTCCATTATTTCGAAAGCCAGTCTCTTATGACTGGCTTTTCTCGTTTATAGCACCCGCAAATCATTTTCCTCTCTTGTTCTGGCTACAATTAATTATCATCATTCTGTTTGTCACATCATTATCATATTCAAAGTGTATTTCCATCTTTTCTACAGAATAAAACCATTTATCTTGTTCAATTTTTCTTCACAGGTAGGAATTGAATAGTAGAGTGAAGCTTCTATATTTCTTCGAGTGATCTTATTATTGTCATCATTTTATATCTATTATGTTCATATAAATGCCACCTTAAATATAAAGTTCACACTTGGTGTGTAATGTGATTAATGTTTTTATTTTGTTTGTTAATTGTTATTCTTTGTTGTTTTTAAAGGTAAGGCTTTGAAATGTGGTCAGTAAAAAAACTAATAGCAGTTGAGTGAGAACAGTTTTGCGCTCATTTTCTATTTTCGACATATATTTCATTGATTGATAATGGTTTTTATATTTAAGAGTGCAATCGGTTCATTATTGATTCGATTGAATATTCTCAATTTTTGAGCGAAAAATGATCGATGTTTAACTGTTTGATGTGATTGAAACTCTTTGGCTCTTACAAAGAATTAACGTAATTTGGTGATGTGGTTGGTTGAATTTTAACCTTTTGCTTTGTTATGATGCTGCCTCATTTATTGATGTTGGTGATGTTTTAGAAGAATAAATACATTATGTATAGAAAATTGAGATTATTCATGAAATAAGATCTGGTTCTATATTTTCTAAATTTTAACCTCTATCTAATCCTATATATTCTTATCGTTAATTCGGTGGGAAGGATAATTATTATAATTATTTCAGGTGAAGCAGTGATTGATAAACTCCGCATGAATAAGCACGCCCTAAATAAAGGGATCTTTTTCTTACTCGTCTTATTTCTATTTCTACAAAATATCCAGTACGCCAAAGCTGCAGGCAGTTCAATAGGCCAACAAGATACGTTGGTGATGCTATTGAATTTCAAAGAGAATCCTAACGATCAACCGATCACGTCAGAAGAGGCGCACGCGTTAGTATTTGGTGAAGTTAACGATTTTTACCAAGAAAACTCCTACGGCAAGACATGGCTAAGTGGTCAAGTTGCAGGTTGGTACACATTGCCTGTATCGAATCAGGTGTGTGATTATCCTTCGGTTCAAGCGGAAGCGGATAAAATGGCGCGTGCTGATGGCGTAGTGCTTGAGGATTATCAGCGCATCATTTACATCATGACGCAATCAGGTTGTGCTGGTGGTGGTTCTGCAACAACAGGGAAAACGTTCCCGAGTCGTGCATACATAGATGGCACGCTGTCAGCAAGAGTGATTGCACATGAATTCGGGCACAACCTTGGTTTGAGCCACGCTAAGGCGTTGGATTGTGGCGATGCGTCGGTATCGAACAACTGTAGCGTAATTGAATACGGCGACTCGTACGATGTTATGGGTACTCCTGATATGGGTTACATCAATACGTACTACAAAGAACGTATGGGATGGTTGAATGATGCCGAATCACCAAACATTCTTACGGCAACTCAAGATGGTTTGTATGAAATCGCAGAGTACGAAACCCAAGACATAACACAAAACATCGCTTTAAAAATACCTCGCGGTGTGAACCCTAATACTGGCTTGAAGGAGTGGTTCTATGTCGAATATCGTCAAGCGATGGGTTATGACCAGTTTTTAGATGACCGCTCTTATATGCTGTTTCGTGGTGATGTGACGGACGGTGTGATTGTTCGTTTAGTCGAAGAAGGCGCGGAAGAAAGTTACATTCTGCACATGAAGCCAAATTCGGATTACAGCCAAGTTTATGGCCGAAAGGATTGGAAAGATACTGCGCTACCAGTGGGTGACAGTTTCACCGATCCAGTTTCTGGTCTCACGATTAATCTTGCGAGTGCAGCCAATGGTTTTGCCGGTGTGAACTTATCGTTTGGTGGTTCGGTAACTCCAAGCGTTTGCGAGATGTCTGCGCCAAGTGTGTCTGTGAAAGCGACGTCTGATACACAAGTTAATGCTGGCGACACGGTTGAATATCAACTGACGGTAACAAATACGGCGAATGACGTTTGTGGCACGATTCGTTTTGATGTGTCTGCTCAAGTAGAGAGTGGTTGGCAAGCGAGCTCTCAATCTATTTCCCTTGCCTCTGGCGAATCTAGCATGGCTACCATCGCGGTGACTTCTGCTCTAAGTGCAACCTCTGGTGACTACCCTGTGACGTTTAATGTGGTAAACACGAAAGATGAGGCTTACAACGTGGCTAAACAAGCAACGTATGCCGTTGCTGAGCAGCAAACGGGCAGTGGTGATGTAGTGGCGGTTGACGATAACGTTCAGATGAGCAAAGTTTCAACGGTAAGCATTAATGTGTTGGGTAATGACATCATTGCTGATGGTGTGTCTGTCGAGATCTCAGCAATGAGCGCACCGAGTAAAGGAACGGTGAAGCTACTTTCTGATGGGAGTATCCAATACACGCCAGCGAAGCGATTCAAGAATCAAGACAGCTTTAGCTATACGATCACCAGCGGTAATGTTACGTCGACGGCAATGGTGACTGTGGCGCTGCAATCATCTCCTGATTCTGGCGGATCTTCACCTGGCAAAGGTAAGAACAAATAACAAAGCAAAGCCACCTTATGTTTAAGGTGGCTTTTTCGTTATTGTTTACAGTGGATTGCTGCTATCGGTTTGTCTTGCTTACGGTGCAGGACATAGTGGACAGCTTGCCTCTACAGGCATGCCTGTATCGACAGTGACACCTGTAATGGCGTTAACACCTTCTGCAACGACGGTGTCTTTGAAGGTTCTTACATCATGTGCAACAACCGGACCACCAGAAACGTCACTACCCGGAGCAGGGATGTAGGTACCATCGTAGTTCATACAGCTTTCAGGATTTAAAGTACCGACATCTTTAACGACTGTCATACCGTCATGCATTTCAGTAATTTTCACATCGTTAAGTTTCACTTTACTGTCGTTACATAGTTTACCTTCGTAGTTCACTCTTAATCCGTACGCGCCAGATGCGTTTTCTTCAACGTAGGTTGTACAGTCTTTAGTGATACTCAATGCGCCCACTGGAGTAAGTGGAGGACAGCTATCTGTGTCAGACTTAGTAAGCACAGGTTCGCCACCATCTTTGATGGCTGCGCTCGCCGTAGCCTCATTTTCTACACCGTTGATGAGCGAAACAAAGGAACCAGTAAATGTTGCAGTTTCGCCAGCGGCAAGAACGTCAGCAGTGAATGAATCGCCAGCGGTAATATCTTCAACATAAAGATCGTAAAGTGCACCAAAGCCAGTATTGGTTACTTTGATCTCGTAGTTGTAGATGATTGAGTCACCACTTGGTGATAACGCACCAGTTGGACATGTTTTCACAAGTTCCATACCACATAACTGGAATTGACCTAAAACGAAGTCTTTCAAAGATGCGGTGAATGAAGCAGACGAACGGGTTTCAGCCATGAAGCTGCTGAAACAAGACGCTGTGCCGTCGATTCCGCCAAGCAGTTGAGTGAGGTTTACACCACCTTCATAGAAGCTTTCGTATGGGAAAGCGTTCATTGTGCCGTTTTTTGCAGTGTATGGCCAAGGTGATGGGATTGGTGTTTCACCTTTGTTGGTGGTTGCACAACCAAAGTCGCCATCATTGACAGCAGAACAGTCAGCAGGGTTTGCACCACTGGTTTCCGCTTGTAGACGTAAGTTTTTGGCTGCACAATCGCCAGGGGCAGGGTCATTACTGTCCGCTTTTGAACAGGTTGGATCCCAAGTTACCAATGCGGCGTAAGGTTCATCATTCGCACCTTGCGGATAATCAATCAATACCAAAACGTCGCCCACAACGTGTTGACCAGAGAACGAACCGTCATCAAGGGCTTGGACATCATCTTGGAAGAACCAGAAACCCATAAAGGCATCACCTACGTTCGCAAAACGGTCGGCACCAAAATAAATGACCAAATCCGAACCGCCACCGCCGTTATCGACGCCGTAGGCAGCAGCATAAGCATTGGTTAAGTCATCTTTATCTGGTACAGAACCATCTTTGTGAGACCATTCTGATATGTCTTGAATATCTTTTCGACCACCAGTAAATATGGAGATAGGTGACGGATCGGGAAGAATCCCAGTATCGACGTTGGCACTGTCGCTACCATCGTAAATATTTTCCCAATCGTCCCCCGCAACGGCGTCGTCTGTTGCATTACCTTCCAGTTCGAAGGTGCCCAGATCATGAACCGCCCAAGTCGGCGAGGCGAACACACTCAATATCAGCCCCAAGCAAAATGCTCGAGCCAATATCACCAGTTTATTAAAGTCCATCTTACTTTCTCCTTTTCCAAACAGAAGATACGAGCCGATTGGTGCTCATAACGGCAAGGAGCGTCTCCAATTAACACGTCATCACGATTGACGCTGGGCTCGTTACGTACGGGAGGGGTTAAGCAAGAAGTAATCCGTTAGTTAACTAGCTGAAAATATGAATAAAAATAATTTCCAACTGTCGTGGTGAACAGTTTAGATAGCGGTGTTTAAGTGATACGGGACGATAAGCGTATGAATTCGATTGAAAAGACAGAAATCTGTATCAGATGGACAATGTGTAACACATGTGAACAGGTTGGAGAGGCTGGCGAAGAGAGTAGCAAGGCTGCGCGAGGGAAGACGAAGGTGAAAAGCGACGATGTAAGAGAAAGTTCGAGAAGCTCTCCTGGTGCAAAGTCTTGCGATGTCCTTTGCACCGGGACTCCTGAGGGTTAGCGGTTTAGTGCACCACAACGCTCAGGTTGGTATGCGATATCGACAATTTCAATCGTCTTCACTTGTTTGTTTGGCATTGGCCAATCGAGCTTTTGACCCACAGACAAACCGATTAGTGCGCTACCAACAGGAGCAAAAATCGAAATGTCATCACTGCTTTTTAGCTCTGATGGGTAGACCAATGTTTTGGTCATGGTTCTTTCTTCGCCCGAAAATTTAAACTCAACGGTTGAGTTCATGGTGACCACATTCGACGGCATCTCTTCTGGTTCTAAAACCGTTGCGCGGTCAAGCTCTGCTTCTAGCTCAACAAGCTCTGCAGCGATGTTTGGCATCTTATCCAGCAGGGCGGTAATTCTGTTCATATCTAAGCTTGAGATATAGATAGAGTTGTTTTCTGACATTTTATGACTCCCAAATAAAATGCCGCCTCATAAACATGGGACGGCGCTCTATATGTCAATTACGGTATAAATCACATGGTTTTCATTCCATATGAACTGCTTTTGATTCTAGTCTTTATGCAATCTGTTAGCTAGTAAAAGATTTTTATTGTGGGGCTTGATTTTTTCTAAAACTATCAAACACTTCGAACGCTGTTCGGTACAAAATTTTTCCTTATAACCATAACTTATCATGGGCAGCTGATTGCTTATAAGCGTTCTTTGTAAAAACTACCAATATTCGTTAATAAATTACCTTAATTTATAGGTAAACAGAGCAAATAGAGCCGACTACCCCTTTAGGGTAGTTTGAATTTGTAATTGATTTACATCATGTATTAATTTTCTTTCACAATTAACAATGCGCTCAGTGATAAGAACCTAACCCTTAGGAAGTACAATGAGCAAGTTGAAGCTAGTAGTTATCGGTAACGGTATGGTAGGGCACCGTTACATCGAAGACTTAGTCGAGAAAACGGATGTCTCGCAAATGGATATCACCGTTTTCTGTGAAGAACCTCGTGTCGCATACGACCGTGTGCACCTTTCCTCTTACTTTTCTCACCACACAGCTGACGAACTGTCTCTAGTTAAAGAAGGCTTTTACGAGAAACACGGCATCAATATGTTGATCGGTGAACGCGCGATTAACATCAACCGTGAAAACCGAATCGTTTACTCAAGCACTGGTCGTGAAGTTCAATACGATAAGCTGATTCTTGCTACTGGCTCATTCCCATTTGTTCCGCCTATCAAAGGTCATGAAAGCAAAGACTGTTTTGTTTACCGCACAATCGAAGATCTTAAAGCGATCGAAGCGTGTGCGAAGAAGAGCAAATCAGGCGTGGTTATCGGTGGTGGTCTGCTAGGTCTTGAAGCTGCAGGCGCACTAAAGGCACTCGGTGTAGAAACACACGTCGTTGAGTTCGCGCCAAAGCTAATGGCTGAGCAACTTGACCTTGCTGGTGGTAATCAACTTCGTCAAAAAATCGAGCGTATGGGCGTGAACGTTCATACCAGCAAAAACACGCTAGAGATTGCAGCAGAAGGTAAAAATGCTCGTAACGTCATGCGTTTTGCTGACGGCACTGAGTTAGAGACAGACTTCATCGTATTTTCTGCGGGTATTCGTCCACAAGACAAATTGGCTCGCCAAATGGAGCTAGAACTTGGCCCTCGTGGCGGTGTTGCCATCAACGACCACTGCCAGACTTCTGATGAGAACATCTACGCGATTGGTGAGTGTGCGTCTTGGAATGAAATGTTCTACGGCCTTGTTGCTCCTGGTTACAAGATGGCGACCGTTGCGGTTGATCACCTACTAGGTAACACAGAAAGCAAATTCGAAGGCGCTGATATGTCTGCGAAGCTAAAACTGCTTGGTGTGAAAGTGGGCTCTATCGGTGATGCGAATGGCCGTACAGAAGGTTGTAAGAGCTACGTTTATCAAAACGAAGAGCAAGAAGTTTACAAACGTCTTATCGTTTCTGAAGACAACAAGAAACTGCTCGGTGCGGTATTGGTGGGTGATACGTCTGACTACGGCGATCTGCTTCAACTGATGTTGAACGAAATCGACCTACCAGAACACCCAGATGCCTTGATCCTTCCTGCACACGCAGGCGCTGAGAAACCAGCACTAGGTGCAGACGCTCTACCAGAGAGCGCAGTGATCTGTTCATGTTTCGACGTGACAAAAGGCAAGATCGCTCAAGCGGTTGCTGATGGTCACCACACATTGGGTGACATCAAAGCAGTGACTGGCGCAGGTACAGGCTGTGGTGGTTGTATTCCTCTAGTCACTTCTGTTCTAAACGCCGAGCTTGCTAAATCTGGCATCGAAGTGAAGAACGACGTGTGTGAACACTTTGCATACTCACGTCAAGAGCTATTCCACTTAATCCGTATTGAAGAGATCAAAACGTTTGATGAGCTTCTAGAGAAATACGGTAAAGGTTACGGTTGTGAAGTTTGTAAACCATTGGCTGGTTCTATCTTGGCTTCTTGCTGGGGTGAGCACATTCTTAAGCCACAACTGGTTAAGCTGCACGACACGAATGATAACTTCCTAGGTAACATCCAAAAAGACGGTACTTACTCTGTTATTCCACGTATGGCGGGTGGTGAAGTAACACCTCAAGCACTGGGTGCACTAGCGAACGTTGCTGCAGAATACAACCTATACACCAAAGTCACCGGCGCTCAGCGTATTGGTCTGTTTGGTGCTCAAAAAGACGATCTTCCAGAGATCTGGCGCAAGCTTATCGACGCTGGTTTCGAAACAGGTCAAGCGTACGCAAAAGCACTTCGTATGGCGAAGACATGTGTTGGCTCAACTTGGTGTCGTTACGGCGTTCAAGATTCTGTTGGCCTAGGTTCTTACATCGAGAACCGTTACAAAGGCATTCGTACGCCTCATAAGATGAAGTTCGGTGTTTCTGGCTGTACTCGTGAGTGTGCGGAAGCACAAGGTAAAGACCTTGGCATCATCGCGACTGACGCAGGTTGGAATATGTACGTTTGTGGTAACGGCGGCATGAAACCTCGTCACGCAGACCTACTAGCAAGCGACCTAGATAAAGAAACGCTAATTAAGTACATCGACCGCTTCATGATGTTCTACATCCGTACTGCTGCGCCACTACAACGCACATCAGTTTGGATGGAAAACATGGAAGGAGGTGTTGACTACCTACGCGCAGTGATTGTTGAAGACAAACTTGGCATCAACGCTCAATTAGAAGCAGACGTAGCGAAGCTTGTAGACGAGTACGAGTGTGAGTGGACTGCGACTATCAACGACGAATCACAACTGACTCGTTTCGCACACTTCATCAACTCTGACAAGCGCGATGACAACGTTGTGTTTGTTCAAGAGCGCGAACAGCACCGCCCAGCGACCTTCACGGAGAAACATCCTGAAGCGAAAGGCGACATCCTACACGTAGCGATCACTGAAGCATAAGGGAAGGTTGAACATGTCATTTGAAAAGATTTGCCAAATCAACGACATCGTACCGGGCACTGGCGTTTGTGCTTTGGTTAATGGTCAGCAAGTTGCGGTATTTCGCCCAACAGAAGCGGAAGAAGTGTTAGCTATCAGCAACACCGACCCGTTCTTCCAATCGAACGTGCTTTCTCGCGGTTTGATTTGTGAGCATCAAGGAGAGCTTTGGGTGGCGAGCCCGCTTAAGAAGCAACGCTTTAACCTGACAACAGGTGCTTGTATGGAAGACGAGCGTTTCAACGTGAAAGCGTACAAAGCGCGCGTGACAAACGGCGAAGTCGAGATTCAAGCGTAAGTTTAATCCCTCCTCTGTGGAGGAGGGATGTTTCTTCGCCTTTCGGTATCCGTTTCATAGATTCAATAGACAAAGGCTTTCCAAGCATCATTTCCGGGGGACAGGGAAGCGAGATGATGTCGACAGCAGTGGATGTCAGCGGGAAGCCTTTCTCTATTCAATCTTCAACTTTTAACTTTCAATTTTGAATAAGGACACATTCATGTCTACAGACTTTAAACCTGCTGAATTCGTGCAAACCATGATCAACGTGGGTGAAGCAAAAACCAATACAAGCACGCGCGACCTTCTGCTTCGTGGCACGATGGCCGGCATTATTTTGTCGTTAGCGGTAGTTGTCGCGATTACGGCGATGGTGCAAACGGGAATTGGCCTTGTGGGTGCACTTGTTTTCCCTGTTGGTTTTGTGATTCTTAGTGTGATGGGGTACGACCTAGTTACAGGTGTATTTGGTCTTGCACCTTTGGCGAAGTTCGCAAACCGTCCGAGCATCACTTGGGGGCGTATTTTCCGTTGCTGGGGGCTGGTAGGTTTGGGTAACCTGATTGGTTCTCTGATTGTGGCTTACCTTGTGGCGATTTCTCTAACCGGTAACTTTTCTCTAGAACTCAACGCGGTAGCGAAGAAGTTTGTCGCTGTTTCTACAGCGCGTAGCCTTGGTTTTGAAAACATGGGTATGGACGGATGGATCACGTGTTTCGTACGCGGCATCTTCTGTAATCTAATGGTGTGTCTAGGCGTGATTGGCAACATGACTGCGCGTTCAGTATCCGGTCGCGTGGCGATGATGTGGTTCCCAATCTTCATCTTCTTCGCACTTGTATTTGAGCACACGGTGGTAAACATGTTCCTATTCCCACTAGGTATGATTCTAGGTGCGGACTTTGGTATCGCGACTTGGTTGAACTTCAATTTAATCCCAACCATTCTAGGTAACATCATCGGTGGTCTTGTCATGACTTGTTTGCCACTGTACCTAACTCATGCGAAAACAGCGCCTTCTCTAAGTGTAGAAGAGGACGTTATTGCAGAACCTGCAATCGCAAAATAAACCGCTTTATTTGGCCCTACCTTTGGTGGTAGGGCTATTCAACTCATTTAACTTTCGATAGATATTGTATTGATTTAGCTATAAAAAGTAATAACTCCTTGGGGTAGTTTGAACCCTAAGCCACTTAAGTGAGTGTTACTCTTTATATCCAAATTTTCCGATAGGCGTTGATATGACTACTGCGAACTCATCTTTAAACAGCGGCTTTGTTTCTCTTGTTGGTGCTGGGCCTGGCGATCCGGATTTACTGACGGTCAAAGGTTTGAAAGCGATTCAAGCGGCTGAAGTTGTGGTGTATGACCGTTTGGTATCGAAAGAGATTCTAGAGTTAGCACAGGCATCCGCAGAGATGATTTATGTCGGGAAAAAGCTCGACTTTCACTGCGTACCACAAGATAAGATCAACCAAATTTTGGTGGAAAAAGCACAAGAAGGGAAACGCGTTGTGCGCCTAAAAGGTGGTGATTCATTTATCTTTGGACGTGGCGGTGAAGAGTTGGAAGAGCTTGCAGAATACGGTATTCAATACGAAGTGGTGCCGGGGATCACCGCTGCGGCGGGGGCGACGGCTTACGCAGGTATTCCACTAACGCACCGTGATCATGCGCAAAGCGTTCAATTCATCACGGGTCACGTGCAAAAAGACGGTCGCGAAATTGAATGGCGCTCGTTAGCGCAATCAAACAACACGCTTGTGTTCTACATGGGGTTGAAGCAAAGCAGTCACATTATGGACAAGCTCATCACGCACGGCTTAGACCCAGAAATGTCATGCGCAATCATCGAAAATGGGACGCGACCAGAGCAACGCGTGTTCCAAGGTAAACTAAATGAACTGTCTAGCATGGCAGAGCAAGCAGTGAGCCCTGCATTGATTGTGGTGGGGAGCGTTACGCAGCTGCATAATAAGTTGGCGTGGTTCGGAAAGTAACGAAGAATCCTGTTTATTCACGAGTCTTCATTTCCTCAAGTACTTCAGATTTCGCAGGGGCTTCGTTGCCTCTGCATCTCTTGTTTTCGCATCGGCATTTGGTCAATCAAATCGTTAATGTATTGCCAGTCGGTTTCTGCCCCCCAGCGGTATTTTTCTAAGCCATCTTTACCGAGCAAAATCGCAGTGTGCTCGCCTTTTTTCACGCTGTAGATCTCTGCGAGTATCTTTAAATCAAACTCTTCTTTAAGCCAGCTTGGCACGGTGTAGCCATCTTCTGTGATCACCAGTGTGACGACATCTCTATCAACTAACTCGCACTCGTGCATCAATGCTTCAAGCAAGAACTGTTTTACGTAATCATCATTTTCAGGCGCGAAATACAGAACACTGCGATGCGGCCAGTATTGAGTGTGCGCAGGATAGCCGAGTGCCGTCGAGGCAAAGACGCACAAAAGCAGTATCACCAATAACTTTCCACCCATGACTCACTCCTAAAAACGCGATTTTCCGTTTATACGTTAAGTTTAGTGGAATTGGCTCATTGTGCTTTTGGGCGATCTGGCTTAGGGTAGGCGGCAAATTATCGGTATGAGATCACCATGCAATCAGACCACAAAGAAAAAATCGCCATTCTCGTTGACGTTCAAAACGTTTATTACACTTGTCGCGAAGCGTATCGCAGTAACTTTGACTACAACCAGTTTTGGTATGTCGCGACACAAGAAAAGCAAGTAGTAAGCGCAAAAGCTTATGCCATTGCCAGTAACGATCCGAAGCAACGCCAGTTTCATCACATTCTAAGAGGTGTGGGATTTGAGGTGATGTTGAAGCCTTACATTCAGCGTCGAGATGGCAGCGCCAAAGGGGATTGGGATGTCGGTATCACTCTCGATGCGATTGAGATTGCGCCTGATGTTGACCGCGTGATTTTGGTTTCTGGTGATGGCGACTTCAGTTTGCTGGTGGAACGTATTCAGCAGCGCTACAACAAGAAGGTCACCGTCTATGGTGTACCAAGGTTAACCTCGCAAACCTTGATTGATTGTGCTGATAATTTCGTCGCGATTGATGATGATTTCTTGCTGTAATCATTAGACTAGACAAAGAAAAGGCGAGTCATTCAGGCTGTACTTATGCGTACAATGACTCGCCTTCCAATCTTACTTTACAGGTTGTTTATGAAGGAATGATGATTTGTCCTAGTACGTAACCTAAGCAACACGCGCCGATCACACCAATCAAACCTACCGACATAAATGAGTGGTTGAAGTACCACTTACCAATCTTAGTTGTACCTGATGTATCGAAGTTCACTGTCGCGATATCAGAAGGGTAGTTCGGAATAAAGAAGTAACCGTACACCGCTGGCATTAGACCGATAAGCAGTGCAGGATCCAGACCCAAGCCAAGACCAACAGGCAGCATCATACGAGCCGTTGCTGCTTGAGAGTTCACCACAACCGATACAATGAACAACGCCAGTGCGAACGTCCAAGGGTAGTTCGTTACCATCTCTACAATGCCAGATTTGAATTGAGGCATTGCGTATTGGAAGTAAGTATCAGACATCCATGCGATACCGAAGATAGCAATTGCCGCCACCATACCCGATTTGAATACCACACCGTTTGGCACGTCTCGCGGATCAGTTTTGGTTGCAAGAAGAATGATACCGCCGAAGCAGAGCATCATCATTTGAATGACAACGGCCATGCTAATTGGCTTCGCGCCATCCACAATAGTACGAATGTCTGGCCACATCGCGATAACGACGATAACCAAGATAGAAGCGATGAACAGCAACACAGAGTTGCGAGCACTTGTTGGTAGCACTTCGTCAAGAGACGTTGCAGTTGTGTTGAGGATCTTTTCACGCCACACAGGATCTTTCAAACGCTCTTGGTATTCTTCGTCGTCTTCCAGTTCTTTACCTCGTTTGATGCTGTAAAGTGACATTAGCAACGTACCGAATAGTGTTGCTGGAACCGTAACGAGCAAAATAGAAAGCAGAGTGATCTCGTGCTGAATATCAGAGAGTTGCGCTAAGTAGTAAACCACAGCCGCTGAAATTGGTGAGGCTGTGATTGCGATTTGAGAGGCGACAGACGCCGCCGCCATTGGACGCTCAGGACGAATGCCGTTTTTCAATGCAACGTCGCCAATGATTGGCATAATGGAGTAAACCGCGTGACCTGTACCGAGCAAGAAAGTCATAAAGTAAGTCACAAAAGGAGCGATCAGGGTGACGCGTTTTGGGTTTTTACGAAGCACACGTTCGGCAACTTGAAGCATGTATTTCAAACCGCCTGCGGCTTCAAGAATCGATGCACATGTTACAACCGCTAGGATGATCAACATAACGGTGACAGGAGGGGAGGTTGGCGGCATCTTAAAGATAAAGACTTCAATCACCAAACCAATACCAGATACGACCCCGAGGCCGATACCACCATAGCGTGAGCCGATATACAGCATCACGAGCAAAAATAGAAACTCAAGATACAACATGTGGATTTCCTTATTCAAAACAGAGGGCTATATAGCCAAATTACCTAGTTATATTGTCCCGATATTCAGATGGAAAATACTTCATGTTGTTCACATTCCGTTGGATAAGAAACAGCAATATTCAATTATTGGCAATAACTCACGCTATCAGAGCGAACTGTTACAGACCTTTTACCAAGGTGTTTTTATGCTGTGGCATTTTTAAATCGAAATACCTCAAAACCTGCTGATGATTTAATCATTTGTTGAATTTTATAGTGTGTCGTTTTACTCAAGTGGTTGAGCAACGAAATGGATACTGACTTGGAGCGCCGGTCAACGGTATATAAAATGCGCAAATACAAAAGATAATAGTTTGCATTGCGATTCATGGTTAAGTATAAAGGGGGCAGATCTCAAACCGTAACCGCACGCAATCATGTCCGAGTCATTTTTCCCGCAACTCTTTCAAACATCGCAAACCATCACTCCTTATTTACATGGCGATATTGGTCGCATTGAGTCGGATGCCATTCATATCGATAATGATATCAATCCCATCGTCCAAGAGTTGTATCGTCAACTTTCTGAAACGTATCCAGAGGCCGGAAGGGCGTATTGGCTCACAAGAACATGGGATTTGCTCTGTTGGCAGCCAATCTACGTTGCGCTTGTCTCTATCTACGGTTTTCATTCGCTCCCGAATTTACGCAATATGGCGCAGTACTTACAGCCCTGCTTTGTTAGAGGATTTCGCTTTGCGGATCAGGAACATATTCAAGGTAGTCACACAATATTGATTGCGCAGGCAGGGCGTCAAATTCGAGCTTTGTTCGATTTTTATCAAGAACAGATGAACGAGTGGATTCGCATTCGTCCGGGGTTTACTCATCAGTTGATGTCAGACGGTATTTTGGCGTGCTTGTTAAGGTTACAGCAACATTTCCCTCAACTGACCGATGCCATCATTAAAGAGCATGCTAGCTTGTGGCTTAGTGCTCTGGGGCTGGATGAGTGTCATATCGATGCTTTGCATGGTGTGCCTCATGAGCAACCGCTCAAACTGGTCAGAAAAAGCTGCTGCTTGGTGTACAAGTGTGAAGGAAGAAAGCTCTGCGAGGACTGCCCTAGAGCAGCAAAAAACCGTCAGTTAATCATGCAAAAGAGCAATGGTTAACAACTTATTAACCTATGTAACAGTGCTCGATTTGTTATTGATAATAAGTATCATTGTCGATTCTTTGGCTACAACAAAAAGATAAATACAATGACAAATAGGAAGTTCTCTTTAAACCTCATCGTATTAGCGATGAGCAGTGGATATGCAGCGCACGCATTGGCTGCAGAACAAGCTCAGCAACTGGCGTCTCAAAACGCAGCAGATGAACAATTAGTCGTGGTTGGCAGCGTCATGCCAAAATCCATCTCTGATATTCCCGGTACGGTTTGGTTTGTAGGGCAAGAAGAAATTGCTCAACAATACCGAGCAGGTAAAACTCTGGGTGATATTCTTTCTGCCACGATCCCTTCTTTAGATGTTGGCACTGGCGGCCGGACAAACTACGGCCAAAATCTGCGTGGCAGAGCCATGCTGGTCATGATTGATGGCGTTTCTCTGCAATCTTCTCGTCCTATCAGTCGTCAATTGGATGCGATTGACCCGTTCAACATCGAACGAATTGAAGTGCTTTCAGGCGCGACCTCCATTTATGGGGCTGGTGCGACGGGTGGTGTCATTAACATCATCACTAAAAAAGCGTACTCAGATGAATTGGCGTTTGAATCTTTTGTCGGCGGTACGTCAGGCTTCAACAGCAGCGATGATTTTGACTACAAAGTCGCACAATCCGTTGCTGGTGGAAATGACATCGTAAAAGCACGTGGCTCAGTGGTGTATTCTGAGACACAAGGTGCATTTGACGGAAATGGTGACATTGTCACGCCAGACATTTCTCAAGGTTCTCTGCAATATAACTCAACGCTTGATGTTATGGGTTCGGCAGAGATCCAAATCTCCGATGCCAGCAAGTTAAACCTTGTCGCGCAATACTATGACAGCCAGCAAGATTCGCCATACGGCTTGTACATTGTTAATAGCAAATTTGTTGATGTGCGAAAAGGGTTCGATTCCGATCGTGAGCATGGTACAGAGCGTGTACTTTTAAGTGCAAACTACGCACACGACAACGTATTCGGTCATCAATTGATTGGTGAGTTGTCTTATCGCAGCGAAGATCAAACTTTTACACCGTATTACCAAAGCTCTTCACAACAAGAAACCGAAGTGTTTGCGGGGCGTTTAGCGCTGGCGAAAAGTTGGGGTGCATTCAGTGCCGTTTACGGTGTGGATGCATACTTAGATCGATTCGATAGCAATCAAGCTTTGTTCGACAAAACCATCGCAGACAACTCAGGTAACCTAATTAACCGAACGTATGCGGAAGTGGGGCGTTATCCTGGTGTAGATGTAACATCTTACGCGATGTTTGTGCAGGGGGATTACCAAATCAATCAAGATTGGTCTGTGCAGGCGGGATACCGTTATCAATATATGGACAACAAGATTGATGATTTTGTCGCATACAGCGTGCAGAAGAACATTGCTTCGGGCAAAGGTGTGTCTGCTGATGCAGTGCCGGGTGGCAGTACTGATTACTCGGTGAGTTTGTTTAATATTGGGACAATTTATCAGTTGAATGAAGAATCTCAATTGTGGGCGAACTTCTCACAAGGTTTTGAATTAGCAGACCCAGCGAAATACTACGGTCAAGGCAGCTACGAGGCCGTTGATGCCAACGGGCACTACGCACTCAAAGACAGCATCAATGTAGCCGATTCAAAAATGTCGGGCATTAAAACGGACAGCTACGAAATTGGTTATCGCTTAGATACCGATACTGTTGCACTGCAAGCGGCGGGTTACTACTCGGTGTCGGACAACTCCATCAAGTACGATAAAAAGACGCTTCTAATCACCAACGTCGATGATGAGCAACGTGTGTACGGCGCAGAAGCAAACATCAATTATTGGGTAAGCAGCGACATCCTATTGGGTGCTTCTGGTCATTATGTCGTGTCTGAGCTGAAAACCAACGGGAAGTGGGAAGACTTAAGCGCAGGTAAAGCAAGCACATCAAAAGCGAACGCTTGGGCGGCTTACTATCAGGATGATTATTCAGTGCGTCTACAAAGCCAAACCATGTTTGATTACGAAGATGATGCTAACAACAAGCTTGATGGTTACACCACGTTTGATCTACTGGGCAATGTGAATTTGCCAGTTGGTCAGCTTGGCTTTGGTATTCAAAACCTGCTTGATGAAGATTACACCACGGCTTGGGGCCAACGTGCACAGATCTTGTACGCAGCTCACTACGATGCGGCGGCGTATGATTACAAAGGTCGAGGCCGCACGTTTACACTGAACTACAGCCTTGAATACTAAGTTCAATATTCTTTTCTAAAAGTAAAAAAGCCGCATTATGCGGCTTTTCTTTTTAAGCTTGGTCAGCAGTTGCTGTCTCTACAACGTTTTCAGAAGATTGCTGTTGTTCTTCGGCTTCCATTTTCGCGCGCTCAGCTTTAGAGATGTAGCGCGGTTTGTTGCTTTTATGCAGCTTCGCGTTGTGCTTCTTCTGCTTCGCTTTTAAGATCTGATTGATTTTCTTCTTGCGGTTCATGGTGTTGGTCCTTTAATTTAGCGGGGCAGGATAGTGATTTTTCATCCAAGTTACAACCATAATGGAGTTCGTATGAAAACTTTGACCACCGAACGATTGATACTGCGTCTAGTGAGTGTAGATGATGCGCCATTTATATTGGAGCTCTACAACCACCCTGACTTTTATCGCTTTGTTGGGGATAAGCAAATGCGAACCGATTACGAAGCGGTTCGTTACATCAAAGAGAACATGCTGCGTATGGAAGAAAAGAAAGGTGTGAGCTTGCTGGTGGTTGAAGATAAGCAGACAAAACAGCCGCTAGGCATTTGTGGGTTAGTGAAGCGTGATACCTTGAACGCTTACGACATCGGCTATGGTTTTCTTCCTTCAGCTTACGGCCAAGGTTTTGCTATAGAAGCAGCAAAGGCAGTGATCGAGTACGCGAAACAAGCGATGCAACTTAGTCAACTGCTCGCGATTACGAATAATGATAATATTCGTAGTATAAGTTTGCTGAAAAAACTCGGTTTCGAATTTGAACGTGTTGAGCAGCAATATGATAATGGCCGAACTTTAGAACTCTACACTCTCCAGCTGTGATTTTGGGCAATACCATGAGCGATATTTTACTTGGCAAACTCGCCACCGAATTTAAAACCGTCAAAGCGATGGTGGAGGTGTATTGCCATGATCATCATGGAACCAGAGATGCGCTGTGTAGCGAATGCCGTGAACTGCTTGATTACGCGGAAGTGCGATTGGACCGATGCCCATACGGAGAAGAAAAACCGACGTGTAACAAGTGCCCAATCCACTGCTATAAACCCGAACCTAAAGAACAGATGCGTTTAGTGATGCGCTATTCAGGCCCGAGAATGTTACTAAAACATCCGATTCTGGCAGTTCGGCACCTGCTGCACGAGAAACGCGAGGTTCCTGAAAAACCAGCTGCCAATGCATCGAACCGCCACAAAAGAATCAATGCAGAACGCGATACTAAGAAGTCGTAACGACGGTTAGATTCTTTATCCAATACTTTTGCGTGTATCGACGATAACACAACGCCAACTTAACGACTTCCTCTGCAATCATCAGTGCATACACGTACTTAAACTCCCAACCAAGAACAAACGCAGCGATTGCACAAAGTGGCAAGCCTGTCATCCACATGGCGATAAAGTCCATGCGTAAGCAGAATACGTTGTCGCCACCAGCTCGAATAATCCCGTTAATGATGATCATGTTCAACATACGCAACCAAATCGCGCAGCACAAAATCATCACCGCAGGGGCTGCGAGTGGGTAAAGCTCAGGGTTGTCCAAATTCAATGCTGCAATGATCAACTCACGATTAAGAAGCAACAGTGCGCCGATGGAAATACCAAACACAAAGACTGCTTTGATAAAGAATTTTGCCATGTGTTCGGCTTGCTCAAAGGCATCACGCCCCAAGGATTGACCAATCATCACAGAGCACGCCACAGAGATCCCAAAGAAAATCGAGTAACAGAGTGACTCAAATGGGCCGAGCATGCTAAACACTGCCAATTCGGTTGTCCCCATGTGGCCAAAAATCATCTGATAAACCATGGTGCCGATTGCCCAAAGTAGCGCACCTAGCGTCATTGGCAGCGCAAGACGACGATAAGACAGCCACAGCGAAGGGCGTTCAGAGCCTTCTTTTACTTCCAGCAACCAGTGCTTACGCCAACGCATGTAGGCAATCATGGCGAGTACTTGGAACAAGCGAGAAATGGTCGTAGCGAATGCCGCACCAGCGACCCCCATTGCTGGGATGCCAAAGCCGCCTTTGATTAACCAGAAATTTAAACCAATATTAAGGACGATGGTCATTGCACCCATTAATAGCGGAGTAACGGTGTCACCCGAAGAGCGCATACTGGCTTCGAGCACGATGACGATATGCGTAAGCAACAGCACCGGAAACGCATACCACAAGTAAGTCGCACCCAACTCAATCACTCGTGTATCGCTGGTTTGTAAACGCATGATGAGTTCGCTACCAAGCGTGATGATCAACGTCACTGGGATAAGCACTTTTAAGCCAAATCGGATGGCGATTCCAGTGACGGTTTTGGCACTGACGGCATCATTTCGCCCCCAATATTGAGCAACGAGCGTGCCGTTA
The DNA here is from genome assembly GCF_900460535.1 of Vibrio parahaemolyticus. NCBI lineage: Bacteria > Pseudomonadati > Pseudomonadota > Gammaproteobacteria > Vibrionales > Vibrionaceae > Vibrio > Vibrio parahaemolyticus. The sequence goes on along the minus strand of NZ_UHIL01000002.1, from coordinate 1,770,229 downwards.
GCAGAGGCTAGACCGGCCATGATCATGATCGCCACGAAATGCCATTTTGACGCAATTCCCACAGCCGCTGTCGCTTCTTTACCAAAGTCACTAACCATGAGAACATCAGCCAATGCCAATATCGCGACAAGCGCGCTTTGGATTGCGACCGGAAAACCTAAGCGAATAATCTGACGTAACAAGTCGCCAGACATAGGATTTGTTTGGTTTTTGATGTCAGTATTGTTCGTCATAGTCACTCCTCAGTTTGTGGGGGAATATAAAACCAACCGAAGCATAAATACATGTTCGAAAATCGACAAAACCTGTGCAAATCCGTCATCGGTCAATTCTCTCCTCAACATGAGTGGCACGATGACGTCTACCTTGCGCCTGCGTGCAAAGAACGTTTTCTTACGCTAACGGAAATTCCAGAATGGCAACGTGCCGATATTTTTATGGCGGGATTGGCTGAGTTGCACGACGGTTATCACGTTGAGCGTGACAAGGTGGGCGTGCATACGTTGTTATTCACGTTAGAAGGCGGCGGTGTGTTGATTACGCCGAACTGCGTTAAGGAGATCGAACCATATACGCTGACCATCTTGCCCGTAGACACTTGCTTTCGTTTCGAGATCAACCCGCGTTTGGGAAGTTGGAAAATGGTCTGGTTGCTGCCGCAAAATGCACCTACATGGCATCATCTCAATGATCTTGGCCAGTGCGTGATTCCATTTCGTGGCTCAGAACAGATTTGGTCGTTGATGACCTTACTCTACAACGAAATCGGCGGACGCTCTGGTTTTCGTCAGTTATTGATCAGTGAAGTTCAACGGTTGGTGCAAAGTGTGGAAACGCCAATCAGTACGTCGCTTTCGCGTGTTCAGACCTTGTTTAATGAGATAGAAGGGCAACTGCATTTGCCTTGGACTGTCAGTGAAATGGCGAAGCGATGTTTTATTAGTGAAGAACAGCTAAACCGTTTGTCGAAACAGCTCTTCAATATGAGTCCGAGGAGCAAGTTGATCGAGCTGCGAATGCACAAAGCAGCTGACTTGTTGCAATACCGGGCGTGGTCAATTGCGATGATTGCCAATCGATTGGGATACCGAGACCCGTACAACTTTACGCATCGATTTAAGAAGTTCTACGGCATTTCACCAACACGTTATCGAAAGCAGTTAATGGAAAACGCATAAAAAAACGAGGGCAGATAGCCCTCGTTTTCAATGGTCATTTGGTTGTTTTAGCTTTATAGGCCCGCAGCCATTTGCTGTTTGGTTTTGCTCGCTGCAAGCAACATGTAAACGCATGTCGTTACCAAAGCCGCAAACAAGTAACCCAACAAGCCGTGTACTTGGCCCATAAATTTGTCTGCGACCACTGGGCCTGCTACTGAGCCTACGCTGTAGCTAAACAGCATGACTTGAGTTGCAGAGACAATAAAGCGTTCATCAAGTCCTTCACAGCCGAGGTTGATTGCCACTGGATATAGAGCAAACGTGGCCATGCCCAATAGGAAAAGCGACGCCGCCAACACTGCGGTAGACGTAGAGATGAACGTCAAACCGATAGAGAAAATACCCAAAATACAGAAAAACGCCATTAAGACTGTTCGGCTCATGTATTTGTTTAATGTGGTCACCATAGGTTGAACCAACATGCCGCCAAGGATCACCAACGCCATAAGCGTACCAATGTCTTGGTGGGTAATTTTACGGTTCGCCAATTCAACAGGCATAAGACCGTAAATCGCACCCAAGGTTAAACCAGATACGACGCAACCGATGATCGCTGCATGATTGAGTTTTGCAATCTGTTTGAATGACAATGAAGTCGATTCATGGCTATTCGGTTGTTCGCAATCAATAAACATCAGTACCAGCATCGCCATTAGGATCAATGTTGTAATCGCAACAAAGGGTACGCCGCCACTTACGCCAAGAACGCCAATACCAAATTGACCTAGAGCCGAGCCGCCGTATAGAGAAAGCATGTATAGGCTTAGGCGTTTTGCGCGTGATGCTTCGTCGCCTGACATCAACCAGGATTCAACGATCACGAATACACCAGCAACCGCGACACCAGCAATAAAGCGCGCAACGAGCCAAACTAGGCCATTCGGGAATGCTGGTAGGGCAACGATGGTGAGCGAAAAGGCAGCCAAACAGCCAATAAATGCTTTGCGGTGGCCAACATTGCGAACAATGCGTTCGATAAACATGGCACCAATCAACAAGCCGCCATAAAACACGCTCGCCAACCAACTCGCGTAATCAGCAGAGATGTTGTATTCGCCGAGCATGAGTGGGATCAAGCTCATCAAATAGCCTGAAGCAACCGCGTAAAGAGACAGTGCGACGACTGGAACTGTAACTCGTGGTGATGCTGCAGAAACGACTGTGTTTTCCAATGTTTTGCGCCTATAAATTAAGAGAAATCTGGGGGTTATTCGGCGCGAATATGAGGCTAATTAGTAGGCATGTAAAATGATAAATTTGTGTCGTATCGACAAATAAAATTTGTCGAAATTATATGGCAATTTGCTGCATAAAAAAGCCTGCCAGATTGGCAGGCTCAAGGCTAGAATTATTTTGTAAGTGCTTGATTTAACCATTGATCAAACTGCGATTTAGGCAACGCACCATTCAGCATATCAACGCGCTGACCGTTCTTAAATACCATGATGGTTGGAATGCTGCGAATACCAAATTGCGCCGCAAGCTGTTGTTGGGCTTCAGTATCAATCTTTACAAAACGAGCCGTTCCGGCTTGTTCTTGCGCGACATCCGAGAAAACAGGAGCAAAGCCGACGCACGGATTGCACCATGGAGCCCAAAAATCAACGACAACTGGCGTTGAGCTTTCTAATAGTGCAGAAAAGTTATCGAGTGTACCTTCAATAGGCGCGCCATCTAAAAGTGGGCTCTTGCATTTACCGCACGTTGCAGATTCTGCAACACGCTCGTTAGGGACACGATTTAAACCGCCACAAGATGGGCAACGAGTTTTAAACGATGACATGACTTCTTCCTTTATAACAACTTGATGAAAACATGACTTACCAGTCAGCTTCATAATGCGTATACTTTCTTTTTACTTGCAAATTTTATGGAATAGCAAGTTTTATAATAGAACCGGATCAGGTTCTTAGATATTTCATTAAAATACAACAATAAATAGGTCTGCGATGACAAATTACTACGCTGAAATTACAGGTTGGGGGAAATGTGTTCCGCCAACCGTGCTCTCTAACGATGATCTTAGCACTTTCCTTGATACTTCAGATGAGTGGATTCGCACCCGAACAGGTATCGAAAATCGCCGTATTAGCCATGTAAATACTTCAGATATGGCGACAGTAGCCGCTCAGCATGCGTTGGCAAGAGCAGGCGTTGAAGCAAGCGAAATCGACCTAATCATTGTTGCAACGTGCTCTCCTGATTCACTTATTCCAAACATTGCGTCTAAAGTGCAGCAAAATCTGGGCATTCGCTCAGCGGCGGCTTTCGACTTAAACGCTGCATGTACCGGTTTTGTATACGGCCTAGAAACGGGCACGCGTTTGATTCAGTCCGGTAACTATCGACACGCCATCATCATCGGTGCGGAACGCTTGTCTTTCTACATTGACTGGGCGATGCGTGATACCGCGGTTCTATTTGGTGACGGCGCGGGTGCGGTGGTTCTATCTCGCACAGAGAAAGAAACGGGCTTGCTGCAATCGCAAATTGGTTGTGATGCCAAAGGTCGCGATATTCTTTCTGTGCCGAAGTTTGGTACTTGTATGGACCGCTTTGCGGAAGATAACGGTTACTGGGATTTCAACTTTGTGGGTCAAGAGATCTTCAAACGCGCAGTGAAAGGCATGGGCCTAGCGGCGAAAACCGTACTGAAAGCATCTCAGTTGACGACGGAACAAATTGATGTGGTGATTCCGCATCAAGCGAACATCCGTATTATTCAAACGCTGTGCGACCTTTCCGGTATTCCTCAAGACAAAGCGTTTGTGAACATTCAAAACTACGGCAATACCTCTGCGGCAACGGTGCCAATTGCATTGTGTGAGGCGGTAGAGCAAGGCCGAGTCAATCCTGGCGATAACATGCTTTTGGCTGCGTTTGGTGCAGGTTTGACGTGGGGTGCTGCAGTGTTGAAGTGGGGTGACCGCGTAACGCCAATTGGTGAAAGTGATGCAGCTCTGCCTGAGTGTGAGCAATCCGCGCTAGAATTACTTGAGCGCGCTATCAAGCTTTGTAACGAACGTCGTCGTGACGAAGTTTAATGAACCTTCGTTAACATAGATGATATTGCAAAGGGAGCATTGTGCTCCCTTTTTTGACAATTAAATAAACGAAACTAAGCCACTTAGCTTAAGCCATAAAGCCAAGGTTAGATGTGGTGAAATTACGGATGTTCGGGAATACGTATTCCAATGCGGCATTGTCACTCACGCCCATCCACTGTGAGAGAGTTGAGCCAACTTGGTCTGCGGCAATAGCCGGAATCAATCGACCTTTTGAGTAATCATCTTGCCCTCCAAGTGTTAACTCTGGCCACGTACCGATCGGCGCACTGCCATTTACCGCACCACCTATCAATAACTGATGACCGCCCCAGCCGTGATCGGTACCGTTACCATTATTGGTCATTCGTCGACCAAAGTCAGACATCGTAAACGTGGTCACGTTTTTACTCATACCGAGCTTATCAACTGCGCGATACATGGCATTTAGGTTGGTGGCGAGATCTTCGAGTAACAAAGGGTGTCGCGCGAGTTGCGAGTCATGTAAGTCGTATCCTGTATGTTTTACAAAGAACACTTGTCGCTGCTGACTAAGCGCACTCTGGCTGGCGATCAATTTGTACACGGTCTGCATTTGTTTGCCGAGCGTAGAAGAGGAGAATAAAGGCGCGTCGTCGATCAGTTTCAGTTGCTCCGCGAGGATGTTGCTCATCATCATGGATTCGTCGACCATCAAATTAAAATGCCCACTGAACGGGTTATCTGCGCTTTGTGAGAGCAGTTTTTGATAAATCTCTTCGTAAACTGGATTTCCAACCGCCGTCAATTGAACCGCTTTGTCTTTTTTGAGTACGGTCTGACGGTGCTCCATGGCCTTCAACCACAACGTATCGCCATGCACACTATACAGCGGTGTGATTTGAGCGTCTGACGTTAGCACATCGAGCATGCGTCCAGCCCAACCTAAATTCGTAGAAGCATCCATCCCACCGCGCAGCCAAGATGCGGTCTGTGAGTTGTGAGAAAACAGCTGCTCTGGCAGTGGAACATCACCTTGTTCGATGGCTTGCTTTGTCACAGGTTGGTTGAGAATGCCACTATTGAGCACCAAATTAGCATCGCTTTGTTGGAATAGTGGAGCAAGTGCCGACAACTTAGGATGCAGCCCAAGCGGAACGGCGTTGTTGTTTGCGTCGTTCGCATTCAATCCAATGGGAATAATGGTATTTTTGGCAACAGAAAGAGATCCTCTCACATTGGCGTACTGGTTGTAGTGAAAATCAGATAACGGCAATATGGTATTAATCGCATCGTTTCCGCCAGCTAAGTACACACAGATCAGCGCTCGGAAATCATTTGAAGGCGCGGCAAGTGAATAACCCGGCAACCCGAGTGAAGCGATCGCCCCAAACGATGCGGTGCTTTTTAAAAAGTTGCGTCTCGAAATGTCCATAATTCACCCCTAATCCTGAATGTAAAATTCATCGCCAGAAATCGCAGTAAAGATAACGAGTGCGAGTTTTGTTGTTGGTACGTAATCGGTTCGATACTCATCCGACACTTCTAGCAAAAGCGCTTTGAGTTCAGGCGAAGCCGTGCCCGCAAAGAATCGTTCATCGACACGCTCAACGAGAGCTTCGTGATCATCGAGTAGGGAATACAGTTCGCTAAAGTCCAGCGTATAAGTATCGCCACCACCCGAGCGAGTGCTACTGAGCATGAAATTGACCAGATCGGTATACACTGACCAATCGAGCAATTCGTATTCGGGTGACACCATGCCTGATTGCACAAACTCATTCGAAGGTTGATAGTCTGGCGAGTAGAAATTAAATACTGAAGGAGAACGCAGTGCGCCTTGTTCTGCGGTGTTCATCACTGTTGTTGCTCCGTCATAGCGCGCAGCGGTAAGTGTAAAGCCTGCGGCTCGGTGGAAGTTAGTGAGCACCAAAATGGGCTCTTTCACTTTCATTGGCGGCGTGTTGGTTAACCCCATGGCTTCGTTATCAAGTAAAACCGCGCGGATCACTGCGCTTAAATCACCTTTAACCCCTTTTCCGTTGTTGTTGAATACGCGAGCAACTCGCGCAACGTACTCCGGGCTTGGGTTAGAAGAGACGAATCGTTGAATCAGAAACTTCGACACAAATGGCGCAATGTTAGGATGAGACATCAATATATCCAGCACTTGTGAGAGCTCTTCTTGGGCGGTCAAACCCGCAGGAATGGTTGTTCCCAACACGGTTTTTTCGTTGGTGTCATGTCGGCTGTTTATCACGCGCATGGGTTCAACAAATGCCGTGTCTGAATTTTTCCAACCAGTTAGCGCACGGGCCAGTTCTTGGATATCAGTTTGAGAGTAGGTCGGCAGCGGTTTTCCGGTTTTAGGATCACGTTTTACACTGCCATCGAGGTTTAGCTCGTAAAGTCCTAACGTAAAAAGCTGCATCAGTTCTCTGGCAAAGTTTTCATCCGGTAGCGCGCCTGTTGAAGTATTTTCCTTAGTGCTGCCCATCATTGATAGGTAGTTACCCATCGCTGGGTGGATGGCCACTTCGTGTAGAAGATCACGATAGTTGCCAAAAGCATGCTTCACCAACACATCGTAGTAGTCCACTAGGGCTGTTGGCTTGCTCGATAGTGCTCCGCCATAGCGCGAGACCACGAGTATTTGGCTTAACGCAAATGCCATTCGCTGACGAAGCTGGTCTTCTGATGTGAGAACAATTTGATACCAAGCATTTTCTCGATTTGCTTGTGCTCCTTTGCTAAAAGGAGTGTCGTAGAGAGGACGATGATAGGTCGCCGGAAGAAGAAGTTGTTGTTTGATCCAACTTTCAATGCCAACTTCTTCGACTTGATCAATCAAGGCTGGCGTTGGTCCAAACGTACTTTGATAAAGAAAGCGCGCATTGACGAAGTTAGCGGAATCCTCTTCTGAGGAAACGGACCCTGCATAGCAGAGCAACATGGCTAAGAATCCTAGCACCCAACAAGAAATTCCATTTTGTTTCTGACGTCTCATAGTTAACTCGCTTACCCAAAGGAACGACTTAAATCCATTTAACGGGAGTAGTGACGCTCGTGTGAGCTTTAAAATAAATTTAGAAAAATCAAGCAGCTGCAGAGGTGAGTATAGTCGCTATAAGTGACTAATAAAAAACACAATTACTGAAAATAGTACGATTTTGTAACGACAGGAATTGGTAATTTGAGATAACTTACTGAATTTTATGTATAGACAAAAAGAAAGAAAAACCGCGTAAGAAAGAGAATAATTGTGAACAGATACGGAACTGACGGTCAATTTTGCCCAATGTAAAGAGGCGGCTTTATCGATGAGAGCGAACTCGGTGTTTAAAACGAATGAGCCATGAAAGAAAATTATCGAAGAGAAGGATCTGAATAAGTGCCCCGCAGAAGTTCAGCGCTCAGAGAAAAACAAAAGGTCTTCTCTGAGCGGCGAGTCAGTTATTTACGCGCTAATTTATGATGAGCTCGGGAGAAGTGATCGGCACAAAATGCGCCAACGATCGAGAGTTCGCCAGCCAGACAAAGCGCAGCTGCGACTTCGGCTAAGGCTTTCGCTTTGCCGTTGCCGTGCAAACCTAAAATATCCAAACATGCTTTTTGCGTAGGAAGGCCAGTGCCCCCGCCAACCGTTCCCACCATGATGTTTGGCAAGGTCACGCACGCGTACAAGTTGCCTTGAGCGTCCACATCCATACGAGTGATACCAATGGCAGACTCTGCAACGCAAGCTGCATCTTGACCGCAAGCAATGTACAGCGCGGCAAGAGCGTTTGCGTAATGCGCGTTGACGCCAATTGTCCCGCTGAGTAAACCGCCCACCGTTGTCATTTTGCCAAATTGAACCATAGACTCCGGCGTTGTATGCAGATATTTTTCCACCAACTCTGCTGGAATGGTCACTTCGGCGGATACTTTCTTACCGCGTACCGATCGCAGCGTGTGCGCGTTTGGTTTTTTGTCGCCTGATAAGTTGCCATCCAAGAATGCTTGAGTTGGTTTGATTGGGCTGGTCGCCAAAATATGATGGAACACTTCGTTTGTTGCGATGGTCACCATGTTTTGTCCGGAAGCGTCACCAGTCACGTATTCAAAGACCAAATAAACGTGGTTTCCTTCGATATTTACATTGATGTCTTTGAGTTTGCCATGTGAGGTGGTGGATTCTGCTATTTGACGAAATACTTCAAATTGGGTCACAACCCAACTGACGAACTGGCCGGCGTCGGCAAGGTTATTAAAGGCGAACACTGGTGTTCGGCTCACCCCTTCACTCAGTAACAATGCGCTCGCACCACCAGCGGCGGTAATAAGATTTGCGCCACGGTTGTAGGAAGCGACTAACGCGGCTTCTGTCGTTGCTAACGGAACCAAAAAGTCATCGTTCGCATACAAACCGTTGACGCGTAAAGGGCCTGCGATGCCGACCGGCACATTGACAGTACCAACGAAGTGCTCGATGTTGTTGGAGTAAGCGTCGCAATGTGACTGCGTGAAAGGATCAAGAAGATGATCTTTATTGGTCACTTGTTCCAATACTTGCCAACGGCGCGCCAAATGCTTATCCGATAGGCCAGGGCTTAAGCAGAGACGCTTCTCTGGCTTGTGAAACTTCGGTTCTAATGCCGATTGAATCTTACTGCTGGTTTCGATATCGGAAAGGGCGGAGCTTTGAACAGGGTTATCTTGGTTTAACTTCGGCATACAAACGTTAACTGAAAAATCGAACCAGAGATTGTAGTGATTGAGGCTTTGATTACAACGTTGATTATACGTTTTGCAACAAATACCACTGTGCAAGCGCCTTTATTATCCAAGTGATTTGATATTGGAGCGGCGAATTTACCGGAAATAAATGGGTTTTGACAATGAATGTTGCAGTGAATAGAGGAATCTATGGTTCTCAGAGAACTTAGGTGGTTTAGACCGCAGCGGCTTTGAGTCGATAAGGTGTAAGAATGAGTGTCTTAAAACCGGACAGGCTCAATCTATGAGAGGAATAAATTGTCTAACCCAGTCCCTTGGGTCAGACGCTAGCTTAAATCCGTTATTCAGAAGTTAGTTAAAGGCGCGAGCCACACGTCCCGCACTTTGAATACGGTAATGGCCAACGTAAGCAGGAACAAATACAGATTGTCCTTTCGCGGCGGTTAATGTCTCACCGTTATCACTGATGAGTGTCAGGTCGGCATCAATCGCCATCAAAATCTCTGCGCTGTTTGCCTCAACCACTTCATTGTTCGGTTGGTTTAGAATGCAGAAACTAAAGTCTGCCACGGGAGCGGGGTAAAGGTTTTGGCAACCATCGGCATTGGGTTCTAGAACAAGGCTGTTAAACGGCTTAGGCACAAAGTCTGTGCATTTAACCAGTTCTTCAACATCCATATGTTTCGGCGTGAGTCCTGCACGCAAAACGTTATCTGAGTTCGCCATGATCTCTAATCCCGTTCCTTTAATGTAAGCGTGTGGCGTTCTTGCGCTCAGGAACATCGCTTCGCCAGGTTGCAGCGTGATGACATTCAACAGTAGTGGCGCAAACAAGCCGACATCGCCGGGGTATTGAGTGGATAGATCCAAGATGAGCTGGAAAACGTCGCTGTCAGTGCCTTGCTCCGATTGACGTGAAGCGTGGGCAAGAAGCTGTTTCAGTGCTCGCTCTTTTGTTTCTCCTTCCATGGTCAGAATGTGCACAAAGAAATCGCGTAAACCTTGTGAGTTGATTTCGCGTTTGAAGGCATCTAGCGGTGCGCGTAGCTCATCGATATCGCAAAGGCCAAATGCCTCAATAATCTCGTCATACGAACGAAAACCGTTCATGGCTTGGTAACTTGTCAGCGCGTACACCAACTCAGGTTTATGGTTTGGATCCTTGTAGTTACGATGGCTCGCGTTTAGTGGGATGCCAGCACTTTGCTCTTTTTTCGAAACCTATTTCGGCATCTTGTTTGCTTGGGTGAACTTGAATCGACAGTGCGTGTTCGGCCGCTAAGATCTTAAACAGAAAGGGCAGGTCGCCAAATTTCGCTGCGGTTTCTGCTGATAAGTAAGCGGGTTGGTTTTGTTTGATCAGTTCAGACAAAGGCAGCGTGTTTTGCTCAATCTGAACTTCAGAGCAGCCGTTTGGGTGAGTACCCATCCATACTTCTGCTTGAGGCTCATTCGTTTCGTTAGAAAAGCCAAACAAATCGTGAATAGAAGAGGTGCTTCCCCAAGCGTAGTTTTGGATTTTGTTGTTCATTTGAAAGAAGCTATGCGATGAAATAGTGTTCAAATTCATGAATTTTTCCCATAGTTAACCCTCCGAACTGAATCGGAAGAAAAATTGAGCAGAGATACGTTAAATAAGGATGGCGAGCGCGGTTAGGTCGCTCGCCAATTTGCCCGAAGGGCGATAAGTCGATTTACAACCGAGGTTTTGGTTCGAGTGGTTTTCGTGATGGTTGCGCTTGCAAAAATGGCAGCAACAAAAGGCCAATGACGGCTGCACAAACTGAAATGGTGATGAAGAAACCCGTCCAATGATATTCTTCAAGAATTAACGCCAGTGGATAACCAGACAATGCTGCGCCCATGTAGGCGAACAAGCCCACGAATCCTGTTGCCGCGCCGGCAGAATCTTTGTGAGAGCACTCCGCCGCCGCCATACCGATCAGCATTTGTGGCCCAAAGACAAAGAAGCCGATGGAGAACAATCCCGCCGCTTGGAATGCAAAGTTGGTCAGAGGCATCAGCCAAAGCGCGGAGACAGATAAGAAAATCCCAATAGCGAACAGCAAGTTCATTGGCCCACGGTTACCGCCAAAGAGTTTGTCTGAGCCCCAACCAGCAACCAATGAACCAACAAAACCGCCGATTTCAAACATCGACAGAGCAGCGTTGGCGTTAATCAGGCTATAGTGATGCTGCTCGGTCAAGTACAGGTTTCCCCAGTCATTGATTGCGGTTCGGACGATGTAAACCAACACATAACTGAACGCGAGCAGCCAGATGTATTTGTTGTTAAATACGTATGATTTCAGAATTTCGCGGTAGGTGAGGCCACGTCCGTAATTTTCTTGCGCAAGTTCTAGTGCGTCGTTGCGCCATTGTCCGACACTTGGTAAGCCCATTGTTGTGGGTTTGTCGCGCAATCGCCAACAAACGAATAGACCGAGTAATACCCCGATGATGCCGGGTAGAATAAAGCCTTCACGCCAGCTGTAGTGCAACGTTAAATAGCCCACCCAAATAGGGATCAGCGCGCCACCAACGTTGTGTGCGGTGTTCCAAATCGCCCATAAGAAGCCACGCTCGGAGCGTGAATACCAAGTAGTTAACAGCTTGGAGCATGAAGGCCAGCCCCAGCCTTGGAACCAGGCGTTTAAGATCCACAGAGTAATGAAAGCCGCGAGTGAGCTAGAAAAACCGAACGCGATATTGACCAGACCTGTCGCAATCAATCCTAATCCCATGAAATAACGAGGGTTAGAGCGATCTGAAATCGTACCGGAAATAAACTTCGAGCAGCCGTAAGTAATGTAGAAAAGCGTACCGATAAGGCCCAAATCGCCTTTATCTAAGCCAAGATCGGTAATCATCGCTGGTGCGGCGTAGTTAAAGGTCTTACGAGTAAAGTAGAAACCTGCGTAGCCGATGTACATCCCCAACATAATGTGCAAACGCCAATGGCGGTAACGCTGGTCGATTTGCTCGTTGCTCAGACTCGGCTGAGTAAATTTAGGTGAACGTAAAAATCCAAACATCTTGAGTTACACCTTAGGTAAAGTAATGCTGATTTGTGTGCCGATCACTTGATCGCTGGTGGAGTAGATAACCATTTTTCCACCTAACGCGTGCACACGCTCTTGCATGCCGCGAACGCCCATGCCTTTCATGCTGTCCTGAACTTTGAATCCGACACCATCATCGTGAATCATCAGTGACACCGCAGCTTCTCCAATTGTCAGTTCAATATTGATCAACTGCGCTTCTGCGTACTTGGCTGCGTTATTTAATGACTCTTGGCATAAACGGAATAGGGTGACTTTGAGTGTGTCACTCAGGCTGGTGTAATCGCCTTGCCAGTTCAGCTGAACAGTCGTTCCGTGATTGGCGAATTCCATCTCTCGCGTCAGTTGCTCGACGGATTCTTTTAAGTCCAAATCATCCAGCATTTTGGGTCTTAGTTTGCTCAACAGTCGCTTAGTGGTGTCGTACACGTTGAGAGAAAGCCCCTCAATTGTATCTGCGCAATGTGCGCTCATTTCTGCGTTATCGATGCGCTTGATGATGTTGGCTTGAGTACGGATAGCGGTAATGTTCTGGCCGATTTCGTCATGCAGTTCGCGGGCAATGTCGCGTCTTACCGATTCTTCCGCTTCGATAAGTTGACGAGACAGGTTTTGATTGCGGGATAGCTCGCCACGCAGTTTGTGGTTGAGATCTTTTTGCTTTTGCACCGCCAAACCCAGCATGATGCCAGTGATAGTTTGAGCTGAAAGAGACAACAACAAATCGGTGATTTCTAGATTCGATACGCCGCTACGAGCCGCAATCAGCGCGATACTGTTGAGCATGGTGGCGAGCAGGGCTCCTTGCCAGCCGTAACGAAGTGCCAGCACGATGATTGGGATAGCCATACAAAATGGCGCAAATCGTTTTAACTCTTCAGGCAAACTCGTTTGCACTAGAATGCTGCCGATAAGAAGTACGGCGTAAAACACAATGTGGCGAATGCTGAACACCACAGTGTTGTTCAAAAGATGCGACGTCAGAGGCGACCATCGGCTTTGAAATAGGTAGTTCCACAGTAGGTAGCACATAGGAACCAGCATCAGCCCACCAGAAATACTGGCTAACCACACCATGTAAACAGAAGGCACGTGAAAGCCGACCGCCATTACGTTGATGAAGGCGGTAATGATGATCACAACGCCCATGACGGCTAAGTGGCGGTTTTGGTCACCGTAGTAGTATTTTTTCGCAATCAGTGTGACAGGGATGCTGGCAACACTGGCGATCAGCACGGTGAGCCATTGAGGTTGCTCTAATAGGGTCGCAAGTGCAATCGTCAGCGCCCATTCTGATACGTAGATTGTTGGCCAGTACGCGGTGCGAGTGTGCAGCGCAATCCCCAATCGTAAGGCGAATGGGAAAAGCAGAATGGCGAGCTCTGGATCGTTGACAAAGTAGTAGGCGATCACCCACAAACAGAACCAAGCACAGGCCATAACAAACAGACCACAAATCGTTGTGACAGAATAGGCTCGCATTAAAAGGACTCTTGAGAGAATAGTTTGGCGAGCTCAACGTTGTTTTTCACACCGAGTTTGTCGATGGCATTCGCTCGATGAACGTGTACGGTCTTGTGGCTCAAGCCAAGCTCTGCCGCGACGGATTTTACATCCAGCCCTTTGGCTAAAAGCTGGCAAACTTCATTTTCGCGTCTTGTTAGTTGGCAAAGCGATGCAGCTTTGTCACTTGGTGTTGCCAGTTTGATGGCAATGTCGGAGGTAAGATAGCAGCCGCCAGACGCACTGGTTCTCACGGCTTGAATAAGTTCGTCTGGGCTACAGCGTTTGCTTAGATAGCCTTTTGCACCAAGTTTTAGTGATTTTTCCACCATTGCAGGGGAGTCGTGCACGCTTAGCATGACACAGGCAATGCCAGTTGGAATTTCGCTCAGTAAGTTTAATCCGCTCTCATCGGGCATGGAAATATCTAGGATGACGACGTGTGGGTGTACCGCAGGCAAGCCTGTGCGTGCTTCGGCGACAGAACCAAATTCACCAACAACGGTAATATCACTTTCTAAATTTAATAATTGTGCGAAACCAGAACGCACGATGACGTGATCATCAACTAGAGCAACATGAATCATCATTACAACCAAATAGAGCAGACAACAAACAACAATAAGCCCCAAAACGGAGCTAATAGAAAAACCTTTAATGATACTGAATTGATCAACTCATTTTAATGATCTTGCGCGCTTTACCGAAGTAAAGCGCGCAGAGAAGTTAGGCTTGGTTTTGTGCAAGTTGAAGCTTCTTCGCGTGTCGAATCTTCTTCTCTTCCGCGATAGCAACGAAAGCAAGCAAAACAATACAAATCATGGCGGAGGTATCTAGGGCTGCGAAGGTACCTTTCCAGCCTGTTAGACCGAAGATTGGTGTACCGTCTGCAATCATACCGAGACCAAGTTTCGCGAAGCTGTCACCGATTAGGTAAGCGAATGTACCTTTCACACCGTCAGCCACACTGATTGCTTTTTTAGGAACAAAACCAACCGCTGCAACACCGATAAGAAGTTGCGGACCAAACACCAAGAAACCAAGTACGAATAGAGACGACAAGTACATGAATTCATTTGTTGCGTGTTGGTAGAACTCAAGCGATACGATGATCAAACCAAGAGACACACAAGCAACCAATGCGCGGCGACCGTTTGCTAGGTCAGATAAGTAACCCCACATCAAAGTACCCACAAGCGCACCGACTTCGAACAGAGTAAAGCCAGAGATTGCCGTTTCTTTTGACAGACCAAGCTCTTGGTACGCATATACCGTTGACCATTGGTCGATACCGATACGCACGATGTAGAGGAAGATGTTGGCAAAGCAAAGTAGCCAGATAACTTTGTTTTTAAGAACGTATTCAACAAAGATTTCTTTTTTGGTCATCTGGTTTTCTTCAGCGGCGGTGTCTTCTTCACTCACTGCTTCATCGAAAAGTTCTTCTACTTTACCTAGACCGTAAGCTTCTGGAGAGTCGCTACCAAAGCGCATACCGATAAAGCCAACGATGATCGCGATGATAGAAGGGAACACGAACATGCCGATTACGTGGCCGTCGAATAGGTAGTTAGCACCGAAAAGAGCAACACCCGCTGCGCCCGCACCACCAACGTTGTGTGACATGTTCCACAAGCCTAGGTAAGAGCCGCGTTTGTTACGAGGTGTCCATTTTGTAATGGTTGAGTAACTAGAAGGGCCACCAGTACTTTGGAAGAAACCACTTAGAGCGTAGAAAGCCACCATCAAGAACAGGCTTGCGCTACCGCCGCCCATGCTGAAGCTGAAACCAAGCATTGCAAGACCAGAAAGGATCAGCATAAAAGGGAGGAATTGCTTGGTGTTCTTACCGTCAGCGTAGTAAGACACAACGGTTTTACCGATGCCGTATGTGATGGAGAAGCCAAGGCCAATAAGACCTAGGTCTGTCATGCTCAAACCGTAAGTTGAGATCATGTCGTTTTGCGCGACATTGAAGTTCTTACGAATCAAGTACATGGTTAGGTAGCCGATGAATACGACCAAGTAAGATTGGATGAACGGTTTAAACCACATCTTTCTTCTAACTTCGACAGGAAGATCGAGGGTCGGCTTCCGCACCTGTTCGAGGAATTTTAACATGATGAACTCTCTTGTAATTGTTTTAGAAACACAACGGAGACCGTTATGTGCTCTTGTTACCTTTGACTGAGCGGAATTCTAGAGAGTGGTTTTGTGAGGCACATGAGATGGTTGCCTAGATCGGCTAGGAAAAATTCCTAGAAATGCCTAGGAAGGCGGAAAAGCGTGAAAAGAGTCACACAAAATCCTTACTAATTTATGGTTTTTTGACAGGGTTCTTATCGGATTGGAAAGCGTTAAAATGCAAGCAGGTTAATATACGCAAGCTTAGTGCTGACAAGGGGTGAGCACGTTTGGTTGGAGAGAATAGTGGCTGGTCGCTAAGTATCAATTGGGAATCAGAAGCAAACAACAGAGGCCCAGAGGTCTCTGTTAGAAATGTTAGGAATTCGGCTAAGTTGACGTGTTAAGGCGCAGGGCTGTATAGACGCGGCGAGCCGTGTTTTGGTAAGTGAATTAGGTTCAAATGGTTTCTTCTTGCCCATTCGACGGTTAACGCTGTAGGCGCAGATAAGCAAACCAGAGTGGGGATACGCGCGCGAACGGCTTTGTGGATCAACTCCAAGCTACAACGGCTTGTCATGATAGCGAAGCCACTTTGAGGCTCGATGTGATTGTTGGCCAATGCGCCGATCAACTTATCTAGCGCGTTGTGACGGCCGATGTCCTCTCGGCACAACTTGATGTTGCCTTGTAAATCCGCAAATAAGGCGGCGTGTAACGCGCCAGATTCACGTGCGGCTTCTTGATGCAGTGCGACTTTGTCTCGCAGCCCTTCAAATACATCGGAGCGCGGAGGAAGAGACGGTGTCAGCGGCGCCAAATCAGGCAAAGCTTGTTCAAGAGCCTCGACGCCACAAATGCCGCATCCGGTTGTGCCAGCAAGATTTCGGCGTTGTGTTTTTAACGCCCAGAAAGCGCGGTTGCTGATTTCCACTTCCGCATAGTGAGATTCGTGATCGCCGCCAATTTCAATGTCTTTGATCTCTTTGAAGTCGTGGACGATGCCTGTGCTTAGGCTAAATCCTTTCACGAAGTCTTCCAGATGGCCTGGCGTCACCATCATGACCGCTTGGCTAATGCCGTTGTAGCTGATAGCTAAGGCGGATTCACTCGCCAGCGACATTTGTTGTACTGGGCGGCCATCAATCAATTCTCGGTAATTGAACGCACTTGGTTGAGGTGGTGCTTGATTGAAATCGGACAGTTCAAAATAAGATTGAGTAGTACATCTCATGAAATCACCTCATAAGCCGTTATGTATGCCAAACATTGACGTGTGGATTCTTGTTATCGATTGAATATGTTTTTTGCTTCTGCGAAGCACTGATCGGTTAGCGCGGAGAAGGGTTCTTGTTTTCGCTTTAACAAACCTAGCGGGGCGTGAACGGCGGCTTCTTCGATAGGGATAATGCGAAGCGTATCGTTCAACTCTTCCAATCCACAATTCAGCGGCATAATGGCGCAACAAAGGCCACTGGTTACTGCTTGGATCAAGTGAAAGGTGGAGTTACTTTCAATGACGGTTTGCGGAACCAGCCCTTTACTCACAAAGCTAAGATCAATGGAGTGGCGATAGTGCATACCCTTTGAAAGCAGCCCTAGCGGAATGTTATTGAGTGACTCCCACAACACTTCAGATTCGGCAAAATCAAAATGACGCTCATCGAATAAAACGCCAAGTTTGGTTGAATCTAGCTCGATAACATCGAAGTAAGCGGTGTTGACTTGATCGACATAACACATCCCCAAATCCAGTTGATTGCGATTGAGTTGGTCTATGATCTGTTCGGTCGTCATGGAGAGTATTTGAAAGCGTAACTCAGGGAACTGTTGAGCTAATGGTTTGAGCAATTGCATAGGGTTTTGGCTGGCGAGTGGTACCATTCCAAGCCGAAGAGAGCCAACCAACTGACCACGGCAGTTGGCGGCTTCGGCTTGCAATCCATCATGAGCTGCTAAGACGGTTTTTGCCCAAGCTAAAATGCGTTCTCCGGCTTCAGTAAATCCTTCAAATCTTTGACTTCTTTGGATTAATTCGAGATCGAGTTCTTCCTCTAAGCTCCGGATTCTCATGGACAAGGTAGGCTGCGTAATGTGGCACAATGCGGCGGCTTGACCAAAGTGTTTGGTCTGTTCAAGTGCGATGAGATATTTAAGTTGTTTGATATCCATAATGGCTTGTTAACCTTGCGTTGTGAGTCACATGTACGGGGGAACTCCCTAAAAAGGGCACAGCACTACCGTACTTTTTAAGCGCTGGAGCGTTTTAACTGGGGAATGAAAAACCAAAACCAAGTCAAGAATAAAACCACACTCAAAATTGATCTGAATCAAGGCTATTCCTGATATTAATTAGGGTCAAATTTAAAGTATCTATAGTGTGATAGATATTATCTATTATCAAGAGTAGCGATTTTATTGAGTTCGTTAAGCGAACTAGGCAGAATCGAATAGAAAAACGATTAACCTCATAAATTGTATTGATTAAAAATGTGATGACCGTCAGTGGAAAAATTCGTCATAGATTTTGTTTATCACTCGGTCAGGATTATCAATTGGACGCATATTGAATATCGACTTAATCTTTGATTTAGATCAAGACGCAACAATGCAAATTGAATCTAACAGTCTTAGAAACAGTAGGCGGGTATCCGATATCAAGAATCTAGATAAGTAAACGCTCGGACAAGCGAGAGCATGTTGAGTGGTTACTTATTTGGATTAAAAAATACATGGATTAGAAACCTAAGCCCTTCAATACTTCCGCATTATCTCAATAAATAACGCGCTTGTTTTCACGGGCACCCTGCTTGCTGATATATCTGCGAGGAGTAAAGTCGTGAGCCAAAAAGAACAAATAAAAACATACAAAGGTCCAGCTGGTGGTTGGGGTGCACTGAAAGCCGTAACCAGAAGTTGGTGGGGCAGTGAAAATGCAGTTAAAAACATTCGCACTATGCTCAAAACCAACCAAAATGGCGGTTTCGACTGCCCGGGATGTGCATGGGGCGAGTCGCCAGATAGTGGTAAAGTCAATTTCTGTGAGAATGGCGCGAAAGCGGTAAACTGGGAGGCGACCAATCGTCTGGTTGATCCTGAGTTTTTTGCCAATCACAGCGTTTCATCTCTCTCAACGCAAACCGATTACTGGTTGGAATACCAAGGCCGTATCACGCACCCAATGCGATACGATGCCGAGTCCGACCACTATGTGCCTGTCTCTTGGGATGAGGCTTTTTCTCTTGTGGCTAAACATCTCAACCAATTGGATTCACCACACCAAGCGGAGTTTTATACCTCTGGCCGTGCAAGCAACGAAGCGGCGTTTTTGTATCAGCTATTTGTGCGCGCATTCGGTACCAACAACTTCCCAGATTGTTCCAACATGTGTCACGAAGCCAGTGCAATCGGGATGAAAGACACAATTGGCGTTGGTAAAGGCACAGTGATCTTTGATGATTTTGAAGAAGCCGACGCGATTTTTGTGATTGGTCAAAACCCGGGCACGAATCACCCACGAATGCTTGAACCTCTGCGCGAAGCGGTAAAACGTGGTGCACAGGTTATCTGTCTAAACCCGCTGAAAGAGCGCGGATTAGAGCGTTTCCAAAACCCACAAATGCCGATTGAGATGTTGAGTAACGGCTCAGAGCCTACCAACACGGCGTACCTGCGTCCTGCTTTAGGTGGAGACATGGCAGTGTTTCGTGGCATCGCGAAATTCTTGTTGCAATGGGAACGCGAGGCATTGCAAAACGGTGGCAAAGCGGTATTTGACCGTGAATTCATCAAGCAACACACGATAGGTATTGAGGAGTATTTGGCTGAAGTGGACGCAACCTCTTGGGAACACATCGCGGAACAATCGGGTCTTGATTTAAGTGAAATCGAGATGGTGGCGAGCATGTATCGACGTGCAGAACGTGTGATCATGTGTTGGGCGATGGGGTTGACTCAGCATCGTCACTCTGTACCAACCATTAAAGAAGTCGCAAACGTACAAATGTTACGAGGTAACGTTGGTAAGCCGGGCGCGGGTCTTTCACCAGTGCGTGGTCATAGTAACGTTCAGGGCGACCGTACGATGGGCATTGATGAAAAACCTTCAGATCTGTTGTTGGATCGCATTGAAAGTCGATTTAACTTTGCCGTCCCGCGTGGTGAAGGCCACAACACTGTGCAAGCCATTAAAGCGATGGAAGAAGGGCAAGCGAAAGTATTTATCGGTTTGGGCGGTAACTTTGCACAAGCAACGCCAGACACAGAACGTACGCACAACGCGATGCGAAACTGTAATTTAACCGTACACATTTCGACGAAGTTAAATCGTTCTCACCTTGTCACAGGTAAAGATGCGCTTATTCTTCCATGCTTAGGCCGTACTGAGATTGATCAGCAAGCGACTGGCCCACAAGGTGTGACGGTTGAAGATACTTTCAGCATGGTGCATATCTCATTTGGTCAGCTAAAACCGCGTTCGGAGCATTTGCGTTCAGAACCAGCGATTATTGCCGGTATTGCCAATGCTACACTCGGGGCAAAACCAATTGATTGGTTGTGGGCGATTGAAGATTACGACCGTATTCGCGATTTGATTGCCGACACCATTCCGGGCTTTACCGATTTTAACCATAAGCTTAAACACCCGGGTGGATTCCACTTGGTAAACCCAGCTGCCGAGCGTCGATGGAATACACCAAGCGGCAAAGCGCAGTTCAGCTCTAGCGAGTTGCCGAAGCAGTTGATCAGCGAAGCGATACTCGAAAAAGGCCAAAAGCCAGATTTGATTTTGCAAACCATGCGCTCACACGACCAATACAATACGACACTTTACGGCTTGAATGACCGTTATCGTGGAGTATTTGGCATGCGCGAAGTGCTGTTTATCAATGAAGCGGATATTCGTAAACTCGGATTTGAACCGGGCGACAAAGTGGACATGGTGTCATTATGGGAAGATGGCGTAGAGCGTCGCGTAAGCGGATTTATGCTTGTTGCCTATGATGTGCCAGCAGGTCAGGCGGCGGCTTACTATCCAGAAACGAACCCATTGGTTCCTTTAGATAGTTATGGGGATAGAACATTTACGCCAACCTCTAAGTTTATTGCGATCAAATTGGAAAAATCGACATCCGATAAAATCGCTTTGGTGGAAACGGAATAGTTACTAAACTAGCGCTACAATATTCGGGATAAGAAAAAACGGCTGATATATGTATCAGCCGTTTTTATTTCTCAAATCAAACCGATGTAATGTTTGCGAAGATTACATTACGCTTTTGCAAACTTGTAAGTACGGTAACCACCAATCAAGTTACGAGCTTTGTAACCATTGTTGACGAGTTGACGGTATGCCACGTTACCGCGCAAGCCTACTTGACAGTAAATCACAATCTCTTTGTCTTTTGGTAGTTCACCCATACGATGGCGCAGTTGATCAACCGGAATGTTGATTGCCCCTTCAAGATAACCAACCGACTCCAATTCACCCGGGTTGCGGACGTCGAGGAGAATTTGATCTTCAGTCAGGTTGTCGATTTCATCGTAATGAATCGCCGTTGCGTCACCTTTGATGATGTTATTTGCCACAAATGCCGCTTGGTTGATCACATCTTTTGCACTGCCGTAAGGTGGCGCGTAAGTCAGTTCAAGATGCTGCAGTTGTTCAACCGTCATGCCAGCACGTTGTGCAACAGCCATAACGTCGATGCGTTTATCGATGCCATCTTTACCAACTGCTTGAGCACCTAAAATCTTGCCTGATTTTGGTTCGAACAACATTTTGAACGACACCACTTCAGCGCCAGGGTAGTAACTCGCGTGGCTTGCTGTATGCACGTACACTTTGTCGTATGCGATACCAGCGCGTTTTAGTTGCTTCTCGTTTTTACCGGTAGAAGCCACTGCAAGGTCAAAGATCTTACAAATCGCTGTCCCTTGTGTGCCTTGGTAAGTTTCTTTGCGGCCGAGCATATTGTCCGCTGCCATACGGCCTTGACGGTTTGCCGGGCCTGCAAGTGGCACTAGAGTTTGCTCGCCTGTCACGAAGTCTTTCTCTTCTATCGCATCGCCGACAGCGTAGATCGAAGGATCGCTGGTTTGCATGTATTCGTTCGTGTAAATACCGCCTAGCGCGCCAATTTGAAGGCCAGCTTCTTGCGCCAGTTTTGTCTCAGGACGCACACCGATTGCCATGATCAGAATATCGGTAGTGAGTTTTTCACCGTTGTTCAGTGTTAACTCCAATTCACCTTCTAGGTGTTGGTGTTTCTCACTCTCACCAGAGTCGAAACTTGCAACGTGCTCGTTAGGTACGAATTTCACAGATTCAAGCGCGACGCCAAGTTTGAGGTCGACACCTTTGTCACGAATTTCTGCATGAGCAAAACCTGCCATTTCACGGTCTACTGGCGTCATGACTTGGTCTGCCATTTCGATCAGAGAGGTTTTAATGCCAAGTTGGTGGAAGGCTTCCATCATTTCTAAACCGATGAAACCGCCGCCAACAACCGTCGCATGTTCTGGTTTGTTCATTTGGATCGTTTCGATGATGCGATCCATATCTGGAATGTTACGTAGCGAGTGGGTGAGCGGGTTATCGAGGCCTGGGATTGGTGGAACAATAGGACCAGCA
Source organism: Vibrio parahaemolyticus (assembly GCF_900460535.1). Lineage (NCBI taxonomy): Bacteria > Pseudomonadati > Pseudomonadota > Gammaproteobacteria > Vibrionales > Vibrionaceae > Vibrio > Vibrio parahaemolyticus. Next base: position 1,747,944 of record NZ_UHIL01000002.1, on the reverse strand, counting down.
CCTGGGCTAAGCAGTAGGAAGTCGTATGATTCTACGTATTCAGACTCATCCAACAGGTTTTTGATCGTAACGGTTTTGTCCTGTCGGTTAATAGAAACTACTTCATTCATCACGCGAACATCAACGTTAAAGCGTGCTAAAAAGCTTTCTGGCGTTTGTAGTAGTAACTTACTGCGTTCTTGGATATCGCCGCCGATGTGATAAGGCAAGCCACAGTTGGCAAATGAAACAAACGGGCCACGTTCAAACATGATGATTTCGGCATCTTCGCTTAGACGACGAGCACGCGCCGCCGCAGATGCACCACCTGCAACACCACCGACGATTAAGATCTTAGTCATTTTTAACTCCAAGTTTTAGGGCGAGCTGACCTTTCACGAATAGCCAGTGTGAAAGGTCACTGCGCTCTAGATTATCTAAAACCAAATTTCTTTAAAAAATAAGCAGCAGGGCAGATTCCCGTGTAAGCACTTTGAATAAGATTAACGCCGATAAACACGGTGAACCAAATGAAGTTACTGTGAACGAACACGGTTAGTATGACCGAGACCAATACCATCGTGCCTGCAAAAACTCGTACTGCATTTTCTAACGTCATAACTCTTCTCCTTCGTACTCTCAAACTGAGAACGCCATCCTTTGATGTTCATCACTATAATTAACTAAATTAGAAATGTCTAATGTTAATTTATCTAAATTCACAATTACTAATTTAGTGTTGACTAAAGATATTGTTTTAGTAATATCTAATTTAGTTTTTAATGTAGAGGTGAGTCATGAGCTATACAGATATGGATGTAGCAGCAATGAAAGGCAATGCCAATGAAGCTGCTGATCTTCTAAAAGTAATGGCACATCCGGAAAGGCTAATGGTGTTGTGCCAACTGACCCAAGGTGAAGTTGGTGTTGGGGAACTGCAAAAGAACTCGTTCCTTAGCCAATCCGCCTTTTCACAGCACTTAACGGTGCTTCGCAAACACAAATTGATCACGGCTCGTAAGGCATCACAGCAAGTGTTTTATTCGTTGTCAGAACCGAGAGTTGAGTCATTAATCAAAGCGCTTCATGGCGTTTTCTGTAACTAATTCGTAGCTAAGATTTTAGAGGTAAATAATGTTAAACGTTATTCCATGGGAATCGTTGTTTGGTGGCATTTTGTTAGGGATCTCCGCCACTATATTGTTGTTGGTTAACGGTAAAATTGCCGGAATCAGTGGAATTATGAATGGCATTATGTCACCGAAAAAAGGTGATTATTCGTGGCGATTGCTTTTTGCGGTTGGAATGATAGCTGGTGGCTTGATTAGCGTTCTGATGTTGGGCGTTGCGGTTCCTAGTACCGCGAACCTTTCTTTAGGGATGGTGATTGCCGCTGGTTTATTGGTAGGAATCGGGACCAGACTGGGTAACGGATGTACTAGCGGACACGGCATTTGTGGCATGGGCCGTTTGTCTAAGCGCTCTATTGTGGCGACCTGTGTATTTATGGCTGTCGCTGGCCTAACGGTATTCGTTCGACTTCACCTAGTTTAAGAGAGATTCCATGAACAAGACTATTTTTCGTTTTTCTGCTCTTTTGAGCGGTGTGTTATTCGGTATGGGCATGGCGGTGTCCGGCATGATCGACCCAGCTAAAGTCATTGGATTTTTAGATATTTCTGGCAGTTGGGATCCAAGTTTGGCTTTTGTGATGGGCGGCGCACTCGCGGTATTCATGCCAAGCTATTTTTTAATCATCAAGCCGAGAAAACAATCAGTTAGCGGTGAAGCGTTTTGCACACCAACCAATAAGAACATCGACGGACGTTTGTTATCTGGTGCGGCGATCTTTGGTTTAGGTTGGGGTTTGGCCGGTATTTGCCCTGGCCCTGCGGTTGCGAGTCTGGCATTAGGCAACGTGAGCATTGTAGTGTTCTTCCTTGCGATGTTAGTTGGATCTCTGTTCGCGAAAGCGATCATTACTAACCGTAACGCGAAGAAGATGAAAACCGCGAACGCGTAAACAATCAATCTGATATGGAGGGGAAAGGATGCCCGACAAACTAAAGCGAAGTTTTGTTCAGTCTGTGATGAACAGCTTTTTCCCTCCGATCATGATTTTACTCGCGCTTGTGGTCGGTGCTGCGGCCTTGTGGTTGACCCCGAAAGAGGAAGACCCCCAAATCGTTGTGCCAATGGCAGATGTATTGGTTTCGGCTCCCGGACTCAGCGCTTCTCAAGTCGAAAATCAAATCACTGAACCATTAGAAAAGCTTGTTAGCCAAATTGACGGTGTGGAATACGTTTATTCCTCGTCCATGGAAGGTGCTGCGCAAGTCATCGTTCGTTTCTATGTCGGCGAAAACCGGGAAGATGCTCTGGTCAAGCTGTATAACAAACTCTATTCCAACCAAGACAAAGTTCCTCCTTCTGTCACTAACTGGCTTGTAAAGCCTGTTGAAATCGATGATGTACCCATTGTTGTTGCCGCAATTTATTCCACCGATCCAGACATTCTCGATCGCCATCAGTTGAGACGTATTGCAGACCAAGCCACGTTAGGCATTAAATCATTGGATGCCACCAACAAGGTGGAAGTGATTGGCGGTGAGCCGAGAAAAATCCAGATAGAGCTTGATTCCGTTGCGATGGCAAACTTCAAAGTAACCATCGATGACCTCGAACAGGCCATCCAGCTCAGTAATAGCAAAACCCAAGGCAAGAACGTTCGCGTAAACGGGCAAAATTTCACATTGGAGTCGGGACGGTTTCTGACTAACGCCGAAGAGGTTGGCGATCTTGTTATCGCGGTGCTCAATGGTAAACCCGTTTATTTGAAAGATGTCGCGCGTATTTACGACGGTGAAGGTGAGGCAACATCCGATACTTGGTATCGCGATAAAAACTACGATGAAGCATACCCAGCGGTATTCATTTCTGTCGCTAAACAAAAAGGCTCGAACGCGGTTAACGTCGCTCAGTCTGTTCGGGATAAACTGGCGGCGCTTCAATCCGAGCAATTTCCTCCACAAGTGCAAGTTGCAGTCATTCGAGACTATGGCGAAACGGCGAATGCGAAAGTAAACAACTTGGTATCAAGCCTTGGCATCTCTATTCTAACGGTCGTGGTGTTTGTCGGTTTGTTCTTGAACTGGCGAAGCGCATTGGTGGTTGGTATCGCGATTCCGATTAGCTATGGTGCCGCGCTCGGGATGGACTTGGCATTTGGCTATTCCATCAATCGAGTCACACTCTTTGCGTTGATTTTGGCGCTAGGTTTGATCGTGGACGATCCGATCGCGAGTATCGACAACATTGAACGCTACCTCAAACGAAAAAATCTAACACGAACCAATGCGATTGTTCTCGCCATGGCAGAAATTCGTAGCGCCTTGTTAATGTCGACGGTCGCGATTGTTATCGTGTTTACGCCGATGTTTTTTATCACTGGGATGATGGGGCCTTACATGGCGCCACTGGCGTTCAACGTTCCGATCAGCGTTATCTTTAGTACCGTTGTCGCGTTTATGATCACACCTTGGCTTGCCAAGAAGCTACTCAAAGGTGCTGAGGAAAACGGCCACTATGACATCCAATCTTCGCCGATGTATCGTTTGTATCGTGGTGTGTTGATTCCGCTACTTGAAAGTCGCAAGAAAGCGTGGCTTTTCCTTGGTTTGGTTGCCTTGTTGTTCGTCTTGGCAGCATTGTTGCCAGCACTTCGCTTAGTTCCACTCAAGTTGCTGCCTTATGACAATAAAAATGAGTTCCAATTGGTATTAAACATGCCAGAGTCTTCAAGCTTTGTGGATACCTCCAACGCGCTGTCGAACTTTACGGACTATTTAATGACGGTGCCGGAAGTGACAAGTGTGTCGGGCTTTGCAGGCACCGCTTCCCCAATGGATTTCAACGGCATGGTGCGCCACTACTTTATGCGTAGCGAACCATACCAAGGCGAGCTTCGAGTCGTTCTTGCAGAGAAGAATCGCCGCGCAATGCAATCACACGAGTTGGTGACACGACTCAGGGCGGATTTAGAGCAGATTGCAGATAAGTTTGACGCTGACGTGCAGCTAGTCGAAGTGCCGCCAGGCCCGCCTGTTATCGCCACCATTACAGCAGAAGTTTACGGTGATGAAGCGACATCTTATGAAGATCTGATGAGCCAAGCAGAGAAAGTCGCGGATAGGCTTCGCAAAGAACAGTTGGTTTCTGAGGTGGATACCAGCATCCAAGGTGATTTAGAAACGTGGCAATTCATCGTTGATCAAGAAAAAGCGGCGCTGTCCGGTGTTTCTGTTGCTGATATCAATAACACGCTTATTACCGCCGCGAACGCCAAAGTGCTCGGTTATATCGCCGATCCAAGAGAAGTGGACCCACTACCTATCGAAGTGCAGCTCCGACGCGAAGACAGAGATAACCTGAATCAACTAGAGCAGCTTTATGTGCGAGGCCGTCCGGGCATTGCAAAAGTAGAATCCAATGGGGCGGTTGTGGATGCTCCTCAGCCTATCGTGCAGTTGTCTGAAGTCGGTCATTTTGTGAAACGTGCAGCGGACAAACCGATTTTCCATAAAAACCTCAAGCCTGTTGTGTATGTCTACGCCGAGGTAGTTGGGCGTGTTCCGGGTGAAGTGATTGCCGATGTGATGGCTGACCAAGATACAACTCACGCGGAAGATGTGCATCGTCACTGGCAAGATCGCACGTACTTGAGCAATGGCGCTGGTGTCTCTTGGAGCGTGCCAGACAACATCGAAGTGGTTTGGAGTGGTGAGGGGGAATGGAAAATCACAGTGGACGTATTCCGCGATTTAGGCATTGCTTATGGCGCTGCGCTGCTTGGCGTATTTGTGGTGATGTTGATTCAAACTGGTTTACCTGCGGTATCGGGCATCATCATGCTGGCGATACCTCTGACTGTGATTGGGATTATGCCGGGGTTCTGGATTTTGAATGTGTTAAGCAGTGACATCGGTAATTACCCCAACCCAGCTCTGTTCACGGCGACCGCGATGATCGGCATGATTGCGCTAGCAGGGATTGTGGTGCGTAACTCACTCGTTTTGATTGAATTTGTTCAGCAATCGTTGGCTGAAGGTCGTAGCTTACATGATGCGTTGATTGAATCTGGTGTTGTTCGTATGCGGCCAATATTGCTGACTGCGGGTACAACGTTGCTGGGTAATGTCGTGATTACGTTAGACCCAATTTTTAATGGTTTGGCTTGGGCAATCATATTCGGTATTACCGCCTCGACCATCTTTACGCTGCTTGTGGTTCCGGTGGTTTATAACCTTGCATACCAAAACACCAAAGGACATGGATTACCTCAGATGGAGGAAGAGCAATGAAATTAGATACCAAATGGCTAGGCGTGATTCTGTTTGCCATACTCGCGCTTCTTTTTCTCTATATGGCTGGTTTTTTTACAGAAAAATTGCCGACAGAACATGACGCGAAAACCAACCAGATTGATGTAAATAACGCAGAGACACATCAACTGATGTTAACCAGCGAACCAGTTGTTCGAGAGTTTCCGGGCGTCGTCGTTGCAGAACAACACGCCGATATCGCTGCACGGTTAACGGCATCGGTGATGGAGGTATTGGTGAAGGTTGGCGATAGAGTGAAGCAAGGAGACGTGTTGGCGCGGCTAGAAAGCGATGATCTCGACGCGCGAGTTCGTCAAAGTGAGCAGGCTTTATCCTCTGCACAAGCGCAGCTTAACGCGGCGAGAAAGGAGTTTTCTCGTGTCAGAGCGCTTTTAAACAAAAAACTGATCCCTCAATCGCAATTTGACCAAGCGGAAAGTGCGCTGCAAACCGCACAAGCCAACTTCAATAAAGCGCAAGCGGCGGTCTCCGAGGCGGAAACGACCTTTGGCTACAGCATCATTACTGCACCGTTTGATGGTTTGATCACGCAAAAGCCCATCAACAAGGGTGATACTGCGACGCCGGGGGCTTTGCTTTTATCAATGTACAATCCAAACTCGTTGGAAATAGAGGTGAATTTTGCTGAGTCTGTCATGCCTTATGTGACTTATGATAAAGAAGTGGACGTTGTTTTTCCGTCTTACAACCTCAACGCACAAGCGGCTGTAAAAGAAGTGACGCCGTCGGCAGATGCCAACTCGCGCAGTTATACCGTAAAGCTTCAATTTGAGCCGCCAACGGCTATCTATCCAGGTACATACGCCAAAGTCGCGTTGACCTTGACCGACGATGTTGTACTTCGCGTGCCAAAAGAGGCGGTTTACCAAGTTGGCCAATTGGACTACGTAAAAGTGGTGCAAGACAGCGGTGAGGTAGAAACTCGACTTATTCAGCTTGGAGAGTTGGGGAGAGTGCGAACTGGGTTAAAGCAGGGTGACGTAGTGCTGCTGAATCCAAGATCGCTTTGATAGAACGGTTTCTCTCGTCTAATCAAACGTCTATCTAACAAACTACAACATAAAATAGCCCAGCATCATGCTGGGCTATTTTGTTCGTTCAGTTAAGCGTTACCGTTGCGTTTACAGGGCAATGGTCACTCAGTTTGTAATCCAAAACATCTTGTGAGATGAACAGCGTTTGATGCGCGTTTTTCGCTTTTATTTGCGGGCTAACAATAATGTGATCAATCAAAGAGCGGAATTGGTGTGTTTTGCTTGGGTTCTTATTTGAGCGAACCTTGCAATCGGCTTGAGTATCTCGCGTTACCAATTGCGCATCGTTACCGAGCGTCATGATCGCCCACAACCAATCACGTTGATACGACAAGTTGTGATTGAAATCGCCCATTACGGCATACTGCTCTTTTTTCTTTTCTCTCTCGCTCATCCATTTCGCAAGTGCTTCTCCTTGTTGACTCAGTGTCTGGCAATCACGACTATTTTTATACGCTCCGCTGCATCCTGCTTTTAGATGCACAGAGAGCAGGTGAAGCTCGTCCTTTTGGCTTGGGTTAACGACGATGTAGCTGGCAAAGCGCAACTTGCTATTATCACGCGTGATTGAGAAGTCTGCAGGGTCAGACACTTCAATGTCTTTGCGCACAGCAAAACCGGTGTACTGATTGGTATCAGAAAACTGAAGGTGCTTATTGTTTGATTGAGCTCGATCAGAGAGATAAATCGCGTAGCCATCGCCTACGGCTTTTTGAACCGCGGCTTTGGAGTCGACCTCCTGAAAGGCGATGATGTCGGCTTGAGTTTTATCCACATATTGGTTGAGTTTAACGAAATCGTCACTGGTTCTCGAAACCTTACCTCCATTTATAGACAGCCATTCTATATTCCAACTGGTTAAGTTGATGGAGTTTTGAGCAAGTGACGTTGAACTAAAAATTAATAAGGCAGTAACAAATAGTGATCGCATATTGGCTTGTTTCACTCCTGGTTTTTAGCGTATTCCTTTCCAACCTTTATTCTATAAGACATCCCAAAAAAGCAAGTAGATTTAGTTCCAATTTTGCAATTTTCACGGTTTTCTTCGCAACTGAGATCAGTACCAATAAGATCGATTTGTTCTTGTCCGCTAGCCGATCTTTATTGATCAAAATCAATGTTTTCAAGTGGTGCTTTTCGTTAAATACGCCACAATATATTGTGTTAGCAGAATAAAAAATAACCCCATATAGTGTGTTTGTGGATAACTCTGTGAGTATGCTGGGGTAAGGAGAAGAAAGTGAAACCAATCGTAATCAAGCGTGACGGCTCAAGAGCTCCGTTCAACAGGGATCGTATCCAAGCAGCAGTTGAAGCGGCAGCGGAAAACAAAGATAAAGATGTCGCCATTTATGCTCTTAATGTCGCTCTTGCTGTCGAGTTACAGCTAAAAGATCACGATGAAGTTCACATCCATGAGATTCAAGACTTAGTCGAGAATGAACTCATGCAAGGTCCTTACAAAGCCCTAGCACGTTCTTACATTGAATATCGCCATGACCGCGACATCGCGCGTGAAAAGCAAAGTGCACTAACTCGTGAAATCGAAGGCTTGATTGAAGAAAGTAACCTTGATTTGATCAACGAAAACGCGAACAAAGACGGCAAAGTTATCCCAACTCAGCGTGACCTTTTAGCGGGTATCGTGGCGAAGCACTACGCGAAAACGCACATCCTGCCTCGTGATGTGGTTCAAGCACACGAAGTGGGTGACATTCACTACCACGATCTGGATTACGCGCCTTTCTTCCCGATGTTTAACTGTATGCTTATCGATTTGAAAGGCATGCTAACGCACGGCTTCAAAATGGGTAATGCAGAAATCGACACGCCTAAATCGATTTCAACTGCGACTGCCGTAACGGCGCAAATTATTGCGCAAGTAGCTAGCCATATTTATGGCGGTACGACAATCAACCGTATCGACGAAGTGCTTGCTCCATACGTTATGACAAGCTATGAGAAGCACCTAGAGATCGCGAAAGAATGGAACATTGCCGAGCCAGAAGAATTCGCTAAAGCGCGCACTGAGAAAGAGTGTTACGACGCATTCCAATCGCTAGAGTACGAAGTAAACACACTGCACACGGCAAATGGTCAAACGCCATTCGTTACGTTTGGTTTTGGTCTTGGTACAAGCTGGGCGTCTCGTCTTATTCAGCAATCGATTTTGAAAAACCGTATCGCTGGTCTTGGCAAAAACCGTAAAACCGCCGTATTCCCTAAATTGGTGTTCGGTATTAAAGACGGTCTAAACCACAAGGCAGAAGATCCAAACTACGACATTAAGAAACTTGCACTTGAGTGTGCTTCAAAACGTATGTACCCAGACATTCTTAACTACGACAAAGTCGTGGAAGTAACGGGTTCATTCAAAACACCTATGGGTTGTCGTAGCTTCCTAGGCACTTACGAAGAGGATGGCGAACTTATCCATGAAGGTCGTAACAACCTTGGTGTAGTTAGCTTGAACTTGCCACGTATTGCGCTTCGCGCAAAAGGCAGCGAAGCGAAGTTCTATGAACTGCTTGATGATCGTCTACGTCTTGCTCGTAAAGCACTAGAAACGCGTATTTCTCGTCTAGAGAACGTAAAAGCGCGCGTTGCACCAATTCTATACATGGAAGGTGCATGTGGTGTGCGCTTGAAAGCGGACGATTCGATTGCAGAAATCTTCAAAAACGGCCGTGCGTCAATTTCTCTAGGCTACATTGGCGTGCATGAAACTATCAACGCGTTGTTTGGTACTGAAGCTCACGTTTACGATGATGCCGTATTGCGTGAAAAAGCGGTCGCGATCATCAAACATTTAAAAGATGCGGTGAACCAATGGGCTGACGAAACTGGCTATGGCTTTAGCTTGTACGCAACACCAAGTGAAAACCTATGTAGTCGTTTCTGCCGCATCGACACCAAAGAGTTTGGTTTGATTGAAGGCGTAACAGACAAAGGTTACTACACCAACAGCTTCCACTTGGATGTTGAGAAGAAGGTTAACCCTTACGACAAGATCGACTTCGAGATGCCTTACCCAGAAATCTCAAGCGGTGGCTTCATCTGTTACGGTGAGTTCCCGAACATGCAACGTAACGTAGAAGCGCTAGAAAACGTGTGGGACTACAGTTACACCCGCGTTCCTTACTACGGAACCAACACTCCGATTGATGAGTGTTACGAATGTGGTTACACCGGTGAGTTTGAATGTACAAGCAAAGGCTTTACTTGCCCAAGTTGTGGCAACCACGATTCAACCAAAGTATCGGTGACACGTCGCGTATGTGGCTACTTGGGCAGCCCAGATGCACGTCCGTTTAACTTCGGCAAACAAGAAGAAGTTAAACGTCGAGTGAAACACCTATAAGGTTAATTACCACTCGATTCAACACTTTGAAAATCAACCTGCTTTAGGTTGATTTTCTTTTTCGCGATAACAAAGAGACGCATTATGAACTACCACCAATATTATCCAATTGACGTTGTTAACGGACCGGGTACGCGCTGCACATTGTTTGTGTCGGGCTGTGTGCATCAGTGTCGAGGCTGTTACAACCAGTCGACGCAACGCTTGGATTCGGGTGTGTTGTTCACGCAAGAAGCGGAAGACAAGATCATCAATGATTTGAATGACACGCGCATTAAACGTCGCGGTTTGTCGTTGTCGGGCGGAGATCCGCTTCATCCTGCTAATGTGCCTCATATTTTAAAGATCGTGAAAAGGGTGAGAGAAGAGTGTCCCGGTAAAGACATCTGGGTTTGGACAGGCTATACGCTGGCTGAACTGGATGACGCGCAAAGAGAAGTGGTGCAATACATCGACGTTTTGATTGATGGTAAGTTTGAACAAGACAAGAAAGACCTCAATCTCGAATGGCGTGGTAGTTCAAACCAAATCATTCATCGCTTTACAGATATCTAACCAAGTATTCTCCAAACATAAAAAGGGCTCACGCGTGCATAACGGGTGAGCCCTTTTGGTGTGAGTTCGTCAGTGCATCTTCAGTTACGCTGTCACCGTTTGGTCATCTTCGACCATATTGTTTATCCAACGTTTAGATTGGATACGATAAGTCGTCAGTACGCCTTTCACAAATTCTTCAGCTAGCAGAGACATCAAGACAAAATGCAAAGGCAACCCGAGTACCATACCAGTGTAATAGGTAAGAGGAATACCAATAGCCCACTGACCGAACGTATCAATAAAAATGCTGTAGCGAATATCCGCACCACTCTTTAGTACGCCGCCAATCCCTACCATGTTAAACACTCTCAAAATCATACCCAGCGCCATGACTAAGCATACGTTGAGTGCCATTTCTGCATCGGTTAATGGGCTCAGCACCAATAGATGATGAATCAAAGGCGAGCTCAACCACACTAGGAAAAATAGTAAGGTGGCTAAGATTGCGCTGGTTAACACATACCACCACGCTGTTTTCTCGACCCGATCATAATGTTTTGCGCCAATATCATTCCCAAGAAGAACGGATGCAGCGACCGCAAATCCCATAAAGGTTGAAATCAGTACACCTTCAATTGGCGATAAGAATGAGATGATCGCAAGTTCTGAAACGCCCAATTGACCATAGATGATGCTGTAAACGATCAGCCCACCAGTCCAGAGTGCATCGTGGACCAACATGGGTAGAGAAACCTTAAAGTATTTTTGACGATACTGCTTTAAACGGCCTTGTGCCCAATCGAATTTGGTCGGAATCAGGTGCGCATAACGTTTGCAGAAAAAGTAAATCAATACCGCAGTTTGGAAAAATCGAGAAACAAAAGTACCGACTGCTGCACCAAATACGCCCCATTGAGGAAATCCAAATAAACCGAAAATCAAAACGGAGTTCAGCACGACATTTACAACAATGGCGGAGATACTAACGTTGGTTGCCAGTTTGGTTTGTCCTACGGAGCGCAATACCGCTTCAATCGGTACCACTATCGCCGTTGCAATGAGACTAAAGCCCGTAACCACAAGATAGTCACGTGCATAAGTGACGTATTCAGGATCGTCTGACATGAAAGAGACGATCTCTTCATCAAAAATCGCATAAAGAACAATAAATGGCAGCGTCACTAAAATGGAAATACACCAAGACTGCGCCAATGTTCTGCGAATTCCCGCCATATTCCCTGAGCCGTAATATTGAGAAGCCAGCACCGTTACTGCACCACACAGGCCAAAAACGACCGCAAGGTTGAAGAAAAAGATGCGGTTTCCGACACCGACTGCAGCTGTTGCGGATTCGCCAAGTAGACTCACCATGAAAATATCCACGACGCCGAGTAACGCAAAAAGCATGGATTGCAGTGAAACAGGGAGGCCAATCGCAATCAGCTTTTGCCAAAATGCTTTATCGATGTATTCGCGTGTTAAGAGCATCGCATTTCTCCTTAAAGATTGATGCGAGTAGTTTATCCCCATGATTTCGCGTTGTATTTTTCAAAGGCATCCAAAACTTTTGCAAAACTCTCAACTAACACCCGCAAATAAATTTTGTCATTGTAAAAAAGCGATAACTCACAGTACGAGCCACCGACATGGAAGAAAAGCAAGAGCGCTACAGCATCTCAGAGAAAACCTATCAAGAGTTCATTGATCACACGCGAGTGCTTGCACTGGAAGAACGAGGCATTGTGCAGTGTGGGATCGCGACTTGCCGTGACTTCTTTTCCGTTTATCGCAAGAACCAGAAGAAACACATGCTGCTTTATACTGTGCGTGGCAAAGGTTGGTTAGAAAGTGGGGCGTGCCGTTATGAGCTTGAACCCGGATCGCTGGTGGTCGTGCCTGCGGGGATTGAAAATGGGTTTGGAATGGAAGATGAAACATGGCAAATCGCGTGGGTATTTCTTTCCCAACATAAAGAGTGGTCGATGGTGGGAGAAAACATCAGCTATCAACTAACACCTGCACCGGAAGTGATGTATTCATGTATTCAGACATTGCTTCGTAGCATAAATCTGTCCATTGATTACGGCAGTGCGGTCGGTGCTCACAGCGTAGCGCAACTGGAATTGATGCTGAATATGCCGTCTTCGGAATCTGTTTCTCGCAATCAGCTTAAACTTCGCCGCGTATTTGACCTCGTTCAGCGTCAATTACATAAAGACTGGAGCGTTGAGCAGTTAGCGGCACTCTATCCATGTTCGGAGCCCCATTTACATCGTTTAACGCAGCAACAATTTGGTCGAAGCCCGATGGCACACTTGATGCGCATGCGAATGGAGTATGCCGCGCGTTTACTTCGTTCAACAGAGTGGCCGATTCAACATATTGGTGAGATTGTCGGATACCCAACCAGCGCAAACTTTAGTACGCGCTTCAAAGCGTGGTCGAGCATGACGCCAAGAGAGTTCAGACAAAATGGAAGAATAGAGCGAGATCCTGAGAAGTGATTCGTACTTTTTGTGAACGATTGGGCGCACAGAACCTCTTGGCTCTCAGAATATTCTCCTCTAATTGATGAAATAAGTGAAAAATCATTTCGCCATTTTTAACGATAGTGTTAACGTGACGTTCGATACTTGAATTTCAAAGGGTTATGACTTTCATGTTTTCTAATCTACCAACTCCCGTATTAGATCCAATTTTATCTTTATCCGTTGCATACCGTAACGATGAACGTCCAAACAAGGTTGACCTTGGTATTGGCGTATACAAAAACAGCGCAGGCGAAACGCCGATCATGAAAGCCATTCAAATGGCTCAAGATGTCGTTGTTGAAACTCAAAAAACCAAATCTTACGTTGGCCTTGCTGGTTGTGAAGAGTTCAACCAAAGCATGATTGATCTTCTACTGACGGGAACGTCAGCGATGGATCGTGTTGCTGCAATTCAAACGCCAGGAGCAAGTGGTGCACTGCGTATGCTGGGTGACCTAATGAAGGTCGCACAACCAGATACAAAGGTTTGGATTTCGAATCCAAGCTATGTGAACCACAAGCCAGTAATGGAAGCTGCTGGGCTTAAAGTTAAGTTCTACCATTATTTCTCGCCAGAAACGAAACAAGTCGACACTGCAAAAATGCTGGATGATCTTGCTAAAGCAGGGCCGACAGATGTGGTTCTACTGCATGGTTGTTGTCACAACCCAACAGGCGCAGACATCGACTTTTCCGCATGGCAAGCTATTACAGAACTTTCTCAAAAGAACGGTTTTACGCCATTTGTTGATATCGCGTATCAAGGTTTTGGTGACGGCTTAGAAGCTGACGCAAAAGGTCTTCGTTACATGGCGGATAATGTCGAAGAGATGTTGATTACAACTTCTTGTTCTAAAAACTTTGGCTTGTACCGCGAACGTACTGGTGCTGCTATTGTTGTGGGTAAGAACACGCAAGACATCACTAACGCGAAAGGCAAATTGTTAACGTTGGCGCGCTCTACGTATACGATGCCACCCGATCATGGTGCTGCTTTAGTGAAAACCATTCTGCAAGATGCGAACCTGACTTCTGTCTGGAAGCAAGAGTTGAGCGAAATGCAACAACGTTTGGTCAGCCTTCGTCAAAGTTTGTGTAACGAATTGAGAAACAACCATAATACAGATCAATTTGACTTCATTGAGAGTCACAAAGGCATGTTTACTGTGCTAGGCTTTAGTGAAAACCAAATGGCGCAACTGCGTGAAGATTATGGCATTTATGGTGTTGGCGATGGTCGAATTAACATCGCTGGCTTAACCGAAACTCATATTCCATACGTAGCTGACGCAATTAAGAAAATATCTCAACCTTAATTGGAGTGTGGATGAATAACTGGAAACTGATTCTGCCGCTTATGATGAGCGGCAGTTTAATTGCTTGTACGTCAACTCAAACGACCACAGAGCCTGTTGAGCCAGAAACGCCAAAAGTTGAACAACCGGTGACGGTTGAACCAGAAGTGAAGCCAGAGGTTGAACCTAAGCCTGAGGTGAAACCTAAACCGGAAACAAAGCCTGAAAAGAAACCAGAACCAAAACCAGAAAAACCTGTGAAGGTGCAAAAAACACCTGATGGTATGCTGATTTTGGGTTCAGAAGAGTGGGTTTATGTGCCCGCGATCGACCAAACGTTTAAAGCGAGAGTCGATACCGGTGCGACAACGTCTTCAATCAGTGCGACGGAAATCGTGCCTTTTGAGCGTGATGGTAAAGATTGGGTTCAGTTTAAAATCGACATCAATGGTAAGACGAGCAAAGAGTTCAAAGTGCCTGTTGAGCGTTGGGCTAAGGTGAAGCAGTCATCTTCTGATGAAGTAGATAAACGAGCTGTTGTTGTCGCTTATATCCAAGTTGGCGACTACAAAGAGAAGACGGAGTTTACTCTAGCTGACCGCGATCACATGAAGTTTCCAATTCTCTTAGGCCGAAGCTTCTTCAGAGATATCGCCGTTGTGGATGTGTCTAAAAAGTACATTCAAGACAAACCAACAAAGTCGACCAAAAAGTAAGAGTTTTAATACGACAAAGGCCTCCACAACGGAGGCCTTTTTATCTTACAGAGAAATCAGATTAGTCTGAATCAACACTAGAACGCGAAACGGGCAGACATTACGATCTGCTGACCATAAACACCGTTGTTTTTGAAGTCTGCGCCTAAAGACAGCTGTTGTGTCGAGTGGAATCGAGCACCAACGTTGTAAATCGTATTGGCGTTGTCGTTATCCATGATTTGACCAAGACGCGCGTGAAGTTCTAAATTTTGCATAAACCAAATGCGAGTACCGATGTTGACCTCTGTGCGCCACTCATCGCCAACTTTATCGCTGCCGTGTTCTTTGATGTTATGTACCAACATCTGACCGTAAATATCAGCAAATTGACCAGCAGGGCCATTGAAACCAATACCACCAGCAACATCCCAGTCACCACTGAATTCACTGTCAGCGCGCGCAACAAAGTGGGTGTTTTCTGTAAAGTACGTAGTGAACTCGCCACCAAAAGTACCAGGGCTAGTGCCCATGCGAAATTCCATCATGTTGTAGTTGAAATTATTTGCATGTGCGGATAGTGGCAAAACAGCGCACAAACCAATGGCTGCAACCTTTAGAGCTTTACCTAGCATGGCGTCTCCGGGCAAGATGATTAAAATGAACAAAAAAATGGTCTGCAAAAAGCAGACCAAGAATCGTAAAGCTATCATTTTAAGTGCTTGCCGTCATCTGTTAACAGACACAATTTCTTACATCATGCTGATATAAAGCGAAATTTGTGACTACCTTACATAATGACTAATTGCTCAACCTCGATTTCTGGCTTGTTGCCACCTTCGAACTCACCAAACAGGCGAACTTTGGTGGTTTGGTCAATCGGAGAATTTAGACGAATGTCATCGTCTAACTCGATCATAACTTCACCGGTTCCATCGCTAAAAATGAATGTATCAGCACGAACTTGGCGGAGTAAATTACCTTCTACTACTACGTCTTTCTCTGTGAACATATTGGAATCTTTCAATAGCGTATCTAACTTTTCGACGGTAACTGGGCCGCCAAATTGCACGTTAGATGGGGTTTGATTGTGCTCTTTTGCAAGTGCGATAGAAGGGGCAATAGTCAATGCTGCAATTGTTGCAATAATTGTTTTTTTCATGATGTTTGATTCCTATGTGTGTTTGTTTTCGATGGTGCTATTAAAACAAACCGAGTTTGAACCAATGATGATTTCAACATTCATATTCCATTCATTTGCTTGAGTCAGGACTGACGATAACGTTATGATTGTTCATCTTCTTTTACTCCTTACAAATGTTCATGAAATCAGCAATTCCATCGTTAATGGTTCAAGGCACCACCTCAGATGCCGGAAAAAGTGTGCTTGTGGCAGGTTTATGCCGTGTATTAGCCAGAAAAGGGATAAATGTTGCCCCATTTAAGCCACAAAATATGGCGCTCAATAGTGCTGTAACCAAAGATGGCGGTGAAATTGGACGAGCTCAAGCGGTTCAAGCTCAGGCGTGCAACATTGAGCCAACTGTGCACATGAATCCGGTTTTGATTAAGCCAAATAGCGACACAGGTGCTCAGATCATTCTTCAAGGCAAGGCTTTGTCGAATATGGATGCCGCCAGTTTCCACGACTACAAAAAAGTGGCCATGAACACGGTGTTGGATTCGTTTTCTAAGCTGACGAAAGAGTTTGATTCGATCATGATCGAAGGTGCTGGTAGCCCAGCGGAAATCAACTTGAGAGAAGGCGATATCGCAAACATGGGGTTTGCGGAAGCAGCCGATGTGCCAGTGATCATTGTTGCGGATATTGATCGTGGCGGTGTGTTTGCGCATTTATACGGAACATTGGCGTTACTTTCTGAATCTGAACAGGCGAGAGTAAAAGGGTTTGTCATTAATCGCTTTCGTGGCGATATTCGTTTGCTGCAATCAGGTCTGGATTGGCTAGAAGAAAAAACGGGTAAGCCTGTTTTAGGCGTGTTGCCATATCTGCACGGCTTGAACCTAGAAGCCGAAGACGCCATTGCTGGACAGCAGGAGTTGAACTCTGAAGTTAAGTTAAATGTGGTTGTTCCGGTGTTAACGCGCATTAGCAATCATACTGACTTTGATGTTTTACGCTTAAATCCCGACATTAATCTTCGCTATGTTGGGAAAGGTGAGAAGATAGATAAAGCCGATCTCATCATTTTACCGGGAACGAAATCAGTACGAGACGATTTGGCATATCTAAAAAGCCAAGGTTGGGATAAAGACATTCTGCGCCACATTCGTTTAGGTGGAAAAGTAATGGGCATTTGTGGTGGCTACCAGATGCTTGGTAAAACGATTGATGATCCAGACGGTGTAGAAGGTGAACCGGGTTCAAGCGAAGGTTTGGGACTATTGAATGTTCATACCGTGCTGACTGGTAGTAAACAGCTCACCAAGACTGAAGCTGTGCTCAATCTCAATAACCAAAAAGCGAAGGTGAAAGGTTATGAGATTCATGTTGGTAGAAGCCAGGTACTTGACGAACAACTGCTTGAACTCGACAACGGAGAATGTGACGGTGCCATTAGTGAATGTGGCCAAATTATGGGAACCTACTTGCACGGATTTTTTGACGAAGCGGAAGCGCTAAACCTCATTACTGAGTGGGTGAATGGCACTCAGGTCAAACAGCAAGATTTTGAAGCATTGAAAGAACAAGGTATTAACCGTATTGCGGATGCGATAGAACAACACATGAACCTTGACTTTCTGTTTAAATAACTCGTTAACCAAACGCTATCTTTAACCAAATTTTCTCTCGGCTCCTTATTAGAAAAACGGATCGGGCTGGGAACGCATTCATTTGGCTAGATAGAATTTTCGCTTGCCTTGTACGGAGTCACTTTATGAAAGCATGGAAAACGCATGCTTGCCTAGCGGCAATATTAAGCATTTCATTCTCAACAAATGCAGCAACGGATCTGAAAGTTTATGCTGCGTCTTCGATGACGAATGCGATTGATGAAATCGCTCAAGATTTTAAAGAAAAGTATGACGTAACAGTTACGCCTGTGTATGGCGGCTCGTCTTCGATCGCACGACAAATTATCAATGGTGCTCCAGCTGATGTGTTTATTTCTGCAAACACGAAATGGATGGACTACTTGGTTGATGAAGGTGTCATAGATAGTGACAATGTCACTAATTTAGTGCGCAATAGCCTCGTTCTTATTGCACCTCAATCGTCAAGCTTAGCCGTATTTAACTTCGCGGATGCAAATGCTTGGGAAGCGGTGTTAAATGGCAGTCGCCTCGCATTGGGCAACCCTACGTCTGTGCCGGCAGGGATGTACGCGAAAGAATCACTGACTACACTGGGTGTATGGAAAGAGATTCAAACCAAAGTTGCACCAGCAAAAAATGTACGTCTTGCTTTGGCTTTAGTTGAGCGCGGAGAAGCTCCTTTAGGGGTGGTTTATAAGACCGATGCGCAGTTGACTAGCAAAGTGAAAATCGTTGGCGAGTTTGCGAGTGATACGCATGCGGCCATCGTTTATCCAGCGGCGGTAGTGAACGATTCAACGGAATCGAGACAATTCTTCCAGTATTTGAAATCGGAAGACGCGAAGCGAGTTTTTGCTCATTACGGTTTCCAACAATAATGCTGTTTTCAATAATAGGGACAAAGAGTGACAGAACTTGAATACCAAGCCCTAATGTTGAGCTTAAAAGTTGGCGCTTATGCGGTACTTTGGCTTATTCCTTTAGGTGTGTTTCTTGCTTGGTTACTTTCTCGCAAAGAGTTCTTCGGCAAATCTATTTTAGATAGCTTGATTCATTTACCACTGGTGCTTCCACCAGTGGTGATTGGTTATTTGTTGTTGGTCTCGTTAGGGCGACAAGGCTTTTTAGGGCGTTGGCTCTATGAGCATTTAGGTTTGGTGTTTAGCTTTAATTGGAAAGGGGCAGTTGTCGCTTGTATTGTTGTCGCATTGCCTTTGATGGTTCGCTCTGTCCGGTTGAGCTTGGAGAGTGTGGATCCTAAACTGGAACACGCGGCATCCACGTTGGGCGCATCGCCTTTAAAAGTCTTTTTAACCATTACTTTGCCTCTGACGATTCCTGGAATCATCACGGGCACTATGTTGTCGTTTGCCCGCAGTCTGGGTGAGTTTGGCGCAACCATCAGTTTTGTGTCCAATATTCCCGGGGAGACACAAACCATTCCCCTTGCTATGTACAATTTTATTGAAACACCAGGAGCGGAAATGGAAGCGGCACGCTTGTGTATCATTTCTATTGCTCTCGCTTTATCGACGTTGATGATTTCTGAGTGGTTGAATCGTAAAGCAGCGAGTAGATTGGGTGCGAAGCGATGACAATTAAAATTCAATTCAAACAAACGCTTGGCGAAACTAACTTTGATATCGATCTTTCGTTACCACGTAACGAGATAAGTGCATTATTTGGACGTTCTGGAGCTGGTAAAACCACATTAATCAATGTGATTAGTGGGTTGGTGACGCCAAAACAGGGCAGAATTGCAATTGGCGATCACGTCTTGTTTGACAGTGAACAAGGGATCAATTTACCAACGCATAAACGTAAAATCGGGTATGTATTTCAGGACTCGCGTTTATTTCCTCATTACTCTGTACAGGGCAATCTTTTGTATGGGGTGAAGGAAAAAGATGATGCGTATTTTGATGCCGTTACGGACTTGCTCTCCATCAAACCTCTTTTAAAGCGTTTTCCAATCTCACTCTCTGGCGGTGAAAAGCAACGTGTCGCTATTGCTCGTGCACTGTTATCGAAGCCGGATTTGTTGTTGATGGATGAACCTCTCGCATCACTAGATATGCCCAGAAAGCGTGAAGTCATGCCATTTCTGGAAGAGTTGTCAGACAAGGTGAACATTCCCATTATCTATGTGACGCATAGCCTACAAGAGATTTTGAGGCTTGCTCAGCATCTTGCGATTATCGATAAAGGACAAGTAACCACATCTGGCAAACTTGAAGAGGTTTGGGCTTCTCACGCAATGCGACCATGGCAATCATTCTCCGATCAAAGCAGTCTGTTTGAAGGAAAGATCGATGCACACCATTCGCGATATGCGCTGACTCGTGTGAAGCTCGCTCCAAGCGCGTCACTTTGGGTTCAAAAGATTGATGGCGAGCCCGACACGCCAATTCGTTTACAGGTGCGTGCAAATGATGTCTCGATTGCTTTAGAGCAGCCGAAAGCAACGTCAATCCGAAATGTATTGCCTGCCGAAGTTCATTTGATAGAAGCGTTTAACGCGGGAGATGATAAGCAAAGTATTAACGTCTCTTTGCAGTTAGATGATGGATGCTATTTGTGGGCGACTATTACGCCATGGGCGCTTGATGACTTGAACTTGAAAGTGGGTGACAAGGTTTATGCTCAGGTGAAAGGTGTGAGTGTCACGCAGAGAGACGTTGCGCTAGCACCGCATTAAACCGACTTATTACATGACCAAAAAAAGGCCGCGATGCGGCCTTAATTATTTGTATTCTAGCAATTATTTTGCAAATACTTCTTTGAATTCACGCTTAAGAATTGGGTCGCGGCGTGCTTTCTTCAGTTGCTTAACCATGTCTTTAACACAGTTATGAAGAACGTTATCAAGCAGTTGCGAACGGTACTCTTCTTTATCTTCGTCTGTCATGTTTTCTGGCAGATTCAGAGTTGGGAACTCTTCCATTACATTAATACCAGCAAACGCTTGGCCTACTGATACTAGAGCATGGAACTGCTCGAAGTTATCTAGAATGTTTTGCGCGCTTGCAGGCATTTCGTCCCAAGACGCACGTACAGCTTCTTCAGACACTTCATGGATAGAGGTAACCATTTCGAACATTTGCTCTGGAACTTCGTCAAATTCGATAACTTTACGTAGTTCTGGAGAAATGGTTTCTAGATCAATTTTTTTGCTTTCGTTGTTAGTTGCTTCTGACATGGTGTGTCTCTCGTTACAAAAGGCGGGAATAGTAATACCAAATGCATCAAATAGCTACCATAAGAACCATTTGAATTCGTGACAAATCGACAAAAAATATAGCACTTAATTCTTAGCGTAATGCAACAAGTCTATGAGTATGGTATATGTTTAATAAAGACAAATAAAAATGGAACGCGTTATGCAGCCTACAGGGACATCAATGCGTATTCTTCTGGTTGATGATGTTCAACTAGACAGAATGCAGTTGGCTATTCGTCTTAAACAGCTTGGACATATCGTCAAAGCCGTCGGTAGCGGTATAGAAGCTTTAAATACTTACGAGAGCTTTGATCCCGAACTGGTACTGCTTGATATTTCCATGCCTGAAATGAACGGTTTTGAAGTCTCCCTCCATGTTCGAGAAACTTTTCCAGACTGGATTCCTATCATTTTCTTAAGTAGTCATGAAGAACCTGAAATGATTGCGAAAGCGATCGATGCGGGCGGCGATGACTATTTGATTAAGCCAGTTGACAAACTCGTCCTGAACTCCAAACTCATAGCGATGCAGCGTATCGCGCATATGCGTCGAGAACTCAAACAAGCAACAGCCCAGCTAGAGCAAGTCAACCAACTTCTCACTCAACAAGCCAACGAGGATGGACTGACCAAGCTTTTCAACCGCCGTTACATTGATCAAAAGTTAGATTCAATGGTGGCGTGGCATGGAAGGCACCATATGCCGATGGCGATGATACTGTTGGATGTCGATTTCTTTAAGCCATTTAATGATAACTATGGACACATAGAAGGTGACCGCTGTTTACAAGCGATTGCCAACCAGCTTAAAGCAACATTCTGTCGTTCTGGTGAATATGTTGGTCGTTATGGCGGAGAAGAGTTTGTGGTTTTACTCAGTAGCACGGACGCGCAAACGGCAGAAAGGGAAGCAGAGCGAATTCAAGAAGCGATGTACTTCCTTGACTATCAACATGAGTTCTCAAGCGTTGCAAATAGAGTGACAGTGTCACAGGGGGTGTTTGTGTTCCAACCCACTGGAAAAGAGAATCAAGCAGATTTGTATGCCACGGCAGATAGGGCGCTTTATACTTCAAAATCGTTAGGTCGCAATACTTATACAATGGTAAACGCAAGTTGAAACAAGCTGTTATCAACAGTTATGCTATAGCTACACTGTCACTTTTGTCCGCGGCTTCACAAGCCGAAACGCTTAATGATTTAATAGTCAAAGAATTTGAGTACAACTTTGCATTGAGTGTGGTTTTAACTGACACCGATGTATTTACATTTGGGTTTCATGATTTCGACCCTAACCAATACTTCAACTTAAGTAACGAAGATATTGGGACGGCAGACTCTTTGGATCTGCGCAAAGAGATCAAAGAATTCACGTTACCTTACAGCTTTGACCTTGCCGAAAACGAAACTGAGAAACTAACGTATCGTTTTAATGGCCGCTTCTATCTGTTGGGCATTGATCAAGATGTTTACTTCAATGAAGAACCTATTCCAGATCGAAGTAAAGAGCAGTTTATCGGTGGGTACAACGAGTTTGAAGTGGAAAAGCAGCTCACAGAACACTTTAGCTTAAGTGGTGCGCTAGGGGCTCACCTCATACATTATAAAACGGACTATACCTACCGAAGTGATGCAATTACGGCACTCCAACCTATCTTGGATGGTGCATTGATAAATACCAGCGCTTGGGCTTTGCTCGGACAGCTTAACGCCAAGTTAAAATACCTTGAGCAAGAATCATGGGGTAAATGGTATCTCTGGACATCGCCACATTACTTCTATGGAACTGGATGGGGTGAGGCAAATAACGGGAATGTAGGAAAGCCGGAAGGTTGGTATTGGGTAAATGGTGTCAAAGTCTTCTACGACGTCGCTCATATTGGTACGACAGTTCAATCTTTCTATACCAGCTTTAGTCGAATCGATATTGGTGGCGATACGAGCGATCCGCTAAATACCACGAATTATTATGAAGGCAGTATTGGATGGTTGATGACTCCACCGTTTGAGTCCGATTGGATAGACAATATTGGTATCGGTTTAACCATCAATTATGGTAGTGATCTGAAAGGCGGCAGTTTGGTTCTGTTCTTTAATCAGGATTGACGAAACTTGCCGTTGAACTGCCTAAACAAAACGACCGCACTTATTTGAGTGCGGTCGTTGTATTTCTTTATGTGATTAGTTCTGATTCACTCTGGTGCAATTTCGACCTGCTTTTTTAGCTTTATACAATGCCGCATCCGCCAGTTTGATGACTTCAGCAGGTTCTCTTCCGTTTCTACTGTCTGCAGCACCAAAGCTCGCCGTGACGAACACCGATTCTCTTTGCATGTCTTCGGTACCTCGGTTTTGCTGGCCTTGCTTGTGATCGTCAGGGCGAGAGGCTTTGTCGCGGAGGATCATTTCATATTCAGCGATAGCTTTACGAGCTTCTTCTATGTATTGGCGACAATCTTCAACGTTTTTTCCCTTGAAGACCATGGTGAACTCTTCGCCGCCGAAGCGATAGACCTTTGCACCACCACGTGTTTTCATCAATCTTGAAGCCACCATTTTTAGCACATCATCGCCGATGTCATGCCCGTACGTGTCGTTAAATTTCTTGAAGTGGTCGACATCGAGCATTGCAATTGTGAATTTTCTGCCCATGTGTTTTAGATCTAAATCTAATGCTCTGCGGCTTGGAATCTGCGTTAGGCTGTCAGTAAAAGCAAGTTGGTGACTCGCCGAGGTCGAATAGATGATGATGAGTAGACCAGTAAGCGTAAACATGGTGCTGGAAATGTACTGCACATCAAAGAAGATGAATGTCGCGGAAGCCAAAGCCATTGCAGAATAGGTCATCGCATGGATGATTTTGTTGGTTTTCAGCAGCAGAATACCAAGAAAGCACACAATACCAACACAATACAAAACAAGAATAAACGGCAGTTTAGATACGCTAGGCACAATGAACAAAATGCCGCTGGTCCATTGCTCAAAGCCACCATCAACGTAATAAGCCAAGATGATGTAGGACCACAAGATGAACATCACCAGCATCAAAACATAGATGAACATGGCTTTTGAATCGAATCCATCTTTGTTGAACAGAAAGACCGTTAAAAAGGAGACAGGAAGCAGGGTAGCGAGAATAGTGAGTTCTAATAGCGCGGTTCCGCTGTTTAGAGGAACTTGCAATCGATGCTGAATAACAAAGTATGCCACCAACATGGATAAGCAGACCATTGACTCTCTGCCTTGCTTAAAGGAGTAGCAAAGCACGAGCGCACAACCTAGCAAGATATAAGGTAGGTTTGCAGCAATACCCCAGTTGGATTGAGTCATCTGAATGATGTTGCCCATACCAACACTCACCATACCTAATAGTGCGATCGGGAATAAAAATCTTAAGCCTGATGACGTCATTAAAGATGAGGACATTTATTAAAAACTGCCTGCAAATAGTTGATTATATCTAGTATGTTACGTTAAGCATTTAATCAATACCGAGTAAGGTGAGTATTTGATTTTCCAGCTTTTTGATTTAAGAAGAATACGTGTATTTACGCATTTTCCCAAGTATTTTGGCTCGCATCGCAACAAAAAGAGAGAGATTGATTAAATTAAGAGCAATCAATGAGTTGTTCAAAACGACCGGCTGCTATACTTGTTCACAATGAACATAGGAGAATCATCAATGCAGATCAGTTCTGACGTACATAACTATATGGAAACCCTCGTTGGTCAAGTGCTAAGTTCAGACCAATACACTTCTCAATTCGATAACGAGCAGTTGGCAGATATTGCCTGTCTCGCGCTGATTCAGCTTAAACCTGTTTATATTCGTCATGATATTGATTTTCTCTCTGCACTACCGGAAAGAAAACTCACTCAGTTCAAGCAAAGCGTGGATGTCGCGGTACACAATGCTGCCGCTATGATTTTAGAAGACAGGCGTAAGAATCGCGATAATGATGTGCCTGTCATTTTCTCTCATACCAGTTATGATGATGACAAAGAGCTGGACTGGTTTGAGAAACCAATCTTAAACGTCAACATTAGGTGATTGGCGTTTGCGCAGAACCGAAACAATAGAGTAATCGTACCCAAGGAGGAATCGTGGGATTCTTTTCACGCTTGTTTGGTGGCAGTGAAAAAACTGCTGAAGTAAAAACGATAGAGCCTGTCGAATACAAAGGCTTTCTGATCTATCAAGAGAGCATTTCAGAAGGCGGTCAATACAGAATCGCAGGGCGCATTGAAAAGTCCTACGATGGAGAAGTCAAAACGCATCGTTTCATTCGCTCTGATTTGCTCGCCTCTGAGGGAGATGCAAACGAGCTGATGTTGAAGAAATCTCAAATGTTTATCGATCAAATGGGCGACAAAATCTTCGATTAACAATTCGCTGCAACTTGATACGAATCATCTTAACGAGGGCCATTAGTGTATATGCTGATGGCTCTTTCTTTTTTTAGCTTAAATGTCTGTTAACTAAGTAGTTACGACGATCTGGTTAGACCTCGGTCTTGTGTGATAAAGCGTTGTTATTTTTCATGGTCAAAGCGAGAATCTTTGATTACTTAGCGTTATATGTAATGAAATTTAGTATTTAAATTACAAAACACTTGAAGTCATAACCCACGTTCGATACAAACAGAATAATAACAGGGCTGTTAGTCAAGGTGTTATTGTGCAAATGGGTGGCCCCAAACACCATCTTTCGTTTGCAATTGTCTTGCGTGGTAAACAGATAGAAATAAAAAAGAATTAGAGTAGAGCACAGCTCTGTTTTGGGACTAATTTATTGATATGTATACAAGGAGTATGCGTTTTGCAAATCGGTGTACCTAGAGAGATACTCGCGGGTGAATCGCGAGTGGCTGCATCGCCGAAGTCGGTTGAGCAGTTAATTAAATTGGGATTCGACGTCGTTATCGAATCTCAAGCGGGGGTCCTAGCAAGTTTCGATGATGCTGCTTATGAAGCTGCTGGAGCGAAAGTCGTTTCTAGTGACGAAGTATGGGCATCTGGTCTTATCTTAAAAGTGAATGCGCCAATCGTAGATGAAGAAAAAGGCATCGACGAAATCGCGTTACTACAAGATGGTGCAACACTTGTTAGCTTTATTTGGCCAGCTCAAAACGCAGAGTTGATGGAACAACTATCAAGTAAGAATATTAACGTTCTTGCTATGGATTCTGTTCCTCGAATCTCTCGTGCACAAGCCTTGGATGCACTTTCTTCAATGGCTAACATTGCCGGTTACCGCGCGGTAGTTGAAGCGGCGCATGAGTTTGGTCGCTTCTTTACCGGTCAAATTACGGCTGCAGGTAAAGTGCCACCAGCGAAAGTTTTGGTTGCTGGTGCAGGTGTAGCGGGTTTGGCTGCAATCGGTGCTGCTGGCAGTCTTGGCGCTATCGTTCGTGCGTTTGACGTTCGTCCAGAAGTAAAAGAACAAGTTGAGTCGATGGGTGCGGAGTTCCTGACCGTGGATTTCCAAGAAGACTCTGGTTCTGGTGACGGCTACGCAAAAGAAATGTCTGATGACTTCAATAAGAAAGCGGCAGAGCTATATGCAGAGCAAGCTAAAGACGTTGATATCATCATTACAACTGCATTAATCCCGGGCAGACCTGCTCCGAAGTTGATCACCAAAGAAATGGTCGATAGCATGAAAGCGGGTAGTGTGATTGTTGACTTGGCAGCCGCTAATGGTGGTAACTGTGAATACACAGTGAAAGACCAAGTTATCATGACAGACAACGGCGTAAAAATTGTTGGTTACACCGACATGGTCGGCCGTTTGCCAACGCAATCTTCCCAGCTTTACGCAACCAACCTTGTAAACCTTCTTAAACTGCTTTGTAAAGAAAAAGACGGCAACATCAATATTGATTTCGAAGATGTGGTTCTTCGTGGTGTTACTGTTATTAAAGAAGGCAAAATCACTTGGCCTGCGCCACCAATTCAAGTATCGGCTCAGCCTCAAGCTAAGCAAGCTCAACCCGTTAAGAAAGAGCCAAAAGTTGAAGAAGCAACTTCTCCGACTAAAAAGTTGATTGGTCTTGTTGCAGCCGTTGGCGCATTTGCTTGGATTGCATCGGTAGCACCTGCTGCGTTCCTTTCTCACTTTACCGTGTTTGTTCTTGCGTGTGTGGTGGGTTACTACGTAGTTTGGAACGTAACACATGCTCTGCATACGCCACTAATGTCTGTAACGAATGCTATCTCGGGCATTATTGTGGTTGGAGCGTTGTTGCAAATCGGACAAGGAAACGGTGTTGTATCATTCCTATCCTTTATTGCTGTATTGATTGCAAGTATCAATATATTTGGTGGTTTCACCGTAACCAAGCGCATGCTTGAAATGTTCCGCAAAGATAAATAAGGAGTCACAATGTCTGCAGGATTAGTACAAGCAGCTTACATTGTTGCTGCATTATTTTTCATCATGAGTTTGGCGGGACTGTCTAAGCAAGAGTCCGCACGTAACGGTAACTACTACGGTATCGCGGGTATGGCGATCGCGTTGATCGCAACGATCTTTAGCCCAGATGCTCAAGGGTTTGGTTGGATCATTATCGCGATGGCGATCGGTGGTGCGATCGGTATTTTCTACGCCAAGAAAGTAGAGATGACCGAAATGCCAGAACTGGTTGCTATTCTACATAGCTTTGTAGGTTTGGCGGCGGTACTTGTTGGTTACAATAGCTACTTAGACGCACCAGAAGCTGCAACGCATGCAGAGCATGTTATCCACCTTGTCGAAGTTTTCCTTGGTGTATTCATTGGTGCTGTAACGTTCACAGGTTCTATTGTTGCGTTTGGTAAGTTACGTGGTGTGATTTCATCGTCTCCACTGAACCTTCCTCACAAGCACAAAATGAATCTGGCTGCGATCGTAGTTTCAACGCTTCTAATGATCTACTTCGTAAAAGCAGATGGCAGCATGTTCGCGCTTATCGTGATGACGTTAATTGCGTTCGCATTTGGTTACCACCTAGTCGCATCCATTGGTGGCGCGGATATGCCAGTTGTTGTTTCTATGCTTAACTCGTACTCAGGTTGGGCAGCGGCAGCAGCAGGTTTCATGCTTGCAAACGACCTATTAATCGTAACAGGTGCTTTGGTTGGTTCTTCAGGTGCGATTCTGTCTTACATCATGTGTAAAGCGATGAACCGCTCGTTTATCAGTGTTATTGCTGGTGGCTTTGGTCAAGAGATTATCATTTCAAGTGATGAAGAGCAGGGCGAACACCGTGAAACCACTGCTGAAGAAGTGGCTGAAATGCTGAAAAACTCGAAGTCAGTAATCATTACTCCGGGATACGGCATGGCAGTAGCGCAAGCGCAGTACCCGGTGCATGAAATTACTGATGCACTTCGCTCACAAGGTATTGAAGTTCGTTTTGGTATTCACCCTGTCGCGGGTCGTCTGCCTGGTCACATGAACGTGCTACTTGCAGAAGCGAAAGTACCATACGACATCGTTCTGGAAATGGACGAAATCAATGATGATTTCTCAGAAACAGATACGGTTCTGGTTATTGGTGCGAACGACACTGTAAACCCAGCAGCGCTAGAAGATCCGAACAGTCCGATTGCTGGCATGCCTGTATTGGAAGTGTGGAACGCGAAAAACGTCATCGTATTCAAGCGTTCAATGAATACTGGTTACGCGGGCGTTCAGAACCCACTGTTCTTTAAAGAAAACACTTCGATGCTGTTTGGCGACGCTAAAGAAAGCGTAGAGGCGATTTTTAAAGCGTTGTAATCGAAATTGTTTTAAAACTATACAGGGTCAGCACTTGCTGGCCCTTTTTTGTTCCGTTTCAATGTTATAGTAATGCAAATCCTTAAGTTAGCTAATGTCAATTGCTTGTAGATTGATGTATAGTTTTCGCTAATGAAACAAGTAACGGTAACAGTTTGATTAAACAGTTTTTGCTCGGTTTTGCATCAATATTGCCACTATTCTCGGCACCTGCATTATCCGATTCACTACCAGAACGCATAGATACGTTTACAGAGCTATTTAACTATGAAGTGGCTCTTAAATCGTATGATATACGCATTCTGCAATCAAATTACCCTACGAAGTTACTTTCACCTGATTCGTTGCTTCCTCAAACTTCTGACTATCCTTTGAAGGATATTCAGCAGCTCTACAGCTTGGCGAATACATGCCGAGGGAAATTACCTCTCAGCCCTCTAATTACTGAGCCTCTAGTATTTACTCGTGCTATTTGTAAGGGCACTCAGTTAACACCGCGTTGGTTCTCGCGTAGCGGATTAATTCACCCTGGTGGCGGTACTTACGCGGCGCGCTATGTTGAAAAGTATCCCGAGTTGCGTCCTAAACTTGCTCAGTACATGCACATTAAAGAGCGTGACAACGAAGAAGGTGACGAGCTACTAGAAAGCTTGCAAAATATGGACGATGACGCCATTAATGCTCTAATTGCAGGAGCAAGTATGTTTATTGAAGGCAAGGAAATGTGGCTTCGTCGTGGCGACCGTTACTTCGTATTTTCCAAAGACGTTTGGCAAGAAAACGTCGCGAATGCGGGTCTTTCTTATACATTAGCGTCACAAAGCAAAAGCTGTTTCGTAAAACGAGGCAACATATGTTGGGATGTAGAAGATCACTCGCAAGTATTGCGGATCAGCATGATCATCCTTGTCATTGCAAACATCTTGCTTGTCATTGGCTGGGCGGTGTACCGTTGGAACAGTAAGCGTGAAGAACTTCGTAGCCGTATGCTGGTCTTACAGATCTTAACGCATGAGCTTCGAACGCCAATTGCTTCACTATCGCTAACCGTCGAAGGATTTAGACGAGAATTTGAGCACTTACCTGAAAGTGTGTATGACGAATTCCGAAGATTATGTGAAGATACTCGCCGATTGCGTCAATTGGCGGAGGCAAGTAAAGATTATTTGCAATCTGATAACCAAATGCTTGCAACAGATTGGGTTCCATCTGTAGCAGAATGGCTAGAATATAAGATTGAAGAAGAATTTGATAACGCTGTGCTTTTCAACATCAACGAAGATGTAGCGGCAAAGGTTAACGTTTACTGGCTTGGAACATGTATCGATAACTTATTGCGAAACGCACTTAAGTATGGCGTTCCACCGGTTGAACTGAACGTTCAAACCAGTGAAGAAAAAATCGTATTCCAAGTCCGAGATGCCGGTGATTTGACTTCTAAAGACTGGGCAAATTTGAGAAAACCGTTCGTAAGTAAGAGCGGGTTAGGACTTGGATTAACAATCGTTGAATCTATGGTAGGCCGCATGGGCGGAAAAATGTCCCTAATGGGACCACCTACAACCTTTATATTGGAGATACCTTGTGAAACAGACACTGCTTCTCGTTGAGGACGATAAAAACTTGGCTGATGGCCTGTTAGTAAGCCTGGAACAAGCAGGATATGAGTGTTTACATGTGGAGCGTATTGCCGACGTCGAACCTCAGTGGAAAAAAGCGGATCTTGTCATCCTAGATCGCCAGCTACCTGACGGTGACTCCGTACAACATCTCCCTGAATGGAAGAAAATTAAAGACGTCCCAGTTATCTTGTTAACGGCTCTTGTTACCGTTAAAGATAAGGTAGCTGGTTTAGACTCTGGTGCAAATGACTATCTTACAAAACCGTTTGCAGAAGCTGAATTGTTCGCGCGTATTCGTGCTCAATTGCGTGCGCCTGACTCTGCTGATCAAGCTAATGCAGATAAAGTGATGACGAAAGATCTGGAGATCGATCGCGCAACACGTGAAGTTATCTTCAAAGGTGATTTGATCACGTTAACTCGTACTGAGTTTGATTTGCTTCTGTTCTTGGCGTCAAACCTAGGCCGCGTTTTTACTCGTGATGAACTACTAGACCATGTATGGGGGTACAACCATTTCCCTACAACACGTACTGTAGATACCCACGTACTTCAACTTCGTCAGAAATTGCCAGGCCTTGAAATCGAAACGCTTCGTGGCGTAGGCTACAAGATGAAAGCATAGTCGATAATGAAAACGCTACTCCCTGTAGTTCTCTCGTTAGCGTTAGTGAAACCAGTCCAAGCGATGGACTGGTTTCAAACCAATACGCCACTGACACAAGCTCATCAACACCTGCTTGAAGATGACCTAGCAGGGATGTTCAACTCGTTGGTTGAGTTATGGCAAACAGAGCCAAGCAAAGATCTAACTCCTCATCTCAATGACTTACTCGGTCAATCTCTTTCGAAAAATTGTGGCAAATCACTGACAGGTGTTACCTTGCCTGATTGGATCAGTGGCGTAAACGTGATTCGTCAAACTATCCAAAGTCCGGGGCGCGATACTTTCCGTTTGGTGATCAAACTTAGAGCGACAACAGATATTGAGGACATATCGTTTCGTCGTTGGGTTGATGAATCTATCTCTGGTGACAGCTCTTTCAGTTATGAAGAGCAAGCTGATGGGACAGAAATAGCAAACGAACGCAGTTTTCTCAAGCGATACAACCTCACAGGTAAACTGGAAGCCGGTTTGTATCACTTGTCCGTTGTATCTAAAGATAAACAAGTTTACCGAACTTGGGTGATACTCGGAGACTCAAACTCCTCCCAATATGTACGCTGGACATCAAAAGAGAACTGGAAAGTAGAAAAGAGTGCACTTCGCAATCCTCATTGCCCATTACCTCAATTAGAAGTCGGTCTGTACGACTATGTCGATGGCCAGTATGAGCAGATGTGGAAGAAAACCTACGAATCTAATTACCCAAACTCACTTGAATTAGCTGGTGTACCAAACGATAGATATGTTTTAGCGGTAAGTATCAACAGTAGACGTTGGCAAGGGGACATAATTGTTGAGCAAGCTCAAACAATCAGCCGTACTTATGATCTTTCTCAGGAAGAATAATTAAAGAAATAACATTTGTGCCGATATAAGTTCAGGAAGAACTAAAAACACAAGTGTAGTATGAAAACCCAATTCAAAATTTTAGCCACCACCATTACAGCATCACTATTTGCGAATGTCGCTTCTGCTGCGACTTATGCTATTGAAGCACGTAGCGATGCAATGGGTGGTGTTGGTACCGTTTCTGCCTCTTATCTGACCGCTCCATTTTTCAACCCTGCGTTAACTGCAATTTACCGCCGCAATGACGACGCGGGTATGATCATTCCAAGTTTCGGTATAAGTTATGACGATCAATATGATCTTATTGACGAAATCGAGCGGATTAGTAAGCTGACCGATGTTGATGAGATCAAAAAGTCCATGGACGCTATTGACGGCAAAAAAATGGATTTTGACTTAGGTGGTGTCGTTGCCGTTGGTATTCCAAATAAATTCTTATCAGCAACTGTCTACGGAAAACTCTACACAGAGTCATTTGTTCAACCTAATGTCGATACATCAGGTGTCGATCCACTGACAGACAGCTATGTTCAAGGTGTTTCGATTGGCGTAGCGGAGGCGGGGGTGTCTCTTGCCAAGTACACCAACTTTATGAATCAGCATCTTTCTTTTGGTATCACCCCAAAACTGCAGCGCATCTATACATATTCGTATGCGACCAGCTTTAAGAACTTTGATACCAAAGATCTCCGTGAACACGAAACTGCTGAAACTATGTTTAACTTAGATGCGGGTGCACTTTGGTTCTTCGGTCCATATCGTTTGGGTATCTCGGCTAAAAACTTGATTGGAAGAGACGTGAAAACCAAATCGTTCCAGTACAACACTGATACGATTCAGTCATACGAATACAGTATGAGACCTGTTTACACAGTAGGTGCGGGTATCGTTGCAGACTACTTTACCATGAGCGTCGACTACGACTTAAATGAAGAGAAACGCTTTTCCTCATTTGATGACAACACCCAAATGATTCGAGCTGGCTTCGAAATAGACATTTTGCGCCAAATGGCACTACGAGGTGGCTATATGAAAAACCTTGCGAGAAGTAATGATGAAGGGACGATTACGGCTGGTATAGGCTTATCGCCATTGAACCTGATTGAATTAGATATTGCTGCGAGATACACAAACGAAAATGCAATGGGCGCATCCATTAATTTCCTTGCGACCTATTAACTGAATCGTTATAGTCGGCTCCTCACATTGAGGAGCCTTTTTTTATGTTTGACGATTTACCACCTATATCGCACAAAGAGCAGCAAGAAGCTGTAGAACGAATTCAAGAACTGATGGCAAAGGGCACAAGTACAGCCGAAGCGATCAAAATCGTGGCAGAGCAGATTCGCGCAGAATACGCAGCCAAACAACAAGACAGTTAATAGAAGAAGCAGGGCACAGACCCTGCTTTTTTTTTGCCCCTTTCTTAATCCATTTCCCATCAAACAATTTAAGTCATTCCGTTACCGCGTAACACAACCTTCTTAAATACAGCAGTAAAAGAGCCCAACCATTTAGACGAAAGTAGCAGGTAAAATTTTACTAATTCATCTTTATCCATAAGCATGCTTCAGTGGTGATTTTATAGTTATTTAGGTCAATCTTGGCTAAATCCGATATTAATCAGTGGTTTACCTTGGAGTTAT
Source organism: Vibrio parahaemolyticus (assembly GCF_900460535.1). Lineage (NCBI taxonomy): Bacteria > Pseudomonadati > Pseudomonadota > Gammaproteobacteria > Vibrionales > Vibrionaceae > Vibrio > Vibrio parahaemolyticus. The sequence goes on along the minus strand of NZ_UHIL01000002.1, from coordinate 1,714,566 downwards.
TTGCTTTTCCAAGATTGATGAGTGATTTTGATGTAATTAAATTACACAGTGACCATTAAGAGGGATAATTAGCCAGTATAATGTGTTGAATTTTTCATTAAGACACAGTGTCACAAAATCAAATCAGAATTAGGTGCTTATATATACTTCCATATAAAGACAGTAAGTACTTGCAGACGGTGTGTCAGAACTGCTTCTCCAGGGACTACATCATTAAAACTGCGGCAGAGTTTTTGATGATCTTTAATCTAGATTTTCAGAGCGCTTAGAGGCAGGAGCCACTACGGACTTAGTTTTACAGCATCGCTTACAAGTCAACTTAAGTTACGGTGTAATGTTTAGTGAGAGGCTTTTGATGTTTTAGGGTATATGTTCGAACAGCTGAGCTCTTAGAGATGGGGATTTGGATGTTTTCATTTAGATATCGGCGGGTAAGCCGATGTTTAGTGTGTTCGATAAGCTAGACTAAAAGTAGTACCATTCAAAATAGGAGAACGTAATGAGTTATGGACATATTTTGGTTGCGGTAGACCTTACTGATTCCAGCAAGAAAGTCATCGATAAAGCAGTTTCTTTAGCTAAAGATGAAAAAAGTAAGCTTTCCTTAGTCTATGTAGATGTCGATAAGATTATTCTAGAGTTGAAAGAAGAACGAAAGTTGCAGAATGCATTACAAAAGCTTGCTGACGAGTGTGATTACGAAGTCCATGACAGTATGGTTGTAATTGGTGATCTTCACATCAAGCTCTCCGGAATTGCGAAGGAAGTAGGGATAGATCTCGTTGTATGTGGCCATCATCATAGCTTGTTGAGTCGTTTCTTTTCTTCTGTCCCTAAGCTTGCGAACGCCATAGAAGCTGATTTGCTAGTCGTGTACTTAGATGATTAAACAATGATGAGTAGAAGCCGAACCAAAGACTAGTTCGGCTTATATCGTTTATCGAGTTAACGAGAATGGCTTTTTGGACAAAACAGAAACGGATTCAGCATTTGAAGCCATGTCAAAATGTACGTTAACTTGGACGCCTTCTCGCTCAAAAGTAACATCGTCAAAATCTGTCATGGCGATTTTGAACCCGTTCTTTGCAAAAAGGCCAGTAACCATGGTGCGCTGTTTAATTTCTAAAGCGGACGCCAGTAATTTATCCATAGCCAATATCCTTGTTTTTTATGGGGGTCACAAACACCATACCGCTCGCAGATTATGAAATCAATTGATTATTGAACTGTACTAGATTTATGTTTTAGTCAAAGTCAATTGATGCACTATTTAACGTGATATGCATTCATTAGAAGCATTTCCGAGGATATGTTTTACCACGATCTCTGTGACGCAAAGCATCATTCCTCTATTGAGATAATTGAATTGACAATATCGTTAACATAATTTGTTACAAATTGACTTTGTTTTTGAGTGTTATTTGTCATTTTTCGGCAGACCTCAAATGAGTAAGTCCAACTGGATGTGACTCCGTAATTATAGTTACTTTTCCCCTAAGATCGCTGTGAGCTCTAACCTTATGAAAGATGAAATTTCGGCCAGCTTTCTCGGTAATGGATTTTGATAGGGGTAGGCGACATACATTGACTTTTCTGTGCTGTATGTATGGGTAACTTTTAAAAGTTCTTGATGACTACTGCCTTTTAACAGGTAGTTGGGTATTACGCCCAATCCCACACCTTGCTCAACAAAGTTCAATAAAATTGATGTATTATCGACCTCTATCACATCACAATACCTTTTTCTTATTTCTTCCTTATTCGAATGATTTTTATATATAAGAAGAGTGCTACTTTTTTCATTGCTGTTGTTAGAAATTAGAACATCATTATAATTCCCAACTTTATGCGCAATTAAATTATCATCAACAACATCATTTAGTCTTATTGCAATATCAACATTGCTTTCTAATAAATTCTCGACCTTATTACTAGACGAAATTTCAAAAATTACCGCAGGGTATCTCTCTTGTAATTTTCTCAAAATACTGCCGAAAATTGATGAAGCTATAGAGTTTGGCATTGTTATCTTGAATTTACCGCTAATACAGTCACTCAGTGATCTGGCTCTATAGTTTAGTTCTTGTAGCTTACTTAATGTTTCAAGAGCCAGAGGACTAATACTTTTCCCATGGTCAGTTAAGACGAGCTTTCGAGTCGTTCTATGCACCAATGTTACGCCTAAAGCAGTTTCAAGCATCGCGAGTTGACGACTGACTTGAGCCTTTGATTTTCCAAGTTCCTTAGCTGCTTCAGTTAAAGAGAGGTGTTTGCATATTGCCGCGAAGTTGATGAGTTCGCTATTGAGCCATTCCATGATTGTTACCTATCTGCAACTCTGAGTCACGTTGTCTTTTTGGAGGCTGAACAGTATAACTTGCATCAACGGAGGGGGAAAATGATATTTAAAAGTTACGAAGAAGTGGTTTCTGAATACCACTTGGAGCAGATTGTTAATAATATAAAAAATGGGATTATTAACGTTTCAGGCAGTGACGATATTAAATCTTTAGTCAACGATAGGAACTGTAAGGTTGACATTATATCAAAAATAACATCTTTGAATAAAAGTAAAGGTAGCATGTTAATTGAAGCGGCTTGCGTTATCCATAATGAAATTACTGTACCAAAAAATATAAATAAAATTATTTTAGTAATCGATGTTGCATTATCAAATTTAAGTACAAATTATGTTGAGGTTTATGAATATGAAAGTAATAAAACAAAATACGAAACAATTATCCTTGCCAGAAATAAGTTTTTCTAAGTTAGTTGTACAAACCATAAATTTTTATACTAGAGTATTTCGCGTGTTGTTTGGTGGTGAGTTAAGGCATCGGTACTCAAGAAAGCAAAACGTACGGGCATCCGAAGAGCTAAGCGAGCATATGAAAAGAGATCTTGGTTTGTGATACTAAAGACTTAAGTCATAAATAAAACAACACCTGGGCTATGAGGTTCGGTTTTTACACCTCAAATTTCCATGAAAAAAGTAAATTCTTACACTGACGTATACAAGAGATAGTTGATAAGGTTTGGTTTGGTTTGGTATAGCCATTCCAAACATTTCTTCAACCTGAGGTACCATTGCTGGGTTGAAGCAGTGACAATCCGCAGATAAAAGCAGTATGGGAAGGAATTGCAAAAAAGTTTAATGGGCTTGGATTATCAGGAATCTCAATGGCTTGCACTGGATTAGCCGTCGTGATTGCAAGTCCACAGGAACCACTATTACAGTGCGCATTATATGTGTTATGTTAAATATGTAGGGTTTTTAGTTAGGTTCATAAACAGGTCTGTTTCAATCACTTACCCTGCTTTCCAATCACTTGCCTATTGTGAGTTATAGGTCTACGCTAACTTCATGTGTTGGTGCTTCTAGGTTTTTGTTAGGTTCATAAGAGTATGCATATTTAACAGTATTCTGATTTACCATAAAATAGCTAATATCGATCTATCAATCTGCGATTGCTTGTTCTTCAATTAGCTCGTCGTTTATTGCAAATAAAAATGGCGTCTAATCATATAGACGCCATTTTTAGTTTATCTGAGATTTGAACGTCAGGAATTTAGCCACCGGCTAGTTTTACTGTCATGCCTTTCTTTTCAAGGTGTGTTTTGATCTTATCTCTTGCGTCACCTTGAATTTCGATGGTGCCATCTTTGACTGAACCGCCACAACCGCATACTTTTTTAAGCTCTGCAGCGAGCAGTTTCAAAGGCGCGTCGTCTAGGTCTAATCCTGAAACGATACAAACGCCTTTGCCTTTACGGCCTTTGGTTTGGCGTTGAATACGAACAATACCGTCGCCTTTAGGACGAGCTACTTTTTCTTCTTCCGGTTTAATGCGTCCGGTTTCTGTTGAATATACCAGGGTCATTCTGTTATTTCTTTTGCTGTTGTGCCTGTGCTTGCATCGCTTTCTGCTTTGCAACTAAATAAGCTTCGATGTGTCGTTGAATAGCAGCTTTGCCACCTTTAATGAGTTTACCATTAAACATACAGTACCAACCGTTTGGTTCACCAGTGTCGTTTTTAATGGTATAGCCGTTAAAAACTTCTGATTGAACACCACCTGTTGGGTGTGCTCTTTGTCCAAGAGACGCGAATTCTTTCGGGTCAATGATTGATGCTGTGTCACACCACCAATCAATGCTCTTTTTCACCGCCGTCAAACTGCCTTGTAAAACGTGGTTTTTGATTTTAACCTTCCAAATACTGCCATCGGGTCCGCCTGACTGCAGGTTAAAACCTCTATAATTTGAAATTGCCATACCACTGAATCATCTGTTTAATGCGTTAATACAATCATAATTGCTACTGAGCATTATTCAAATATCGCTTGAACAAACCGTGCTCTATTCAACTATTTCTAACACAAAACGTATCGCGTGAACGTTAATCACTTTGCACTATTAATACAATCTTCAAGAAACTCATGGAACTTGTGACCATTGTTTTGAAGCATTTTTGGGAACATTGAAATTGGCGTCATTCCTGGGAATGTATTCACTTCATTCAAGTAAATTTCGTTATCTTCCGTAAGGAAAAAGTCGATGCGAGACAAATGACGAAGGTTCATTTGTTTGAATACGGTTTCTGACGCATGACGAATCTTATCGATCTGTTCTTGAGTCAGGTTCTTCGCTTCTACTTCTGTTAATGAATGGCTTGAACTGCTGTATTTTTCATCGTATGAGTAAAATGCACCATCGGGTGCGATCACTTCACCTGGCTTAGTGATGTGCAGTTCACCGTTCATTTCATAAGCTGCGACTTCTAACTCACGAGGTTTTACCGCTTTCTCTACAAGTACTTGATCTGAATAACCAAACGCATCGTTTACTGCTTTAGCGATAGCTTGTTTTTCCGCTACACTGTAACACCCAACAGACGAGCCCTGACGTGCAGCTTTAACAAACACTTTTCCCCACTTTTCAAAGGCTTGTTCAGCTTGTCTGTGAGCGTGTTCATCATTGCGAGTTAGGAATAAGTAAGGTGTATTTGGAATGTCTAAAGCGTCGTACCAAAGTTTTGATGTGATTTTATTGAAACTGTTGCTGCTTGCTTCTGGTCCACATCCTAAGTATGGGATACCGGCAATTTCGAATAGTGATTGAATGTCACCAGTCTCGCCGGGAAAGCCGTGAATACAAGGCACAATAAAGTCGATCGTTTGATTGGACTCATTCGAGCACAATTGTTTGGTGTTTAAATCAAGGTAAACCAATTCGCCTTGATCTGTAACCCAACCTTCATTTTTTATTTCTACGCGAGTGACTTTGACGTTCTGAATTAGGTTGAGTTGTTGTTCAACAAAGTTAGCCGACAACAGTGAAATTTCGTGTTCAGAAGAGCCGCCGCCGCATAATAGAAGAATATTTTTAATCATGAATCAATCTTTCCGTGACCTACAAAAGATACTAGTTAATATGATAAACCTTTGAGGTGTAACGTACAGTTATTTTAGTGTGAGGAATTCTGTTCGAATAGGATTTGACCAAAGAAATAAGGGAGCGTATTGCTCCCTTATTTTGGTTTGATTAGTTGAGTTTGTTAAGCGTTGGAAATGATGAGTTCTTAATTGCGTCAATGCTTTTAACAAAAGGCTTCAACTGTTGGAATTGAGTTGGAAGCGTTGAAATCGCTTGTTGAGCTTCGGCGCTTGTTGCGTAGTCACCGTAAAGAACCGAGAACCACTTTGTGCCGTTGACGACTTTGTAATTCTCCCAAATCGGCTGACCATTTTGAGGCAGTTTGTTTGCAAATTGATCAACTTTAGCTTGGCTACCGACGGCGACTACTTGGATGGTGTAACCGAATCGTTGAATACCTGCTTGCTTCTTGCTCGGAGGGACGATTTTAACGGGTTTTACCTGCTCTTTTGGTGTGAGTTTCACCACTTTTTTCTCTTCAGGCTTTGCCGTCATTTTCACGACTTCAGGCTTAACGTCTTGTTCTACAACTGCACTTTCAGATGCCATTATAGGCTTAGAGACTGCGTCTGATTTGTAGTCTTCTCGGTAGCTTTCGGAGGTGACATCTGTGATGTAAGTTTCCGAAACACAAGCTGAAAGAAGGACTGATAAGCCAATGATTGCGATTTTTTTCATGAAGTAACAAACGCTCTGGATAAATATTACGATAAATCATGCCGATAGCAGGCCCGTTTATCAAGCATCAAATACAATAATCTGCGAATTTGATGTGATGAGTAACACAAACTCTACAAGCACTGTATAGATTTGCTTCAATGTCCGGTTCGTTTATGTTTTCTGGCCTATTTATTCGTTTATGATTGTTGATATCAACGTAGCAGATTGCAAGTAAGCCGCGACAAGCCGCAGGAGTTCACATGAATAAACTACATAAGCTCTTTAAACCTAGTTCCGTAGCGGTAATTGGCGCCTCTCAAAAAGAACTCCGTGCAGGCCAAGTCGTTATGCGGAATCTTCTGCAAAGTGGGTTTGACGGTGCAATCATGCCCGTTACCCCAAGGTATAAAGCGGTATCGGGCGTCATTGCCTATCGCGATGTTGCTTCCCTGCCCTATACGCCGGATATCGCTATTCTCTGTACTAATGCTTCGCGAAATGAACAACTTCTCACAGAGCTGGATGAGCGTGGTACTCCATTCGCGATAGTAATTTCTGATGATGCACAAACGCTAGATTTGTCATCTCTTAATATTCGGGTTCTTGGACCAAACAGTCTTGGAATTATCTTACCTTGGCATAATTTCAATTGTACGTTTTCGCCTGTCGCAGCAAAGCCGGGAAAGATTGCTTTTATCTCTCAATCGGCTGCCGTTTGTACCACGGTTTTAGATTGGGCTAACGACAAAAATATCGGTTTTTCTTCATTTATCTCGATTGGTCGTGGACAAGATATTGATTTTGCAGATTTGCTCGATTATTTGAGTATGGATGGTAATACCGAAGCAATATTGTTGTATGTCGACTCCATTCAAGATGCCCGACGATTTATGTCCGCAGCCCGCGCCGCTTCTCGCAATCGTCGTATATTGGTGTTGAAAGCTGGTCGTTCAAAAGAAATGAATACGTTCGAGCAGCAAGATGGCGATACGCTCGATGTAATTTATGACTCTGCGATACGAAGAACGGGTATGCTGCGTGTTAGCAATACGCATGAGTTATTTGCTGCGGTAGAGACGCTGACGCACTCAGTTCCGTTGCGTGGAGAACGCTTAGCCATCATCACTAACGGTGGAGGCCCTGCCGTCATGGCAGTCGATACACTAGTTGAACGAGGTGGCAATTTAGCGACTCTGGACGAAGTAACAACCGATCAGCTCAGAGCCATTTTGCCGTCTAACTGGCGGGGTGTTAATCCGATAGATCTTTCCGGAGATGCAACGAAAAAACGCTACGTAGATGCGATCAATGCGGTAATGAATAATGATTGTGCTGATGCGATTTTGATTATGCACAGTCCTTCTGCTGTGTCTGATTCTTATGAAACGGCTTTGGCGGTTATTGAAGCCATCAAGAATCACCCTCGACATAAACATTTTAATGTCCTAACTAACTGGTCTGGGGAACAAACATCTCGAGATGCTCGACTGGCATTCACTCAAGCGGGGATACCTACCTATCGTACGCCGGAAAGCGCGGTCGTTGCGTACATGCACCTCGTTGAATACAGGCGAAACCAGAAACAGTTGATGGAAACGCCAACAACAGCAGAGCCGCTGCACTCAGGTAGCGTAAATTCTGCAAAAGAATGGGTAGATGAACGACTACTGGATAAAAACACAGTCACACTGGATACACACCAAACTAGCCCATTATTTAAGCTCTTTGGCTTTAATGTTTTGCCTACTTGGATAGCATCGGATGAAATCGAAGCAGTTCACATGGCAGAAAATATTGGCTACCCTGTCGCCGTGAAGCTACGCTCTCCTGATATTCCTCACAAATCAGACGTACACGGCGTGGCGCTTAATTTGAGAAATAGTCGAGAAGTTTCTAACGCTGCACAATCGATTTTAGATACCGTCAAATTCAGTTACCCATCTGCAAACGTACACGGCCTGCTAGTTCAAGGCATGGCGAAGCTTGGCAGCGCGGAGGAGTTGCGAATCAGTATCGCGGTCGACAAGGTATTTGGGCCTGTCATTTTACTTGGTCAAGGTGGATCTGAATGGAACATCGCTCAAGATGCGGTGGCCGCCCTTCCTCCTTTGAATATGACGCTTGCACGCTATTTAGTCGTGGTTGCATTAAAGTCCGGGAAGATCCGTCTTCAGAAACACAAAGATGCGCTCGATATTACTGAGCTTTCAAAATTCTTAGTTCGTATTTCGCAAATGGCGGTTGAGTTACCTGAAATACAAAGACTGGATATCCATCCAGTGCTGGTGTCTGGAGATGACTTAACCATACTTGATGCTGATGTGACGCTTTGCAAATATGAAGGTGACGCGCAAAAACGACTGGCTATTCGCCCTTTCCCTGCTGAATTTGTTGAAACTGTGACACTGCGTGATGGTCAACCAATCCTTCTTCGTCCAATTCTTCCTGAAGATGAGCCACTCCACGCTCAGTTCATCAATAGTGTATCTAAAGAAGATCTCTATAAACGGTTCTTCTCAGAGGTTGGTGAGTTCAATCACGAAGCTTTAGCTAATTTTACTCAAATTGACTACGACCGAGAGATGGCCTTTGTCGCAGTAGCATTCGATAAAAGTGGACCTTCGATCATTGGTGTCGCGCGTGCGCTGATCACGCCAGACAATAGTGATGCTGAATTTGCGATTTTGGTTCGCTCAGATTTGAAAGGAAAAGGATTAGGAAAAATCTTGATGGAGAAGATCATCAGCTATTGCAAAATTAAAGGCACGAAACAAATGTCAGGTATGACGATGCCTACCAATCGAGGGATGCTGATGCTTGCTCAACGTTTGGGGTTTGAAGTTGATGTCCAGTTTGCTGATGGTACGGCAGATATGGTGCTACCTTTAAATTAATGAGTGAGGAGCGTGCTCTCTTTTTACCGCTCAACTTCTTAGATTCAGTAGACTCATCTGAATCTAAGAAGTAAAAAGTGACGCTGTTACTTTAGTTTCCAATTCTTCTTCAGATACTGAATGCACCAAGATTTCGCTTCACCCATGGTGTTTCTTCTCCACGCTAGAATGATATCCATCGGCTGTTCTTCTGTGCCTTCAATTTGTTTGAGTACGCCTTTTTCTATTAACGGTAGCGCGATTTGTCTAGGTAAGGTACCAATCCCTAAGCCTGCGGTTAATGCTTCTACTTTTGCTGTAAAGTTAGTAACAGTGAGTCTAGGTTGCTTTTGAATGATGTTTATCGAAAGTGCTGGCTGTTCGCGCGCGGTGTCTGCAATGGCAATAATTCGGTATTTCTCTCTTGCTGAATCATCAAACTCGCCACTGCGTTTGTGAACGTAATGCTCGGTTGCCGCAACCCAAATCATGGACATCTTGCCAATTTTCTCTGCTTTCACTTCTTGCGGTAACGTATCCAACGAAGGGCACACAAGCAGATCGGCTCTTCCTGTATTCAGAGATTCCCAGCTTCCTGCAAGAATTTCTTCTTGCAGCCTAATGCGTGTCGAGCTTACTTCCGCCAGCGCATCCACCATCGGAAAGAAGTTTGAAACTGGAATGATGCCATCAAACGCAACAGTAATATCCAACTCCCAACCGTTAGCAAGCAAAGTCGCATCATTCACTAACTTTTCACTCGCTTGCAGAATTGCACGCCCTCTTTCCAAAATGAGCTTACCCGCCTCCGTAAAGAGCGCTTTGTGTCCTGAACGGTCAAAAATATTGATGTCGAGATCTTGTTCGAGCTTTTGGATTTGGTAACTCAGTGAAGATGGTGCTCTATCGAGCTCATTTGCCGCTGCCGCAAAGCTGCCTCTGCGATCTATCGCATCCAAGATATGGAGCGCTTCTAAAGTGATAGGGCTCTGCACGATAACTCCCTTTGTGTGATGTGAGTCACAGCTGTGATATTTGGATAGATTTGTCAGAAATCGTTTTCAACAATATAACACACTGATAAATAAAGACTAGAAATGCCAAGCATTCAAGAATAGACGACATCAAAATTTAAATATTAAAATGATAATGATAGTAATTATTATTTAGATCCATTAGCATTTGCGCGTTGTTATTGCCTATTATGGATTTAAGGTATTGAAACCAATGTATAATAAATCAATTTTATCAGCCTCTATTCTAATTGCACTATCCCAAGGTGCCTACGCTGAAGACCATTCAACCTTCAATGAAGTGGTCGTGACTGCGACTCGTACTAATAGCCAAATCGAAGACACTGCTGCTTCTGTTGCCGTCGTTACTGATAAGAACATCGAAGAAAGCATGGTCACTGGCTTAGATGATCTCTTTGAGTACACGCCAGGAGTCACAGTTAAGACCAACTCGCGTCAAGGTGTCCAGAGTATCAATATTCGTGGTATCGAAGGTAACCGAATTAAGGTTCTTGTGGACGGCGTATCTCAAGGTAACCAGTTCGAATCAGGGAATACGTTCATTAACTCTGCTCGCGTTAACGTGGATACCGACCTAATAAAAGCGGTTGAAATTGTAAAAGGTGCAGCATCGTCTCTGCATGGTTCTGACGCAATTGGTGGCATTGTTGCATTTGAAACCAAAGATCCGGCTGATTTCCTTAAGGGTCGTAACTTTGGGGGCCATGCGAAGTTCAACTACTCTTCCGAAGACAATACACTCAGTGAATCTGTTGCACTAGCGAACAAAACTGGCGATTTGGAATCTCTAGTTGCCTATACGCGTCGCGACGGCAATGAACTGGATAACTTTGGAGATCTAGCAGATGCAAGTACTGAAGCGAACAACTTACTGGTTAAACTTCAGTACCAAGTCAATGATGCACATCGTGTTGAGTTCAATGGGAATTATATTCGCAACAAAGGCAACGGAAAGCAGTCTTACAACGGTTATACGAATGCAACAAGTGAAGATGTAACAGAGCAATATCAAGTTGGTATAAAACATATTTGGGAGATGCAAACGGCCCTAGCGGACTCCCTTACCTGGCAACTAGATTGGCTTAACAAAGAAGAAAACGGCATTACTGATCGTGTTAAAGGTCAGAATATCCAACGTAAAGACTACATCTACGAGGATGAAGGCTACCAGTTTGACTCACAGTTTGACAAATATCTCTCGCTTGGTAGTACAGAGCATTACTTTGTGTACGGTGCATCCTTTAGTGATAAAGACATTAAGAACGTCAACAAAGAGTACAACAGTGCAAACGCGAACAAAGAAATTTTCTATATTCCTTCTGCGAGTGAGCGTCGTTACGGGCTCTTTTTACAAGACGAGATTACGGTAGGTAACTTTACGATTACTCCAGGCGTACGGTGGGATGCATTTGAAACCGATCCAGGCGAAACAAGCAGCAACCCAAGTGGTAACGCGGCTAGCGACTACAAAAAGTTCTCTGATTCTGCATTTACAGGCCGCTTAGGTTCTGTTTATAAGCTTAATGAGCAACATCGTTTATTCGCGCAAATCAGCCAAGGTTTCCGTGCTCCAGATTTCCAGGAGTTGTACTACTCTTTCGGTAACCCAATGCATGGCTACATTTTTAAGCCAAATCCTGATTTAAAAGCAGAAGACAGCATTTCGTACGAGTTTGGTTGGCGACATAACAATGACATTTCTAGCAGTGAAGTGTCAGTTTTCTACAGCGACTACGACAACTTCATCGAAAGTAAAACCGTCTCTGGCACTGGGACGCCAGTGACTGACCCTGCGATTAAGCAGTACGTGAATATAGGCAAAGCGACAATTAAAGGTATTGAGTTTTCAAACCAACTTTCGTGGAACAAGTTCATGCCAATCGAAGGCTTTAGCTCTCGTGTAGCAGCGGCGTATACTGAAGGTGAAGATGGAAACAATAATCCACTAAACAGTGTTAACCCTTGGAACCTTGTCGCTGGTTTTAATTACGATTCAGAACAAAACTGGGGAACCACGTTAACCATTAACTACACAGCTTCTAAACATAAAAGCGACATAAATGACGATAAAGTGTTGCCTATCTCTGCTGCTACGGTTGTAGATATCACCGCGTACTACAAACCTATTAAAGATCTTACGTTGCGAGCAGGTCTGTTCAACGTGACAGATGAAGAGTACTACAATTGGAATGATGTGCGTGACCTTCAGACAGAGAACAAAGATCTGACTCAAGCTGGGCGGAACTGGTCAATTACAGCAAAATACGAGTTCTAAAGCCTCCGAAAACACAAAAGCCAGCTTAATGCTGGCTTTTTTAATTGGCTTTCATTTTAAAAATGTTAAGAAAAGTATGAAAAATGAAAGCTTACTGTTTTGCCATCTCTTTCTTCACCATCACTGCTGCTGCAACGATGAATGCGATGATCAGACCAAGCTCCATGAACTACCCCAATAGCTACAAGAAAATTTACGACCTAAATTAAGAGTCATGGGTAGTTTAGCACTTATCTATTTGGTTGCTACCTTTTAACCAGTAATTTACGATTTTTTCCGATTTAGATCAAAAAAGGCGCTGGAATGCGCCTTTTTGTTGTTATTGTGTTAAAAGGCTATGCATCTGGGTAACCTTGTGGGTTATTTGATTGCCAGCGCCATGTGTCCCCTGTCATCTCTTCAAGAGTACGTGATGCTTTCCAGCCTAGTTCATTCATTGCTTTTGAAGGATCTGCCCAACATTCTGCAATGTCACCAGGTCGACGTTCAACCAGCTGGTATGGCACATTTTTACCGCACGCGCTTTCAAATGCTTTTACCATTTCAAGAACGCTGTAACCATTACCGGTACCAAGGTTGTAGATGTGCAAACCAGCTTTACTGCCGACTTTTTCTAGCGCAGCAACGTGGCCATCTGATAGATCCATTACGTGAATGTAATCACGAACACCAGTACCATCTTTGGTTGGGTAGTCACTGCCGAAGACAGATAGAAATTCGCGACGACCAACCGCTACTTGAGAAATAAATGGCATCAGGTTGTTTGGAATACCTTGCGGGTCCTCACCTAACTCACCAGTTGGGTGCGAACCAACAGGGTTGAAGTAACGAAGAAGTGTGATGCTCCAGTCTGGATTCGCTTTTTGGAAGTCAGTTAAGCACTCTTCTACCATTAACTTGCTACGACCGTATGGGTTAGTCGCACTAGTTGGGAAGTCCTCAGTAATTGGCACTGATGCAGGATCACCATAAACTGTCGCAGATGAGCTAAATACCAGTGATTTCACGCCTGCTTCACGCATTGCGTCCACAAGAACAAGTGTGCCATTTACGTTGTTATCGTAATACTCAAGCGGTTTTTCTACTGATTCTCCGACTGCTTTTAGGCCTGCAAAGTGAATAACGGCTTCAATATTGTGCGCTTTTAGTGCCTCAACAAGCGCAGCCTTATCGCGAATATCCGCTTCGATAAAAGTAGGCTTTACGTCACATACTTTTTCAATGCGCTCTAAGACTGTAGATTTGCTGTTGTATAGGTTATCGAGAATAACTGGTGTCATACCAGCTTCGATCATTTGAATACAAGTGTGGCTGCCAATGTAGCCCATACCACCCGTAACAAGTACTTTCATTTTATCAATCCTTCTGACGCGAATCCGGTTAGTGTAAAGCTTTAATGCGACAATTTAAACGGTCTCTTGCAATTCGCATCCCATTAATATTGCTTGCCCTTTTCCGGCTTTCTTCGCTTGGTACATTGCGGTATCCGCACTCTTTAAAATACGGGTTGCGTCTCGTTCATTAACGCCAACCAATTTCACCCCAATGCTCACGCCGACTTTTAACTCATTACCTTTGTATTCAATAGGCGCGCAGATGCTCTCTAACAATTGCTCGGCGATTCGCGTTACGACTTTTTGATTGGCCGGGTTGACCAGCATAACAAACTCATCGCCAGACAGGCGTGCGATTAAGTCACTATGCCTAGTCGCCGATGTCAAACGATCTGCGACACGTTTTAAAACTTCATCCCCAGCGTCATGGCCGTATGTGTCGTTGATTTCCTTAAAACCATCTAGATCAAGATAAAGTACCGCAAATTCATCGCGCTGATAGCCTGATCTTTGGACTAAATCTTCCAGCTCTAAATGGAACTTAGAACGATTTGCTAATCCTGTAAGCGCGTCATGATGTGCGAGATATTCGAGGCGCTCCATCTCTTTTGCATTGGAGAGATCGGTAAGAATAATGACCAAATCGTAGAAACCGTTATCCTCGCACTTCACGATGCGATTTACTCGAGCAAACATTGGCACAAGTAAGCCTAAGTGATTTTGCTCAATCACTTCCCCTTGCCATACGCCATAGTTTTCAATGGACTCAATGATACTCGGCATCATTTCTTGTAATTTTCGCCAACGAATAGTTTGAATGAAAGACTGACCAACTAACTGGTCGATTTCTAAACCCACAAGCTTGGTGACTGCTGGGTTAACCATGGTGATGACGCCTTTGTGATTAAGCACAATAAGGCCGTCTTGACTGGCTTCAAACACTCGACCAGCTACGCGCTGGCGATTCATCGCCTCTTCAATCTCTGTGATGTCTTGAATGGCGAAGAGAAGATAACCGTGGTTAGACAAACGACGAGTCGTTAGGCTTAGCTGCTGTTCGTTATCAATGTTTTGAAGGTGGATATCATCACACTCTAAGCATCGACTAAGAATTTGGCTAAGCTCGTTCGGCATTTTTGTTTTTATCAGATCGCGGATATTCGCATTTTCTAATGTTTCCGGTGTTTTCTGAAATATATGCTGAGTCGCAGCATTACTGTGGATAATGGTGCCAAGGTTGTCGGTAATAACTAACGCATACTGAATGGATTCAATGACTTCTTCTGAAAATGCTCTTTTTTGTTCGAGCGTAGCTAACGAATGTTGGCGTTGTTTTTCCCTTTTTCGGAGTTTGGTCATCATTCGGTTGAATGCGTGAATAACTTCGCCCAGTTCGTCTTTAGAATGATGACGAATTTGTACGTGAGAGGCATTACCAAAAGTAACATCTTGAATTGCACCGTTGAGATCGAGCAACGGTCTTAGAATGATACGATCAATGGTAATGTAGAAAATAATGCCACCAGCCGCCAATATCAGCAGAAGTACGCCGGCATCTTTCAAGAATGAATGTTGCGCATTTATAATTGGAATGTGTGACAACGTCACTCGAATTGAGCCAATCACATGCCCTTCATGGATGATAGGCTCAAGTACGTACAAAAACTTGGCGGACAACGCGTACCCTAATGCATCGAGCTTACTTCTTTCATTTTGACTGGGCACTGGAGCAGACTCCCCGCTCCCTTCAAGCACAACAAAAGGTTCATTGGCCCTATCATACAACTTCACTCTAGAAACGTTGGGCTGTTCTAGAAGATCGGCCAGAATAGTTTGTGCTTTTCGCTTGTTCTTTGTTGTGAGCGCATCTTTAATTGAATAAGACACGTTATTGATTAACTTGCGAGTTTGCTCAACCAACTCATGTTTTGACGATTGGTATGCGGTGTACGAGGTATAACCTTTTGAAGCAACAAAGATTGCCGTAATAAAAACCAGAATCGGCCAGATAAGCTTTGCTCGTAATGACATATATATTCCTGTCGCACAACAACAGCTAGAAGACAAAAGAGTTGTTATGCAAACTATCACCCAATAGAAGCCGTAAGACTAACATGATGGCAAAGCAAAATAACGTTAAATTCTCAAAAATTGGATTGAAAAGGACCGAATTACCTTAAAATTCGGATCAAATCAAAGAACGATAACGACGTGCTGGACTCTAATGATCTTTCTCAGCTCGAGTTCTAAGTAAAAATCTCATTCTGGTTGTTTGAAGAATGAACTGAGTCACTGAAGATAAAAGGTTTTTCCTGCATCGTGATGTGATTGCTAAGGTAACTAAAAATATATGACATTGAATAAACAGCAACTGACATTAAATTGCGATATGGGCGAGAGCTTTGGTTCTTGGAAGATGGGCGCTGACGATAGCGTGATGCCTCATGTCGATATGGCGAACATTGCTTGTGGCTTTCACGCTTCCGATCCGAACGTGATGCACGACACGATTACCTTAGCGAATCTTCACGATGTTGATATTGGTGCGCATCCCGGTTATCCCGACTTACAAGGTTTTGGTCGACGCAGCCTCAGTATGAGCAGCGATGAAATTACTAACATGGTGATCTATCAAGTAGGCGCGTTGCAGGCATTGTGCCGTGCGCAGTATACCGATATCGGTTATATCAAGCCTCATGGTGCCCTTTACAACGATATGATGAAAAGCGATGCGGTTTTTCGAGCGGTCGTTAAAGCAGCCGCACTGTTTAAAGTACCGTTGATGATCCTTGCATCGCAAGAGAACGAAAAATATTTAGAAATCGCGGACGATTATGATGTGCCATTGTTGTTTGAGGCGTTTGCCGATCGCCTGTATCAGGATGATGGGATGTTGACACCAAGAACGCATCCAAATGCCGTTTTGAAAGATGAGCTTGCGATTTTAGAACAAGTCAGAACATTGGCTGATTCGGGCCGAGTAAAAACCGCTTCAGGCAGTTATATCTTGTTAGAAGCGGACACAATATGCGTCCATGGAGACAATGAAGAGTCGATCGCTTTGATTCAAAAAATTCGTCAAAGCCTCTACTCCGGAGGAAATTAATGCATCAAACAAAGTTCTCGATTGATTTGGTTTCTGAATGCAGCATTTTGATTCGATTTGATGAAACCATTTCTGAAAACTCAATTGGACAGTTAGCGCGAGCAATGAACCAACATCTGTCTCATATTGTCATGAATATCGTTCCTTCCTATCGAACCGTGTTAATTGATTACTTACCGTTCAGAATCAGTGAATTTCAGTTAGTCGGCATACTGCACAATATCTTAGTCGCTTTTGATCCAAATAAAGCCGACAAGGGTGAACCTAACGAAATTTCGATACCCGTTTATTACTCGGAAGAAACTGCTTTAGATTTGAAGCGTTTTGAAGAACAAGGCATTGATATCGGCGCGCTTATTGATGCTCATACAAAGCCAGTATATACCGTTTCTGCGATTGGGTTTGCACCTGGCTTCGCCTTTCTTTCTGATGTCGAAGAGAGTATCACCATGCCTAGGTTAAAAACGCCGAGAACGTTTGTGCCATCAGGAAGTGTCGGCATTGCCGATAGTAAGACCGCCGTTTACCCATCAGACAGTCCAGGTGGTTGGAATATCATAGGTCGTTCTCCACTCTCACTCTTTTCGGATACTCCTCCTTTTATTCCTTTTGAAGTTGGTGACAAGGTCACGTTTTATGCGGTATCAAAACAGGAATTTCTTGAATTAGGGGGAGCGTTATGAGCGCATCAGGATTATTAGTTGAAAAGTCAGGGCCTTTGTCACTGATTCAAGACTTTGGCCGTTTTGGTCTTGCTCACATCGGGATAACGCAAGGTGGCCCTGTTGATGATTACGCCTACAGTTGGGCTAATCATTTACTTGGAAATCGTGTGAATTGCTCAGCAATCGAGATTACGCTAGGCAATGCTTGTTTTGTCGCCTTACAAGACTGTCACCTGGCAATTTGTGGCGGCGATCTTAATGCATCAGTAGATGGTCACCCTATTGCTAATTGGTCGGATTTTTCGATAAAAAAAGGGCAAAAGCTTCAGTTCGGAATGGCGAGAAATGGCCTTCGCGCCTATCTCGCTGTAAAAGGTGGCTTCAATGTGCCTGAGCACCTTGGGAGCTCATCGACCGTGCTTCGTGAAGCATTAGGTGGACTAGAAGCCAATGGTAACGCTCTAAAAGCTGGAGATGTTCTCCCTTTTGACGCTCATTCATTACCTAACCATAAACCAAGAATCATGACATTTCGTTTCAAGCCAGATTACAACTTGCCAATTACACTACGCGTTATTGAAGGTTATCAATGTGATGATTTCAGTGTTGAAGCTAAAGAAAAACTCTATTCGGGAAGCTTTGCGATATCGCCAGACTCTAATCGAATGGGCTATCGCCTTGAAGGAAATACGGTAAAGCCACCTTATGATGGCATCTTGTCTGAAGGGATCGCGCTAGGCGCCATTCAAATTCCCCATGATGGTAATCCGATTGTATTACTCAATGACCACCAAACCATTGGCGGGTATCCAAAGCTTGGTTGTGTTGCAAGAATAGATTTGCCTAGATTAGCGCAAGCGAAGCCGGGTCAGAAAGTGCGTTTCATCAAGGGTGATAGACAAGGTTTGCAGGATGTGTGGTGTCAGTGGGCTCAGTTTTTTGGCTACTGAGCCCTATTCAGTTTTTGGCTGTTTACATCCCGTAGCGTTCAGCTAGAGCATGCGGATAGCCTCGTTCTTCGGTCAGTTTAATCGCGTATTGTTCGATTTTGTCTTCAGACCAATTAACGGTCACTGGATGTTGCGCTTCTACATTTTGTTGAGGCGTGATATCAAACCAATACTGAAGCATTTTTTGAGCAGCTAACAACGTAGAAGACGCTTTCACAACTTCAATTCGAGCGTAGTGATTTTGTTCGAATGAAACATCTGCCGCGCGAAGCACAGGATCTGTGCCTGGAATCTGTTGAGCACCAAACAATGCTTTGCCACCTTTTTCCGCTGTTTTGTAATCAGGGATAAATTGGGCCATGTGTTGTATTGCGTTATGCGTTCTTTCTCCCAAAATTTCTTCACGCCACCCACTGCGAATTTTAGACAGTAACGGAACAGGTAGCTCAGGTTGAGCAGAGAGTGCCGTGCTTTCAACTAAGCCATCTTCAAACAACGTGATCTCTTTCGTCATGCCGTGCAGCTGGAAATAGCCATCTCCATAGGGAGTTAACTGCGCCATTCCTTTATCTGTGCCACGGGGGCCGTGGAAAATGACTTCTGGCCATTGCTGGTTACATTCGTTCCATTTGGTCACGTAAGCGGCTTTGAATTCAACTAAACGGTCACGCTTAGCACCAACTGCGTTATCAATAGTTCCCGTCTCGAAACCACATGCGTTGACTAAGTAATCACAAGTAAGCAAACAATTGACGCCATTGTGTTCGTAAGTCAATTGCCAATGATCACCAAGCCAATCAGCCTGATTCAGTGTCGCTTGAGTAATCACGTTTGAATTCGGCAGTTTTGCTAAGGTTAAGTTAGCAATAGCCGCTAAACGGAACACGCTCCAACCATACTCCTGAACGGCAACGACCGGATATTTTAATTGTTCTAAATCAGCGTGCTGAGCAAAAGGAATGCTCCATTCATCAAATGTGGATGGATGTTCTGGTTGGTTTTGTTTTGCCAGTTCCTGCAATTCTTCTTTCGAATACAGTTTGAAATACTCTTCAGGCTCGCCAAGTACTTTGTTGTGTTCGTCTTTGTCGACTAACGCCTGGTAAGCACTTTTAATCACCTCTAAGCGAGGCAGCAGCGCGAATGGGTCACCCCCATCAGAGTGAGGTACGGCAATAATGGTAGGACGAATATTCAGTGAGTGAGGATACAGTCTGATCGTATCTATAGATTGCGCAAGCAAATCCAAACATTGTTGTTCAGAAATTTCACGATACAAATTACCGCCCGCATGAAGGTGACAAATTGGTGGGCCGTTGACTAACGAGACGCCCTTTTCAATAACAGAGACTTTGAATCCCAACTCTGCAAAATGAATGGCGGCTGTGGCACCGGCTACACCACCACCTACAACGGCGATGTGTTTATCTTTATGACTTAGAAACTCAGACTTCATTGCTTCACTAAAAATTTTATAAGGAGAAATCTTTACTAACCGTGATTCTACTCGGGTTTGGGCATGATTAAAATCACAAAAAGTTCATGGGTTTGCGATAACTTTAAAAGTTGCTTTACGGAATAAAAAAATTGCAAAAAAAGTGCTTGACGAAGTGGTTTGATGAGCGAATTTTTAGCCTGTTGTGTATAAGAATCCCACTCTAAGACCCATGGCGTAAAGCTTGCGGAATCACCCCTATTTTTGACCTCTCCAGTTATCCCAAAAGTTATCCACCGTTTTTGTGGATAACTAAAATAAAAATGTCATGGAGTGAGTCCGCGTTAGTTATATAAATGGGTATTAAGTGTTTACTGGCGTTAGCAATCTTTTCAACAAACTCATTACAACAAGTGCCAGTGTAACGAAAGTGGCTAACGGTAAAGCTATCCACAATTCAGGGTGAATTTGAGCATTGAGGTCAAACCCATACTTCATCACTGCTGCTACACAGGCTTCGGCAGCCGTAACGGCGACAGAACTTGCGACAAGCGCCATAATTCCGTATTCCGCCCACAAGGTTGTATTAATCCGTTTTTTGCTTGAGCCGAGCGTACGATACAGACGGATTTCTTGCTGACGTTGAGACAAGCTCAAGCGCAATAATGTAAAAATGAGCAATAGCCCTGCAACTACGCCTAACAAAGCAAGAATAGTGATCGCAGAAACGATTTGTTGTATTAGTGCCTGTATTTTCTCTCCCATAGTTCGGATGTCTAACACAGAAACTGTTGGGTGCGCTCTCGACATTGATGTAAGCAGCGATTCGTTTCCTTCATTGATTCGGTAGCTAATTAAATATGAACCCGGAACATTTGCCATCACATCAGAAGAAAAGATGAAATAGAAGTTAGGCTTCATATCTCGCCACTCAACATGACGAATGGTATCCACCGTCGCATCAAAGTTTTGGCTGTTGATAACAAACCTTAATTCGTCTCCAAGTTGAATACCCAAATCGCGCGCGACATCTGCCTCAACAGAAACACTGTTTGCGTTCGTCCATTTTCCTGAAAGAACGTCATTATATTCTGGTAACTGATCACCCCATGTTAAGTTAAGCTCTCGACGGATTGCGTCAGAGCCTTCCCCTTCATATTCAACGTCTTTAACGTTTTGGCCATTAATCTCTGTGAGTCGTCCTCGAATAATTGGAAATGCTTGTGACCGCGTCACTCCATTTTTATCCAGTGTTTCTAGGTAGTTAGCCAGTTCATGATCGGCAATGTTTAATGCGAATACATTAGGCGCATCCGCAGGCAAAGTCCGTTCCCAATCTGCGAGGATATCGCTACGGACAAGCCAAATAATGGAAAGGAGCATCAAAGAAAGCGACAGCGCACCAAACTGCAGACCGCTGGTTATAGGCGTGCGGTTGATCCGGCTCAGTGCCAACTTCATCGCTGGTTTGGTGGCAAAGCGGGAGAATAACTTCGTCAATGCGATGCTTAATCCGGCCAACACGACAAATAGTGCTGCAATACCCGCAAGTACAATCCAGACCAAAGTGTTGTTTGCGTACAACGCGAGCAATGGAAGCACAGGGACAAGAACGAGCAGCAGTCGCTTCCAAGATCGTTGCGCTGTGCCCTGCTGTAAAACCTCAAGTGCTGGTGTCTTAATTAAGCCAAGTAGCGGGATACCAAGCGCCGGAACGGTGATGAGAATGGCAGAAACCACAGCGACAATAAACGGAGTGACGCCGTAACTCGGTAATGGGTTTGGCAAGAGATCTTTCAGAGGAATACGTAACAAATATTCCAAGCCGCTACCCAGAATGAGTCCGACAATGCTGGCGGTTACCAATAGAATGGCAACTTGAATCAATAACCACTTTTCTATCCAACGTCTGCTCGCGCCAAGGCTTTTCAACATTGCGATGGTTTGAGTTCGGCTATTCACGTAGTTTTGGCAAGTAAGAACCAACGTTGTCGCGGCCATAATTATGACGATAGCTACGGTCAATGATAAATACTGTGTAGTGCGATCAAAAACTTCATTGCTGCGACTCGCGGTATCTTGAGTACGCCAGCGATCACTTGGTGACAGAACTGTCTTATCTTGGAGTTGCTTTAGCGCCGCATTGTCAGCTTTTAGAAACAGTCGATACTGCACTCGACTGCCGACTTGTATCGCGCCTGTTTTTTCTACGTCGCTTTGGTGAATATACGCAGCAGGCATTTGTTGGAATGGATTGAAACTTAAACCCGGCTCCATCAGCACGGCACCTGAAACGGTGAAATCTGCATCACCAATGGTGACATTGTCACCTTTGTTAACTTCTAATTGAGCCATAATGCGTTCGTCTAACCAAAGCTGGTTAGGCTTCACGCGACCTGACTCATTCCCATCTAAAACCAACTCTCCCATTAAAGGATAACTTTCATCGACACCTCGTACAGAAATAAGCTGCATTCCGTTATCGCTAAAAGCCATGGTCGAAAATCGGGTCATAACGGAGCGCTCAAGTTGCTCTGTCGATTTTAATAGCGAGTCAGATAATGGGTTTGCGGAAACGAACACCGCATCCGCTGTTAATGCATCCTTGCCCTGCTTGACAATCACTTGCTCCATACGAGATGCAAGTGCAGACAATGCAAAAATACTCGCGATGACCAACACCAGAGCGACGCTGATCGGCCAAAGGTTTCCTTGCCTAATTTCGCCCAAACTCCAACGCACCAAACTTTTATTCGGAGAGTGTTGCTTCAATCCACGTTGATCTGAAGATGTTACTTCACTTGAAGATACTGCTGACATTACATCTCCTCCTTAAGCTCACCCGCCTCCATACGATAAATTCTGTCGCATCGGCTTGCTAAGTTCACATCATGAGTGACCAATATTAATGTCGTACCGTGCTGGCTATTGAGATCGAACAACAGCTCGATGACTTTATCCGCGGTTTGGTGATCAAGGTTCCCTGTCGGTTCATCAGCAAACAGCAATTCTGGCTGAGTCATAAATGCCCTGGCCAACGCAACGCGTTGTTGTTCACCACCAGAAAGTTGACTTGGTAAGTGGTCGAGTCGCTTTTCCAATCCTACAGCGGTCAACAATTCTGTCGCTCGTGCTTCATCTTCGGCTTCTCCGCGTAAAAGACACGGTAAGGTCACATTGCGAAGTGCACTCAAACTTGGGATAAGTAGAAAGCTTTGAAAGACAAATCCTAGAGAATCGGCTCGGATTTTCGCACGAGCTTCGTCATCTAGCTTCGAAAGTTCATGTCCTAGAAGCGTGATTTCTCCGGAGGTTGGTGTGTCGAGCCCCGCCAACAATGTCATTAGCGTGGATTTGCCTGCACCAGATGTGCCGACAATTGCGATGGTCTCGCCCTTTCTGATGTCAACATTTACATCTTTAAGGATTGTTAATTGTTCTTGATTAGTAGAGACTTGTTTAGAAACCAAATTCGCTTGAACAATAGGTGCTTTGAGTACAGGTGTTTGCATGATTCGTTTACTTTCCTTAGTTCTCTTTTTTTGTCTTTCCGCCGCATCGCAAGCAAGCGAAAAGCTTCTTGTTCTTGGTGATAGCTTGAGTGCTGGCTATCAAATGCCGATTGAGAAGAGTTGGCCTAGCTTACTCCCTGACGCGCTGCTCGAACACGGGCAAGATGTAACAGTTATTAATGGCAGCATCTCCGGAGACACTACTGGCAACGGTTTGGCTCGCCTCCCGCAACTGCTTGACCAACATACACCCGACTTAGTTCTTATCGAGTTGGGCGCCAATGATGGGTTGCGTGGCTTCCCTCCAAAAGTTATTACGTCGAATCTGTCGAAAATGATTAGCATGATCAAAGATTCTGGTGCCAATGTGGTCATGATGCAAATTCGTGTCCCACCTAACTACGGCAAGCGCTACAGCGACATGTTTTACGACATCTATCCTAAATTGGCTGAGCATCAACAAGTTCAGTTAATGCCGTTCTTCTTAGAGCATGTGATCACCAAGCCAGAGTGGATGATGGATGATGGCTTACATCCGAAACCTGAAGCTCAACCTTGGATTGCGGAATTCGTTGCTCAAGAATTGGTTAAACATCTCTAATTTTGATGGTCTAGCTCAATAAGTTTTACCTAACTTTACGTTAATCTAACCAGAATTCCACTCACCGAGGTTAGATCACAACAATGCGAATAGAACCGTTAATTCAAGGTGTTGTTGCTCGCTCTGCACATCCACACGGTTGCCATGCATCCATAAAAGAGCAAATTGAATACGTAAAAAAAGCCCCGCAGATCAAAAGCGGCCCTAAACGAGTTTTAATTATTGGTGCTTCCTCCGGTTTTGGGTTAGCAGCACGTATTGCCCTAACGTTTGGCGGCGCTGAAGCAGACACCATTGGCGTCTCGTTTGAACGAGGTCCATCTGAGAAAGGGGTTGGCAGCGCAGGCTGGTACAACAACATCTTTTTCAAACAAGAAGCAACACATGCAGGACGCACTGCAATCAATATTGTTGGTGATGCATTCTCTGACTCTGTCCGTAATGAAGTTATCGAAGCGATCGAAACCTACTTTGAAGGTGAAGTCGATTTGGTGATTTACAGCCTTGCAGCGGGCGTTCGTCCAAAACCTCATTCAGATACGTTCTGGCGCAGTGTGATTAAGCCTATTGGTGAGTCGGTTACTGGCGCTTCCATCTTACTTGAAAATGATCAATGGGTTGAAACCACGCTCGAGCCCGCCACCGAAGAGGAAGCAGAAGCGACCATTAAGGTCATGGGGGGGGAAGATTGGGAAAGCTGGATTGATACTCTCATCAACACGGAATCCGTTGCTCGAGGTTGCAAAACCATTGCATTCTCATACATGGGCCCAGAAGTTACTCACCCAATCTATCTCGATGGTACTTTAGGCCGAGCCAAAATTGATTTGCACCAAACCAGCCATGCATTGAATCTGAAACTGGCTAACTTCGACGGTGGTGCTTACGCCACGGTGTGTAAAGCGCTGGTAACGAAAGCCAGTGTTTTCATCCCTGCTCTGAGCCCTTACCTTTTAGCTCTATACCGAGTAATGAAAGAGAAAGGCACGCATGAACGCTGCATCGAACAAATGCAACGTCTGTTCACGACGAAGCTTTACGATCAGCCTAAAGTTCCTGTTGATGGCGAGCGATTGATTCGAATTGATGATTTAGAACTGGATCCGCAAACGCAGGCTGAAGTGAGTCATTTATTAGAACAAATGAATGCGGAGAACTTTAAAGAGATTGGTGATTACCAAGGCTTTAAAGACGAGTTCATGAAACTCAACGGCTTTAACTTTGACGATGTAGACTACTCGCAAGACATTTCGTTAGAAACCTTGGCGTCACTTAAGCCATAAGTTCGTCAAATTTGTTTCATATTTGAGATGGCTTCCAACAATTTAGGGTCCTGAAAGGTTTTCAGGACTTTTTTTTGTTTCGTCTGTGGGCGACCCTATACTTAAGTAAAACGACTAATGTTATAACAATTACTACTGCATAAATCTTCGATTCACAGGATGTGAAACTACCGGAAAGGAAGGCCTCTATGGGGAGATTTCAAACACTAGATTATGAGATTCCTGAATCCATGCAGCGAAGCTGGCAGGATATCGTCAATCTCCTCGCACAGATTGCAGACGTGCCAACCACGCTTATCATGCGAGTGCATCAAAACCACATCGAAGTAAACACCTCAAGCGACACTCAAGGTAATCCATATAAAGCTGGTGACAAAGAAGATCTTGGACATGGTTTGTACTGTGAACATGTCATTGAAACCAAAAGCCAACTGGTTGTTCCCGATGCCCTTGCCGATGAAAAATGGTCGAATAATCCGGACATCAAACTTGGTATGCTCTCCTATTGTGGTTTGCCGTTGTTTTGGCCAAATGGCGAAACGTTTGGAACCATTTGTATGTTGGACTCTAAAGCCAATGAGTACAGCGAAACTTACCGGCAATTGCTCAATACGTTCAAGGACTCAATAGAAGCTCAACTTGCTGTTGTCTACCAACAATACAAACTGTTGAGACTTAACAGCGAACTTAAAAATCGCGTAGAAAACCGAACCACTGACCTCGCCCAACTCAGCTTTTCACTCACTCAAGAAATTGACCGCCGCAAAGCCGCAGAAAGACAAGTTAACTACCAGAAAACCCATGACCAAGGTACCGGATTTCTTAATCGCGCCGCACTGGAAGCGGTGGTTGAAGATACGCTTCAATCCCTAGAACACGGGCATCAGTCTTTAATTGTTATAAATGTGGGCTTTAGTAATGCGCGTAGCATACAAACTCGATACGGCTTTGAAGCGTTTGATGAGATCCTCAAAGAATTTCGTAAGCGCCTTGGGACGAACGATTCAAACTACTTCATTACTGGCCGCCCAAGTTCAAACGACTTAGTGCTTTTGTTATGGGGAGAAGATGCTGATTCGAAACTGCATAATCTGCTCGATAAAATCACCAATATCAGCGTGGGGAACTTCTACATCAACGACACAGAGGTGCATTTGCACTCCTACGTTGGCGTAGTTCAGGCTCATCGTTCGAGCAGTGCTAAACAGCTTCTACAAAATGCTTGTTACGCGATGTTGCTATGTAAAGAGTCGGGTGAAGCTTACAGTTACTTCTGTGAGAGCCACACGCATGAGTTGAACAACCATAATCAGCTCGAAAGTTATCTGCTCCAAGCGGTACGTAATGACGATTTGATGTTGTATTTCCAACCGAAAGTGAACCCTCATACGCACAAATGGATAGGTGCAGAAGCACTATTACGCTGGCGTCACCCCGTTTTAGGTGATGTATCTAACGAAGCGCTCATCCACATGGCTGAGCAAAATGGGCTCATATTTGAAGTTGGCTCATTTGTTTTGCGTACTGCTATCGACAAAGCCAAACAGTGGTCTGAGTTATTCGATAATTTCAAAGTTGCGGTAAATGTCTCTCCTATTCAACTGCAAAACGTGAATTTTGCCGAGCAAGTTGAACACCTTCTCGAAGCGTTTCACCTTCCGGCACGTTTTCTTGAGTTAGAAGTGACAGAAAGTGCGTTAATTGCTGATGAAGTGGTCGCACGAACAACCCTTAAAAAATTGAATAAACTTGGCGTGACATTGTCACTTGATGATTTTGGTACGGGCTACGCCTCTTTCAGTTATTTGAAGAAGTACCCTTTTGATGCCATCAAAATCGACAAGAGTTTTGTTCAGCAAATGGAAAAATCCGACGATGACCGCGCAATCATCTGTTCCATCATCCATATTGCGAAAAAACTTGAGCTGCAAGTGGTCATTGAAGGAATTGAATCGCCACAACAAGAGCAGTTTTTGATTGGCGAAGGATGCGATATCGGACAAGGCTTTTTGTACGGAAAACCGATGCCTTGTAACGAGTTCGAACAAAGTTTGTTTAATCAGCGTCAAATTGGTGGCCAATACGCCTATTCTTCCTAAGCTCTCCTTTACTCTCCTTGCGGTGGTTTCTATAATCGCCGCCCGCTTCTAATTAAAAGGCCAATATCTTCATGGATCAGTTAACTGCCACGCTTAAGAAAATTGAAAAGCAGAACTACCGTGCTTACCAACAAATCAAAGGTCAGTATGACTTCACTGATTTCACGTTGTTTATCGATCATGTTCAAGGCGACCCGTATGCTTCTGCGTCACGTTTTCGTGCGACTCGTGCTTGGTCACTAACTGGTCTTGAGTGGTTAAAAGACGAGTCTCCGGCGTTCCAACGCGCGGCTCGCGACTTTATTGCTCGTAGCTTTGAGCAATTTGCTAAACAAGAAAATACCGTATCAATCGCTTTAAATGGTCAAACGGTTTTAGACAGCACAGCGGTGCTATTCACAGAAGAAGGGATTGAACTGCGTTTTCGTGTCAACCTACCCGCTGAAGGCCGTTCTGTGCTTGGTAAAAAGGCGAACAACATCCTAACGTTTCATCTGCCTAAGTTTATTCGACGCGCGACGCTTGAGCGTGAGTTGGATAAAGAAGCAATGGTGAAGCACTGTCAAGTCGTAGAAGATCAAAGCGCACTAAGAGAACAATTAGAAGCACACAATCTTGTTGCGTTTGTTGCGAATGGTAGCGTTCTACCACGTATTGCGGGTAACTGTGATTTGCCGATGAAAGAAGCAGTGGAGTTTACGGCTCCTGAGTCTTTGCAGGTGACTCTGCATGCACCAAACAAAGGTTACGTGACTGGACTTGGCATTCCCCAAGGCATCACTTTGATTGTCGGCGGTGGTTTTCATGGTAAGTCGACATTGCTGAACGCCATTGAACGTTCTATTTACGATCACATTCCTGGCGATGGTCGCGAGTACATCGTAACAGATCAGAAAGCGATGAAGATTCGTGCAGAAGATGGCCGTTGTGTGCATCACTTAAATCTGTCGAACTACATCAACCATTTGCCAATGGGTAAAGATACTGCAGATTTCTCAACGCAAGATGCATCAGGTTCAACATCGCAAGCGGCTTGGTTACAAGAATCTATCGAAGCCGGTGCGACATCACTGCTGATCGACGAAGACACATCTGCAACTAACTTTATGATTCGTGATGAGCGTATGCAGGCACTTGTGGCAAAAGGCGATGAGCCAATCACACCGCTGGTTGACCGTATCGGTCAATTACGTGATGAACTGGATATCTCTACTATCATCGTTATGGGTGGCTCTGGTGATTACCTAGATGTGGCGAATACCGTTATTCAGATGCATGACTACCAAGCGGTCGACGTGACTGAAAAAGCAAAACAAGTGATTGCGCAGCACCCTACTCAGCGCCATAACGAATCAGAAGAGAGCTTACAAACTTTCCGACCACGCGCACTAAACCGCGTGGCTCTTATGAATATATTGACTGACGGTAAATTCCGCGTAAGTGCAAAAGGCAAAGACTCACTGCGTTTTGGTAAAGAATTTACTGACCTTAGTGCGCTAGAGCAGATTGAGTCTGCTGACGAAGTGAACGCCATTGGTTGGTTGTGGTTCCAGCTTGCACAACTGCCTGGTTGGTGTAACAACCCAGCAAAAGAAATTGAAGAGATGTTATCGGGCGAATGGCACGCATCATTGCCTAAACAAGGTGACCTTGCTAAACCACGTACTTTGGATGTAATGGCTGCACTTAACCGTATGCGTAAGTCACAGTTCAAACCTTCACACTAAGTACTTTGTATTTGACGTATCACGACTTATCCAAGTCTGGCTCGTCTAAAACACAAAGGCAGCGATAATCGCTGCCTTTTTTATTTTCAGCCCTAAACCACCTACTTCAGTAGATGGTTACTTACTATTTATTTCGAAGCACGTTCCATGCTTCGCACAACACTCTGAATCTTTCGGCATCGCCATTTTCTCTATCAGGATGCCAGCGTAACGCCAGTTTTCGCCATTGTCGGCGGATTTCAGTACGAGATGCATCACCCGCTAGGTCAAAGAGTTTAAGCGCTTTCGCTTTATCGATGTTATGCTCCGAGGCGCCGCCTACAAAGCGTTGATAACGAGTCCAAAACTCATTGAGTAATCGACGAACTTCATCTTCGTTCGCTTCATAATGGCTCCAATCCAAATAGTATTGTCGCAAAGGATCGTTTGGATCGACGCTGTTTCTACTCGCTTCTAATGCTGACATCAACATGATATCCATCGCTTCTACTTGCAACCAACTGTCCGGAAAGAGCGTCTCTTGCAGTTGATACAGCGCATTCATTATCAGAAAGTTTCTTTTGAATAAGTCTTTATCTGGCAAGGGGTCAAGCTGGTTAATGTAACCGCGTTCACTGAGCTTGCTGGCCAAGGTGTGTACTTTCCAACCAGACGGTTGCTTTTTGAGAATCTCAAGCATTGGCCAAAGCAATGGGTTTTCTATTTCACTCTGACTGCTATCGCATACGCCATATTGATCTTCCATGCGCCCTCGTTTGATTTATAAGCGATTAAAATTAAGCACGTTTCAAAGCTCAACGTCATTACTTTTGTACCATAAACGAAAAAAGGCCGATAGCGAAAAACCATCGGCCTTTGGAATCAGGATCGCGTTTGATTAAATAACGCCTAGCTCACGTAATCGTTCCATCAAGTAGCTGTGTGCTGTGTAACGCTCAGAAAGTACTGTATCTGGTTTTGGGTGCAAGAAAAGCGGTAGTGAAATGCGAGATTTTTCTTGGCGAGCACCTGTTGGGTTGATAACTCGGTGCGTCGTTGACGGGAAGTAACCACCTGACGCTTCTTGTAGCATGTCACCGATGTTAATGATCAAGTTACCAAAATCACATGGAACATCGATCCACTCGCCATCTTTGCTCATAACTTGCAGACCAGGCTCGTTCGCCGCTGGCAGTACAGTCAGTAGGTTGATGTCTTCATGAGCGGCTGCGCGAATTGCACCTGGCTCTTCTTCGCCTGTCATTGGTGGGTAATGAAGAACGCGAAGCAACGTTTTGTCGCTGTTATTGATCATTTCTGACAGCGCGATAGAGAACTTCTCTTGTACGTCTTTTGGTGCGTACTCTTCTACCCAACCTAGCAGTTCTTGTGCAAAAGCGTTTGCGCGCTCGTAGTACTCAAGAATCTCTGCTTTCAACTGTTCTGGGATTTGTCCCCAAGGGTAAACATGAAAGTACTCTTTGATGTCTTTTACTTTGTGGCCTTTCGCAACTTCAGAAACCGAAGGTGGGAAATAACCATCTTGCGTTTCTACATTAAATTGGAAATCATTTTTTTCTTCTGAGCAGAAAAACTCGTGCCAGTTTTTGTAAATGGACTCAACCAACTCTTGAGGGATTGGGTGATTCTTTAATACGCCAAATCCTGTTTCGCGTAGTGATGCTACGAACTGTTGAGCAGCGTCGTCAGCAAGATAATCGACAGTTTCCAGTTTCATGACTTTACTTCTTTTTTATTAGACTGAGTCACGGATTCTATGGATGGGCATGTTGTAAATCAAACTTTAATGAAATGTGCACGCGCAAACGTTTTAATGTTGAGCAGTTCGCTAATAATTCAACATGTTTAGTTAATAATTAACCAATGAAAATAAATAATTGCACACCGTTCAATTAAGTGTAATCATTGTTAACGCATTACAAACAGAGATATAAACGGTTTAACTCGATGTTTGTACGCTCTAAAAAATCAATTGAAGGATCAACTAACCCTATGAAAAGCACTTCTACACTATTGGGATTGACGATTTTTTACGCCATCGTTTTTTTATTTTCAGCATTAGAACCTAGCTCGCGTGCTGTCTGGTTTGCTGAAATCATTCCGGCGATTGGTATTCTCATTGCTATTTGGGCGATTTCGATTCGCTACCAGTTCAGCAACACCGCTTACCTTTTGATGTTTATTTGGTTGTGGCTACACACCATTGGCGCGAAATACACCTTCGCTGAAGTGCCGTTTGATTGGTTCAATAACCTAATTGGATCAGAGAGAAACAATTTTGATCGCGTGGCCCACTTTGCGATTGGTTTATATGCCTACCCGATCGCTGAGTATTTGATTCACAACAAAAAATTCAACCCAACTTTTTCATGCTGGTTTGCGTTGTTTGCCATTATGTCTTTGGCTGCAGGTTACGAAATCATTGAGTGGTGGTATGCCGAACTGGCTGGTGGCGATGAAGGCATTGCCTTCCTAGGCTCCCAAGGAGACATTTGGGATGCCCAGAAAGACATGTTGTGTGATACGACGGGTGCCATACTGTCGTTGTTTTTAATGTCGGCTCAACGTCGATTCGCGAAGCCATTCTAAATACGGATTAAAACCATCCACAATAGGAACCTGTACGATTTGAGCAACCTCATATTCGTGCAGGTTTTCAATTTTTTCTTCCACTAACTCGTAAAGCTCACGTCGTGTTTTGATGATCAATAACCATTCGTGATCAGTACAAACTTCCCCTTTCCAAACATAATGGCTCTCAATTGGCATCGTCTGAATACACGCCGCTAATTGAGCTTCTAATAAACCTTTGATGATTTCATCGCGATTTTTTTCATTATTGGTGGTACTTAACACCATGCAGCAATCGTTTTGTTGGCTCATTATTTTTCCTACTTCATTGTCACTTTTCCGCCAATCATCTTAAACGCAGGCGTACCTCTGACTAACGTATCTCGTGCAAACTCTTGCCCGCAGCTAGGGCAAAAACAAGGGGTTTGAGTGTAATCTTCTACAATACGTTCTTTAAAGCACTTCACCAAGGCCCCCTTTCCGCCCTTGCGATATTTATATAGCTGCGCTTTGCATTTCGCACAATAAATTTCGACAGTTTTACTCGGTTGCTTTTTATTCGGCTTGGCCATTATCTTCTATCTCTGGCTTGACCCACACATTGCTGAAATCGAACCACCCCAGCGCATTACATTTTGCGTTTTGAAGCGCACCGCTGTGGTCTTTGTTTACCCCTAGCCAGCAATGGAACATTGGAATAACCTGACAGCTTTTCACTAACTGCCTTCCTAATTCGCGAGCAGGAAAGTCGGCATGAATGCCTGCACGCCATTGATCGACTAATGTCGCCCATTCTGAAAAATCGTAACCCGCGCTGAATTTTTCGATGTCGCTGTAATCAAGTAGCCAACCCGCTAAGGCATCGTTGCGATTGGTCGCAATACCCATTGCTTTTACCCAAACGTCGACTTCTTCTGGGTTTGGCGGCTGCGTATCGTAGCGAATAAACTCGACATCGACACTGTGCGGTTTGAGCAAATGTTTAATTGCTTTGGCAATGACAGGAAACATCGGATGTTTTTTCTGATAAGCGACGGTAATCGATTTACCTTGTTGCGGGACTTCACCCACTGATGTCGGCCTTAAGTCAATCCACCCCGGTTTTAAACCAAATGCTTGCAGTACACCCAGTTCAATCACTTTATCTTGGGGAACGTGCGCGTAGATTTGATGGCTATTTAGTGTTTGGCTTAAAAATTCGGCCCAACGTGGGTCTTTTGCGATCCCGGTGTTTTTGTTAAGCAGCAAGAAGGTACAGCCCGGATCGAGTTCCACTTCATCGGTCGACGCTTGTTTGTTCATTTGTGGCTTGGACAGGCTTGGATACACCATTGATGAGTAGGCTTCATCAATCACCCACACTTCAACTTGGTCCAGCAGTGGACGAAACCCAAAATAACCATCGAAAGCAGTAAGGATAAGGCGTTTGTCGTCGTTCACTTTCACTTGGAACGGACCTGTGCCAATAGGCTTACGGTCAAAATCCTCAGAGCGAAGCGCTTGTGGCAATAAGACTTTGGCTTGAGACTCGCTCAATGCTAACGGTAAATAGCGATCTGGACGAACAAGCTTAATATCAACGGTCCAAGGCTGTGGTGACGAAACTTGCTGAATGTGAGAGAACAAATTCAATCCACTCAAGGCAAGAATGCTCTCTACAACACAATCTGTCGTGAGTGGTTCGCCATTATGGAAGCGTACGCCACGACGCAAATAGAAACGCCAATGAGTGTCAGAAAGCGCCTCCCACGTATGTGCGAGATCCGGTTGAAGCTGTTCGCTTTCATCAAGACGCGTTAAACCGCTAAAAACTTGTCGCGCGATGTGTTGTTCCGAGCGACGCATCGGCTTTTGCGGGTTCAGCATGGCTAACGGTCGGTAATAAGGTAATCTCACGACTTGCTCGCCTTGTCGATGCTGTAATCCCAAATAACCTTGAATCACCTGGGTTAAACGTGCGGCGTCATTGTCTAACGCATCGAGCGCCTGTCCAATCTTTCCTTCGTCTAGATAGCGTCTCGCTAAGTTTTCGCTTACGTCACTACGATTGCGTTTAAAGATCAGTTTGGATAGTTTTCCTCGGCCAGCAGCCGGGTGCCATTCTATCCACCCTTCTTCTTCGAGCTTATTGAGAACGATACGCGCATTTCGTCGCGTACAAAACAGAGCGTCGGTAATGTCTTCTAGCTGAACTTCTGTGTCGTTACCGGCAAATTTTTCAAAGAGTGTTTCGAACTGAACACGTAAACGAGGGCTACTCATAAAGAGGAAATACTTGTCTTGATGTCAATAAGTCAAGTTTCCTCATTTTTATGAAAAAGTGCAAATATGAAGGGGTAAATTATTGAATATCGATACCAATTTCTTGTGCGAGTTGGATAAGTTGTTCCTCATTATCCAATTTTATTGACCATTTGCATTCGGCCCCATGGGCTAACACCACATTTGCGCCACGACCAAGAAGTTGAAGTGCATCGGTTTGTGCTTGCAATGTGACCATTGCCTTACCCGTTAGTTTGATGACGATTTCACGCTGCGTCGCGATAATTTTACCTAATGAAAACTCGATAACCATGTTCTGCCTTTGGGTGTATCTCTGCTGATTGATGAACGTCGAATTAAGCCAATTTTGTTTTTTGTTGCTTCACAGCAATCGTTAGACGGCTAGTACACACCAAGCGATCACGTTCGTCTGTAATTTCAATCTGCCAAACTTGAGTCGAAACACCAAGGTGAATAGGTTTTGCGGTACCGATAACATAACCACTGCGCATTGCTCGTACATGGTTTGCGTTGATATCTAAACCTACGCAGTAGTTACCTTCACTCACGCAAAAGTTTGCGGCAATGGAACCTAATGTTTCTGCTAGCACGACGGATGCACCACCATGCAACATACCCAGCGGTTGGTGAGTAAAACTGCACACTGGCATCGTTGCACTTAATGAGTCATCCGTGAAGTTGGTGTACTCGATTTGTAGGTGCTCCATCATGGTATTTCTTGATGTAGCGTTAAGGATGTCCAAACTGATCGGCTTTTTCCAAATACTCATTTTTCGCTCTTACTGTTTGCAGGTTGAGACTGCTTATTCATATTTATGCCAAGCGCTTAGCATAGTCTCTATTGCTGCGACACTTCAAGACAAAACGCGCTAGCCCTCAACTCTACAATCACACTTACCTCGCCTATGCATCTTGTCATCATTTGGGTATATACTACTGGTTCAAAACAAGAATTAGTGAATATGGAGCCACTTATGAAGGTATGGATTAAAGCCTCTGCTCTCTTGACCTTAGCAGGCTTAACTGCGTGCAGCGCCTCACCAACTGGTCGAAATCAAATACTGATGTTTTCAGATCAAGAAATGTCATCACTTGGTGCAAAATCCTTTGATCAAATGAAGAAGGATATTCCAATCAGTAAAGATAAAAAGACCAACGCTTACGTACAATGCGTAGCTAAGCAGATCACCAATGCCATTCCACCTCAAGCTGGTTTCAAAGATTGGGAGATCGTGGTGTTTGATAGTGACCAAGTCAATGCGTTTGCGTTGCCAGGAGGAAAAATTGGTGTTTACACTGGCCTTCTCAAGGTAGCGAAAAACCAAGATCAGTTAGCAACGGTTATCGGGCACGAAGTGGCGCACGTTTTAGCAGAACACAGTAACGAGCGGCTGTCTCAAAGCCAATTGGCCAATGCTGGGCTGTCGTTAGCGAATGTGGCAATTGGCGCATCTGAATACAAACAATATCAACAGCTCACTATGGCCGCGTTAGGTGTTGGTGTGCAGTACGGCGTAATTCTCCCTTATGGAAGAACGCAAGAGTCTGAAGCAGATATCGTTGGCTTAGAGTACATGGCGAAAGCTGGATTCAATCCTAATCAAAGCGTCGATCTGTGGAAAAACATGAGTGCAGCATCAGGTGGAGCGCAGCCGCCGGAGTTTTTCTCTACTCACCCTTCTCACAGTACGCGAATCAAAGACTTGCAGGCAACCATCAACAAGTTACCGAAGTACAATGTGAAAGCACCGAAATGTGGTTAGAAAGCGTATAACCCTACAAAAGTCTGATACAAAAAAGCTCCTACTTAAGGAGCTTTTTCGTTATCTGTGTGTTGAGAACTTTCGTTAAGCTCCAAGAATTTGCAAAGGTAAGCTGAGTAAGCTGTCACCCAGTCCTGCGAAATACCAAATAATCCCAACAAAACCACCAACGGATGCTAAATACCAAATCAATGAGAACAATTGACCGTAGCGAGTGAGTGGCAACAAGTGGCTGTGATGTCTTGCTCGCCATTCCATGACCACTTCCAGCATCCCCATCATCAGTAAGAATCCGAGCAGCGTTAAACCAAATGAATAGCTGAGCGCAATACCAAGTAGTGCTGTAACAATGCTGCCCGCCAACCCAATCCAAGTATTCATCGAGAAAGTAATACTCTTTAGAACATGGCCACCATCTAACGGTAAGATCGGCAGCAAGTTAAAGAGGTTTAGCAGCGCGTTAAACACAGCAAGACCAGCGAATATCATTTCGCCTGTCATCCAATAAAGCAGAGTAAACACAATGCTTAAAACCAATCCAAAGAAAGGCCCCATGATAGAAATGACGACATCTTGCCAACGCGTGTTTATTTTCTCGTCACTTAAAGCCAAGCCACCTAGAAACGGGATCAAGTAAATGCCCTTGGTTTTCATACCGAAATACTTCATCGCTTTGATATGCCCATATTCGTGGAACATAAGACAAGTGATAAGAGCCAGAGCAAACTCAATAGAAAACAACCATGAATAGGCAGCTAAACTTGCTGACGCCAGCGCAACTTTAATCACTTTCGCGCTTTTTAAGGCTTTCATACCTAAGGAAAAAATACCGATGACACTCAAGCGCTTTTCTGATGGCGGCGCGACCTGTGGCACCTGCCTTTCAATATCTTTTTCGTTTCTTGAACCTTCCGTAATTAGCTCACCGTTAACGGTGGCGCGATAGGTCAGATCAAAAGGTTGCCAATCCAATGTGCAGTCTAATTGGCAAAGCAAAACCTCTTCTCCAGCACTCAGCTTAAATTGATGCGTGTAAGTTTCGGTTTTCTTTTCGCTCGCATCAATTTGAGAAACTAGAGTGTTATCCCAGTACAATTGCTGCCATCCCGCCATCGATCCTTCTAATCTTAACGGGCGACCTAAAAATTCAGTGTGTAGTAATTCCAACGCGATTCCTAATGCGATAACCACAAAGGTCGAATTATGCCTCTTATAACAAGTGACATCAAAGCATGTGAACTCAAGATTTGAAGGTTATTTAATCATAAGATTTGCAAAACAATTCTGGTCGTACCATTTCCACAAAAAATATAACGATAATACATGCCCTTACGAGCAGGCGTTTGACGTATGCATCAAATTTAAAACGCCAAATACGCTCAAACTTTGACAAGTTATTAAACATGCAATTAACATTACATTTACATCACGGTTGTATTTCAATGCAATCACAACTGCTGTTTAGTACCACACAACAATTACAAGGACTTCGGTCCAGCATAATGACACCCTAGGAGGGTCAAGGATGAACAAGAAGCACTGCTCTCTGCTGACAATTTCAATATTGTTTGCGTGTAATGCCCATTCAGCGGGCTTTCAGGTTGCTGAACACTCGGCATCTGGTCTTGGTCGAGCATTCTCAGGTGAAGGGGCTGTAGCAGACAATGCCAGCGTTCTTGCACGTAACCCAGCAGCAATGACTCTTTTCAAAGAAGCTCAGTTTTCTGGCGCACTTTCTATCGTTGATCCTGAAGTCAACGTTTACGATACGCTTCATAAAGAGCAATCTGATGACGTAGCACCACTGCAAGTGGTTCCTGCGGGTTATTACATCAGCCCAATCAATGACAACTGGGCTTGGGGTATCGGTATGTTCACCACTTACGGTGTTGCAACAGATTATCCAGATGATATTTCTGCGGGTGATATGGCTGGCGACACCTCGCTACTTTCTGTCAATATCAATCCAAACATTGCTTACCGCATCAACGAAAAATTCAGTGTTGGTGGCGGCATCAACTTAGTTTATGCAGAAGCAGAACTGACACGTCATAAAGGTGCGTTGGCGCCGCTATTTGGTTCTGGTAGCAGTAAGTCCGATAACCTAATTGGCATGGAAGGTGAGACTTTCGCATGGGGTTGGAACGTCGGTGCCCTATTTGAACTTAACGAAAACAACCGTTTTGGCTTTGGCTACCGTTCTAAAGTCGATCTAGATTTTGATGATGGTGAATTCAGCAGCTACGACTCTGGCATCGCAACCGCAGCAAAAGTCGATGGTCGCTTGAAGATTTCGCTTCCTTCTATTATCGAACTATCTGCATTCCATCAATTGAACGACCAATGGGCGATTCATTACGGTTGGCAACAAACTGACTGGAGCACTTTTAAAGAGCTAAAAGCGACCAGTAATGAATGTAAAGGCGGCGTATGTTTCTTCAAACCAGAAAAGTATGAAGACAACAACCGTTACTCTGTAGGTGCAACTTACACGCTAAACACAGAGTGGACATTCCGCGCAGGCTTGGCTTATGACGAGCAAGCGGGTGAAGCAACATTGAGTATCCCTGATAGTGACCGTATGTGGTACAGCGCGGGTCTAACGTATGCAATGAATGAAAACCTATCGTTTGATGCTGGTTTTGCATTGGTACAAAGTGAGTCGGGCTCTTTCACTGAGACTAACGCTGCAGGTCAAGAAATTAAGTTTGATTCAGAAGGTACGGCATACATCAGTGCAGTACAGATGAACTACACCTTCAAATAATAGGATTCTCGGAGTAACCCAATGAAACATACGTTTAAACTATCACTGCTTTGTTCTGCGATCCTACTTGCAGGTTGTGGCGACAACACATCAAGCTCAGGCACAACAGATAAAGTAACGTTTGAATCGGAAGTTCAAGCATTGCTAGATCGTGGCACTTCAATTAGCTTTACTATCCAAGGTGCAAACGCAGACGTACCTGCCCCTTCTTACCTACTTATGGATACGTCAGATGGTACGCTTGGCCTGCCAACTAACGGTGATGATGCCCTTACTAATCCACGCGCATCAATGAACACAATGGACGGTTGGTCAACGTCTATGCCTATCGTTTTGAACTTTAACGGCGATGGCTTCGCTCCTGGCATGTTGGCTTCTGGCGTTAAAGTTATCAAAATCAACCAGCGTTTGACGGAATGGGACGGAAAAACTAACCCGATTTCAAAAGTCCTTGTTCAGAACCAAGATTACGTTGTTCAAGCCAATGGTAAATCTCTTTATGTTCAGTTTGCCGATTCTCTTGATGAATCTAGCGAATACATTTTCGCAGTCACACAAGACGTAACTGACGTTAATGGCGAGCCTATTGGCACCTCTTCAAGCTACGCGGTGGCAAAGAGCAAACAAGTTAAGTACGAATCAGGCGATCTTGCATCTGTACAAGCGGTAACAGAAGCTGTCGAAGGCATTTTTGGTCTAGCGCAAGTCAACCCAGCAGATATTGTCTACTCCTCATGGTTCAGCACTCAATCTGTAGGTGACACGTTAGCGGCTGTTAAAGGTGTTACTGCGACAGGTTTTGCTACTGGCGCGAACACGCTAAATACCATTTACAAAAATGATACTAACGAGAATGCTGTCGACCTTTCTACTGCGTACACAATGGTGCTTGGTGAGACACAAGACTTTATGACAGCGTTAGATTCGGACAGTGACTTTAATAAATACGTCAGTGACTTAGATGCAGCGAAAACCGCGATTAAAGGTCTTTACCTGCAATCTGGCGCGAGTGTGAATGTTACTCAGGGTCAAGTAAGACTGCCACACTACCTTGAAAAAGGCGCAAACTGGAACATGCAACCGATGGTGTCTGCGATGCCAAGCCTAGCGAAGCTAAACGCAGCACTTACCGATCCAGCAGAACAAGCGAACATGGTTCAGCAACTTTCTTCTGGCGTTTTCGCAAGCTCTCCTGTAGACGTTAGCAAGCTGGCAACAGATCCAACAGAGCAGCTAAAACTGGTAGGCTCGAAACTGTACTTAAACGACGGTACACAGCTGGATAGTGAGCGAGTTATTACTCGTTACTCTCCTGTTCCTGCGGTTAAATCTTTAGAAAATGTCGAGTTTTTACTGTTTACTCCTCAAAATGGTGTAGCGAAAGACGTGGTGATCTACCAACACGGTATCACCTCAGCGAAAGAAAACTCGTATGCATTTGCTTTTAATATGGTGCAGGCTGGCGTAGCTGTTATCGCTATCGATCTTCCAATCCACGGTACACGTAGCCTAGACGAACAACGATCGGCAAATGCGAACGTTCTTGCTTACTTGAACCTTTCTAACCTTGCTGTTGCGCGTGATAACCTTCGTCAAAGCGTGCTGGATGTATTGGGCTTACGTGCTAGTTTAGTAGTATCAGCGCAAGGCGGCCTATTGGCTGGAGGCCCTCTTCAAGGTTTTAACCCGATGATGGGCTCTCAAGTGAAAATGCTAGGTCACTCACTAGGCGGTATTGTTGGTACGTCTGCGGTTGCTGCTGCAAACAATACGCTAGGTAGCCCTACTGCTGATGCATTGTATACATTTAGCGCGGCCTCTATTCAGAACTCTGGTGGTCAAATCGGTAATCTATTGCTGGGTTCTTCAGACTTTGGTCCGCAAATCAAGCACAACCTTGCTTATGCAGCATCAACGGATTACAAGTCTTACGCTGACGCGCAGTGTGCACAGTTAGATGACAAAGCATGTTACGAGGTCTTTGAAGGTTTAGCGACACCGGAACAGCTTGCAGCTCTGAGTGCTGGTTTCTCACAGTTCATCTACGCAGCGCAAACCACGCTTGATACTGTAGATCCATTTACTAATGCCGCAGACCTAGTTGCTTCAGGCACTCTAACTACACCATTCTTGATGACAGAAGTTGAAGGTGATAAGACGGTACCGAATAACGTTGCGAACGCTCCATTTGCAGGTACAGAGCCGTTAGCCAAGAAATTGGGCTTAACTGAGGTTAATAGCTTAAATACAGCGGTCTCTGCGACGTCAAGCTTTGTTCAATTCAACGCTATTGCTTCACACAGTACGTTTGCGTCGCCATCAGGCACACTTGCCGATGTCAATCATCATGCTGAAATGCAAAAAGAAAACGCGGACTTCTTGATGGACAACGCATTGAGTGATGTTGCGGATACAACAGTACTGAAATAATCGACCATTCATCCATCGAAAAAACCCAGCTTAGGCTGGGTTTTTTATTTTTCGCACTCAAAAGAGTGTTGAATAATTCACACAACAATTCATAACCCAAGGTAATTGACCACTTCTTTTATATTCCAAATATTATTTATTTAGCGATTGTTTTACATCTTTCACCTAATCAGGTTG
The DNA here is from genome assembly GCF_900460535.1 of Vibrio parahaemolyticus. Taxonomy (NCBI): domain Bacteria; kingdom Pseudomonadati; phylum Pseudomonadota; class Gammaproteobacteria; order Vibrionales; family Vibrionaceae; genus Vibrio; species Vibrio parahaemolyticus. Next base: position 1,673,585 of record NZ_UHIL01000002.1, on the reverse strand, counting down.
GAATATTGTAAAATCTCGGCTTTAATTCGCTAACACCCTTTTATTTCTCAGGATAAAGTGGATAATACCGCCACAAAATAACATTACTAAGGTGAGTCCTTATGTCTATCGAAGCTACTCTGCTTGCACGCTGCGAGTCAAAATGTGAACTGTGTTCATCTGAATCTCCATTAACTGCTTACGCTGTACCACCACACGGTAACGTAACAGTTGATACCGCTATCATGGTATGTGACAAATGCCACAGCGAGATCGAAGAACCTAAAGACATTAACCATTGGCGTTGTCTGAACGAAAGCATGTGGAGCCAGGTTCCTGCAGTACAAGTAACTGCATGGCGCCAACTAACTCGCCTAAACTCTGAAAGCTGGGCTCAAGACGCTCTTGACATGATGTACATGGAAGAAGAGCAAAAGAACTGGGCAATGACAGGTATGTCTGCTGATGACAAAACTGTTGACTGCAACGGCACTGAACTTAAGAAAGGTGACGATGTAACAGTAATCAAAGATCTACCAGTTAAAGGTACAAACCAAGTAATTAAGCAAGGTACTGTGATTCGCGGTATCAGCCTTGGTGATGACCCTAAACTGATTTCAGGTAAGGCAAACGGTGGTCAGTCAATGTACGTGATCGCAGAGTACTGCCGTAAGAAGTAATTTTAGTTACTTTTGTATAAAACGGGGTTCCAGTTGGAACCCCGTTTTTGTTTGTGCTTCGGAAGGCCCCCTAACCCATGCGTTTGAATCAGGTCCCTTTGAAACAGCAAATACAAAAATGCCAGCGGCTAAGCTGGCATTTTTTTAACAGTGTTCAGATTAACGGTATATACCGATATCTTTTTGAATGTGAGCTGACAAATCTTCTGCGTAGTAGCTGCGAGGAGCAGAGTTATCTACAAAAAGAATGTCGAGTAAGTGAGCAATCAATCCTTTGAAGTTAACCGCGTAGGTTTTCTTATCCATAGAGGTTGGTAAAGCTACATTTGTCATTTGCATTGCTTGTGCCATGATTGCCTCTCTTTAAAAGCAGTAATATGTTTTGTTGGTTGTATAGTAGTCACTTCCTCACTGTTTAAAAAATGACAAAATTTGACCAACCAAATTAGTTTTTCTAATAAAACAAATCATTCACATTGCTGCGAGCTAGAAATGCCCACTTTTCGCATAAAAATTCAACAACCGCCTACTTTTCTTGAATAACTTGGAGTTACGGGGATAACTCCAAGCTTTTAAGTAACAAATTCTTAACCAATCAATACTGAAAATATCTTTTCAAAAATCCGGTTATCAATATTTTTGATTAGTAATATTAACTCGAGAACGACTGTTTTCTTTGTTCTTATACACCGAAGCAACTACCGCGGAAGTCATTACTAGAATCAAGAACGTCAACGACCAAATCGTTGGGATTTCGTATTCTGTTCCGACCAAAAGCATCTTCACACCGATAAACATCATGATCACAGAGAGCGCAGGTTTTAAGTAGACAAACTTGTCCAGCATCGCTTGCAGCACGAAGTACAGCGAGCGTAAGCCTAACAACGCGAATACGTTAGCCGCTAACACCAAGAATGGCTCGCGAGTGACCGCAAAAATAGCCGGAATTGAATCGAGTGCAAACATCACATCCATCACGGCGATCACGCCTACTACAATTAACATTGGCGTCGCAACCCACTTCCCTGCTTGCTTCAAGAACATATGATTACCTTGATAATCATCAGTCACTGGCAACAATTTACGAATCACTTGCTCTGGGTATGGGTTCACTTCTTCCTCTTCACCTTTGTCGCGAGCAAGCTTAATACCTGTCCAGATTAGGAACGCCGCAAATAGGTAGAGTACCCAATGGTATTGGGCGAGTAGCTGCGCACCGACAGCAATCATAATTGCTCGCAGAACCAACGCGCCAATCACACCCCATAGTAACGCACGCGGACGAAGATGCTCTGGCACTTTGTATTGGGCAAATATGATGGCGAAGACAAATAAGTTATCAACGCTTAATGATTTTTCGAGCAAGTAACCAGTTAGGAATGAAACGGTCGCTTTCTCATTGCTGTAAGCACTATGAGGAGCGTAAACGTCCCAAAAGAAATAGATGGAACCTGCAAAAAGAAACGCGAGTAAGAACCAGAATATGCTCCAAACGATGGCTTTTTGCATCGTAATGGCACCGCCTCGGGTTTGATAGATATCAAGCGCAACCAAAACGAGTGTGAAAAGGCCGAATGCACCATACATTGTCAGTGATTCTTGAAATAGAACAGATTGGCTTAACTGGGTGGTATTTTCGATAAGAGACATGCTTCCTCCCACGCGGAAGGACAGCAGTGTTTGGTGACCTTCCGCAAACAATACAAACCAGCAGTCACATTACCCATGTGTCTGCTAATCAATGAATGCGTTGGTCTCGTTGAAGTGCCAAGATTGAATGTTCAATCAGACACCTTTACTTACCGGATAAGCTATCGCTTAACGAGATGACGATAAGTAAACTTGCGCTAACTACTCCCCAAACGCCGCCATCATACGCCTGATCATTCTGATTTCCAACAAAAATTCCCTATCAATAAAATCAATGCATTTAATCGCCAGCAGTCCATCAAATATATGAATATAAAGAAAAAGGAGCACTGACTAGCGCTCCTTCTTATTACTCTTTGTTCTTTATAGCCCATTTAGTGGCACAAAATACACAAGCATGGACCAAGCGGCTACCCACGCAATGACCACTGCAGCGTCTGCCCAGTCTTTTTTCCACATACTTTCCACCCTCTCACTCGCATGTAGTGTGGAAAGTACAGCAAAATCAATACCAAGAATGATTAACGATTTTGTTGAGAGTAAAGTTTGTGACTTTCGTTCAAACAGTTAGGCTCATCTGCAAGTAGTTCAATAAAGCAATCCGCCATTGATAAGTTACTCACACAACCCTCGCCTTTCATATCAAGCAGGGCTTCATAGCCTTCTTTGCCTTTCATCGTGTAAGCCGAAGACGTGCCACGATACCAAGCGTCATCATCAACCTTTACCCAGCGGTATCCGTCCAATATTTCTAATCGTTGGATTCTCTCACCTTTTGGCGCATCGGCTTGATAGTCAAAGTTCAGATTGTACGTATATGGATAACTGCCTGACCCAGTGCCTTCTACGCCGTTGTTTAGTGCATTATTGATTGCACCTTCTAGAGCTCGGCGAATAACCGCACCTTTCACATCGTAAAACCCGATCGGCACGGCAAAAGGCAATAATCGTCCGGCAACATCTGCCACTGTAATATCACCTGGATTGAGTGAAGTACGAACGCCACCTGCATTATGAATTGCAAATTGAACGTTGTGCCCGCGTTTATTTAAGCTATGAAGGAAAGAACGAGCGACCGCACCGGCAAGTTCACTTCCGCCCAACTCATCCGGTATACGGACATGACGCTTTTTGCTTTCCACATGAGCAATCACCTGCGATTGCAAGGCTCGCACGCGAGGTATGTATTTATCTCTCAAAATAGCTTGAGTTTCTGGGTGTTTCTTACAGACCACAACATTTGGTTGGCCGTGAATAAAATCACAAGCGGTTTCAAATACGCCTTGGTCCAATTGTTGATTCAATGTTGAATCCCAGAAAATACGGCGTCCTAACAGTAATTCATTTTGACCATTCAACATGGTTGCTTGGCCATTTTCGTCAAACTCAAGCACACAATGGCCCATGGTCAGAGCATGAAAACCGGCTTGCACAACGTAGGTCCCATTTACTTTGATACCATAAGGATCATCTTCACCCAAACCAATCGCAGTAAAGTCACCTTGCAAACGGTGGCTATGACCACCCACGATGATACCGATGCCTTCTACTTGCTCTGCAAGTTCTAAGTCGCCCTCGTAACCTAGGTGACTCAGTAAAATAATGTTTTTGATTCCATCATTGTGAATTTGTGCGACCGTCGCTTTCGCGGTTTCAATTGCAGTCATAAATGGCGTATCGGCGTCAGGGTTTGCTATATCGCTCATTTTATCGATGGACAAACCAAAAATAGCGACTTTTACACCGTTAAACTCTTTCACAAGGTATTGCGCACTGCGTGAATCCGGTTGATAGCTCAGTACGTTGTTACAGTCGCTTAGTCGGTGCGCTTTGTTTTTTGACTCTTTGGACAGATCCCAGTTGCCTGCGAGCAGCGGAAAATTGGTGCGCTGACAAAATAGTGCAACCGGTTCGTTCCCCATGTCGAGCTCGTGGTTTCCCAATGCCATGGCATCAATATTCAAGGCGTTCAACAAATCGGCGTTCGCTTTGCCTTTAAATAAGGAGAAATAGAGCGTGCCTTGGAAGCAGTCGCCAGCATGAAGGAACAACATTCCCTGCCCTTGACGCTGTGCATCATCACGTAGCTGTTCAACTCGAGTCGCGATTCGTGAGAATCCGCCCGCACTAACATAAGGTTCTAATATGAGGTCTTTGTTGATTTTGAGTTTTAGCTGTAATGACGTTGGCTCAAAGTAGGAATGAGTGTCATTGATGTGTGCCAGTTTGATTCTTACTGGCTTATGATTTTTATTCATTTTCATCTTCTCTCTTTTCATTCCTTATAATAATAAGAAGTGAATCATGACAGAATCATGAATTTTATGAAACTGTGAATTTTTGATTTCACGTTTACGTGATCACGATGCTATCTGTCGTTCAATTGAAAGCAACTTACGCCTGTCGCGGTCTCTATTCAATAGGAGGCTCTCGTAATTTTGTGAACTGAGCTTAACTCAAAAATTTCGAATTCATATATGCTTAGGAGTAGCAAAATAACTCTCTATAATTCAAATAATTGCAAGGAGGATTGAGATGAGACTAGAACGCATCGAAATCTCCGGGTTTAGAGGCATCAAACGCCTTTCACTCTCTTTTGATGAACTCACTACCCTCATTGGTGAGAATACGTGGGGCAAATCTTCATTGCTCGACGCCCTATCTATCGCGTTACCAGCCAACGGAAGTCTATATGAGTTCGAACTGAAAGATTTCCACGTCGACTACTCCATTTCTCACCCTCAGTCTCAACACATCCAAATTATTGTTTGCTTCAAAGCACAAGATAAACATGAAGCAAACGCTGGTCGTTATCGCCGCATCAAACCCGCTTGGTGCACAACAGAAGATGGTGAACATGTCATTTATTATCGAATCAGTGCCTCTCGCGTTGATCATGACATCACAACCAAATACGCGTTTCTTGACCGTGATGGCAAACCGAAACAGATTCACCATTCAGAAAAATTAGCGGTTGAGTTGATGACGTTGCACCCTGTCATTCGACTAAGGGATTCTCGTCGCTTTCCTCGTCCGACACACATTAATGGTGACAGCAAAAACGCGCGTATCGAAAAACGCATCAACAACACCTGTCGACGTTTATTGGCGATGCCGGGTCATGTAAACAAAGGGGAAATACGAAGCAGTCTCGATGCCATGAAAACGTTGGTCGAGCACTATTTTGCGTTTCGTAGCATCAGTAAAGGCAATCCTAGAAAACCGAGAGACGGATTATTCTACACTAGCCCATCTTCTGATAAAGGATTGAGCCAATACCTGAAAGAGACCAACGATAAGCAAAGTCGCTTGCTCTTAATGGGGTTGCTTAATGCATATCTCCAAGCCAAAGGGCCGACGGATTTAAGACGTTGCGCGCGGCCTATTTTGATCATCGAAGATCCAGAAGGTCGTTTACACCCAACGCATTTAGCTCGAGCTTGGTCGTTGCTTCAACTTTTGCCAATGCAAAAAATCTTAACCACGAACAGTGGTAGTTTGCTTGGTTCCGTGCCGCTCTACTCCATCCGTAGGCTTATCCGTCTGTCCGACAAAACTATCGCGAAGAGTCTAAACACGTCTAAGTTTGGTGGTGACGAGCTAAGACGAATTGGTTTCCACATTCGTTTTCATCGCGCTGGCGCTTTGTTTGCGCGTTGCTGGCTATTAGTGGAAGGCGAAACTGAGGTTTGGTTGTTTAATGAATTGGCAAGACAATGTGGATACGATCTCGCCGCTGAAGGGGTTCAGATTGTCGAATTTGCACAATCTGGCTTACGTTCATTAATAAAAGTAGCCAAAGAGTTCGGTATCGATTGGCATGTGGTTACCGATGGTGACCCTGCGGGTAAAAAATACGCCCACACAGTAAGAGCGCAGCTTGGGCATGATCAAGAGCGCCATAGGCTCACTGAACTGCCCGATCGGGACATCGAGCATTTTCTTTATAATCATGGTTTCGAGCTTTTCTTTAAGGACATGATCAAAGTCCCTCATGACCATCCAATTCCGGCGAAGAAAGTGGTTAACCGCGTTTTGAAAAAACATGCGAAGCCAGATTTGGCTCTAGCCATTGTGTCTCACTGCGAAGAGAAAGGCATGGAATGTATCCCTGTGTTGTTGCGTTGGACGTTAAAACGCATCGTTACTATGGCGAGCGGGAATACTTAAGCCTTATATCTATTTACTCGTTTTCCACTTAAATAGTCTTTGGGGATAGCACTGCGCTATCCCCTTAAAATTTAGGCAAAAAAAAGCACACCAATTTAGTGTGCTTGTATCAAATATCATTAATTTTGATTAACTGTATTGAGAGGGATAAAGCTCAATACACAGCGGATACAAATTAGATCGGGGGTTCACTACTGTGCTTGCTCAGCGAGCGAAGAAGAAGTAGCGGTTGATTTCGCATGTAACCAAAGTCCTGTTGCTTTCATTAAGTAACCAAATACGCCACCTAATACAAGCGATGGAACAACAAGTTGCCAATTGCCATCTGCTGCGAATGTCGCGCAAGAACCAATGAAAGTACCAGGAATGTACGCTAGCCAAGCCTGTTTCGCTTGAATACACATGAAAAACGCTACAACAGCTGTGATCACATAACCCAAGATCTCTAAACCTGCGTAAGTGGAGCCATAAATAATTACCATTGCCCAGAATACACCGGTCAAGTTAGTAATTAAGCTTGTCGCTAAACCTTTTAATCCACTCGTTGGAGCGGCGAAGTAGCTTGTACAGCCTAAAAAGCCTGCCCAAGATAAAAGGCCAAGAGAAATGGCAATCCAACCCCAAACGCCGGACAGAATCCCAGTAGTAATAGAGATAGCTAAAAGTGTTGTCATGGTATTCGTACCTGCTCGGCGACTATCGCACCCTTTTGGTTTGATAACTGCCTTCATACATTGAAATCAAGAACCAATACTAGGCACATCGTGCCAGTTTATCGGTGATAATGATCACAACAATACTACCTTTCGTTTCATGTTTTACACAAATTATTTGACGCAACCGATAAATCAACAGATTTAGAAAATAACAAAAAACAGAGATGGACGAATAAAAGAGACAAAAAAGGCCCTGCAATGCAGAGCCCATTAAAATTGATAGTACCTATAAGACGGATGGCTTGCCCTTCATCATGCGCAAACCTTCACGCTTGATGCAATCGACCAACGGGTTTTCGGCCATATCCGCACGCCAAATAAAGGACAATGTGCGCTCCATTTTCAGATCTGGTACGTTTAGCGCGACTAAACGTCCTGCCTCAATGTAACGTTCAACATCCAAATATGGCAAACAAGTTAAGTATTGTCCGTTAGCCACCAAGCTGCGCAACACAGGAACGTGTTCATACTCACGCCATACATCTAAATCTTCAATCAAATGATGAATGGAGCTATCAAAGGTTTTACGAGTACCTGAGCCATGCTCACGTAACACCCATTTCGCCTGCTCTAATTGAGCTAAACTGACCGAAGGGTTACGAGCAAAAGGATGATGAGAAGCTGCGACTACAGTAAGGTGATCACGACACCAGATTTCTTGGTGTAAACGGTTATCGTCACAACGTCCTTCAATAATGCCTAAATCGTATTTGTAATCTAATACGCCATCGATAACTCCTTTCGTACTTTGTACGCCTAGCGAGATTCGCATCTCAGGAAAATCGTTATCAATGATACTGATAAGGTCAGGCACCAAGTGTTCTGCTGGTGTTTGGCTCGCACCAAGACGGATCTCTCCGCTCAACAAATGTTGCTCATAGAATCCCATTTCTATCTGCAAGGCATCTTGCAATAAACGCTTTGCTTTTGGCCTTAACCACATCCCCCAATGTGTTAGGGCCATTTGCTTTCCTTGCCTTTCAAATAAAGGCCTGCCAAGCATTTTTTCTAACTGCGCGAGCGACATACTTGTCGCCGATTGTGTCAGAGCCAGTTTGTCTGCGGCCTGGCTTACACTGCCGGTATCTGCAACTGCGTCGAAAACCGCTAATTGCTTAAGAGAGTAGCGCAAAGTGTCCTCCATCATGGGCGAGTATTCCCATACTCTCACAACCTCAAAAACATGCCCCAATAAGCAATAGGGTTCATTTTACTCCGCGCTAAAAACTTATCAAATAATTTGATGAGATTTCTAAATATTATCAATTTTACCTGTACCACTGCCCGCCCTATTCTGGATATGCGGTTCGGGAACACCGCAAAACAAAAACAACAATTCATTTTTGAGCTAATAAATCAAGGAGCTTTTTATGGAACCACAAACTAAGGAGTCATTATGGCGGTGACCAGTTCTCAAACTCACCAGGACTTTTCTCCTAAAGAGATGATGGCTGAGGCGGAGAAATTCGCATTAAGTAAAGCAAACAAAACCAGCAGCATGACACTTGGCCTAGCAATAATGGCTGGTGCGTTTATCGGTTTGGCATTTTTGTTTTACATCACAGTGACAACTGGCAGTGCGAATACAGGTTGGGGTTTAAGCCGCTTAGCCGGTGGTATCGCCTTCAGTATGGGGTTAATCCTTATCGTTATTTGCGGTGGGGAGCTGTTTACCAGTTCGGTGCTTTCCAGCATCTCATGGGCAAACAAACAAATCTCTTTCGGCAAAATGTTGTCGATTTGGGGCAAGGTTTACGTGGGTAACTTCATCGGCGCAATGTTTTTGCTTGCTCTTGTGACTGCGGCAGGTTTGTACCAAATGGATGCAGGCCAATGGGGTTTGAATGCTCTTAATATCGCACAACACAAACTGCACCATACATTGCTTCAAGCCTTTGCTTTGGGCGTTCTATGTAACCTACTGGTTTGTCTTGCAATTTGGTTGACGTTTAGTTCTGCAAACGCAATGACGAAAGCGCTTATGACCATTCTTCCAGTTGCGATGTTCGTCAGCAGTGGCTTTGAGCACTGTGTGGCAAACATGTTTATGGTCCCACTAGGCATCGTTATTGCCAATTTTGCCCCTGAATCATTTTGGGCATCTGTTAGTGTACCGGCTTCCCAATATGCGGATTTAAATGTCGCACACTTTATTAGTGCGAACTTAATTCCAGTGACGTTTGGCAACATCGTCGGTGGCGCAGTACTCGTTGGTTTGGCTAACTGGTGTATCTACCGCCGCCCAGAGTTAAAAGCAGCCAATGTTTCATCTATCACAAATACAACTCAGTTATCGTCAGTTAAGGAAATCACAATGAAAAACGCATCTTTCGTAAAGGACATCATGAATCCAAAACCGGTTACACTCAGCGTGGGAATGCCTGTAGCCGCAGCTCTTGATACTCTATTAGACAACAATCTAACAAGCGCACCAGTGGTGGATCTCCACAATCGTTTAGTTGGTTTCTTCTCTGCACACGACGTGATGGTTGAACTGTGGTGTCAAGATTACATCCCAGTGAAAGATCAAAAAGTGGTTGATTTGATGAGCCGTGATGTCGTTGCAATTGATGCTGGCGATCGTTTGGTGGATGTGGTCGAGTTCCTATGCATCGACAAAGAGCAACTATACCCAACAAGCAGCATGGGGATTGCAACTCGCCTAACTTCTCTATCTCTAGAAGAACGAGCGAAAAGCATGAAGGTTAGCAAGCCGCAAGTATTGCCGGTTCTTGAAAATGGTCAAATGGTTGGTGTTGTTACTCGCCAAGAAGTTCTTAAAGCCCTACGTCCAGTATTCGGTGAGCGACTAAACCTTGTTGAAGATAAAGAACTAGAAACTGCTTAAACAATAAAGAAAGAACGAACAATAACAAAACGCTAGTTGTTAGAAACTAACAGCGTTACATGGCACCAATAAAAAAGCGCTCTTGAAACCAAGAGCGCTTTCATTTATTCAAAGCTTAATTACTTCTTCACGCCTTCGATATGCAGTTCCATATCAACGTAGCTTGATGAACCCATTACTGGGATATCGAAATCAGCAAGCTCTAGACGAGTTGTGCCAACAAAACCAGCACGCTCACCACCCCATGGGTCGTTACCTGCGCCAACAAACTCAGCTTCGATAGTAATAGGCTTAGTCACACCGTGTAGCGTTAGATCACCCGTTACGTCTAGCTTACCATTACCTTTATCAACCACTTTCGTGCTCTTAAAAGTCGCTTCGCTGTATTTGCCAGCATCAATAAAATCGCCGCTGCGGATGTGTTTGTCACGCTCAGCGTGGTTTGAGTCTAGGCTTGTGGTGTCTACTACTACGTTTACTTTTGAGTCAGCAATGTTTTTTTCATCAAAAGAAAAGTCACCAGAAAAAGTATTAAAACGACCTTTGATGAAGCTGTAACCTAAGTGGCTAACTTTGAAGTTGATAGACGCGTGAGCACCTTTCGTATCGATAACGTAGTCTGCAGCCTGAGCACCTAAAGGCAGTGCCATAGCGATTGCTAGTCCTGTAGCGAAGAGTGACTTTTTCATTTTGAAGCTCCTAACATTTTTCTTAATGTGTTGTCTTTATCGATAAAGTGATGTTTGAGCGCAGCGACAGCGTGTAAACCTGCAATTAGGATCACAGCCCAAGCTGCATAGAAGTGAATTTCACCTGCGATATCTGATTGACCAGAAAATAATTCTCCTGCGCCGGGTACAGTAAACCAATTGAATACTTCAATACCGCGACCATCAGATGTAGAGATGAGGTAACCTGAAACAAAGATTGTGAGAAGTAATAGATACATCACACTATGTGCCGCTTTAGCTGCGACGACTTCAAATCGACTGCCTTCTACTTTTGGTGACGCCGTAACATACTTCCACACGATGCGACCCACAGTAAGAATGGCCAGAAGAATACCGACAGAGCGATGATAATGTGGCGCAGTTCGATACCATTCGCTGTAATAGCTAAGGTCGACCATCCACAAACCCACAGCAAACAGACCAATAATGCAAAGCGCAGAAAGCCAGTGCATTACTCGAGCAGGCAGGTTATAGCTTTTTACCAGTGTTTCCATCTCACGTTCCTAGATATATTCCTAAGTTAATGTTGAGCAAGAAACACAACATTAACCTATTTACCTTATATGAAACAGATTATTTACCATCCTTTACATCCAGCCAATCGCACCGTATCTATCAACTTGTTCGAAAATTTTGAAGGAACTTTGGCGTATTGAATGCGCAAAAGCTTAAATTGATACTTCTTGCTCTATCTCGTAAAGCTCATCAGACATTTCAAGCATTCGACGTTCTATCACGGCTTTCGCATCTTCAACGCCTTTGTTGTAATAGACTGCGCCTAGTTTATCGGTAATAAAATCTATCAGAAATTCGCTGTCAAACTGGCCAATCTCAATGCTGAGTTCATCCTGCATATACTCTTGAATTGCCGACGCTAATGTTTCTTTTTGGGCTCTTTCTAACTTAATCATGCGTGTTCCTTTTAGTGCGGCTTAATGGGGATTTCGCTAACCGTTACGAAATAATCGAGTTTCGTCTCGATTGTGTAGCCTTTAATCACCCCAAATTCGTATTGCTTCTAATTTTGGTGTTTAGATCAAGAAGTTGCCGATCTAAATTAGTCTATTCTGAAAAGACTATGCTAACCTTTTGCGGTTCGTTTTGTTAACCATTAAGGGATATTCTTTGCTACTCGACCTAGTGATCCAAAGTGTCAATGATTTTCAGGACGATTGTCTTAAACTGTGTGAGAAGCATTATCCTGCCGTACATAACCAAGGTATGAGTGAACACCATCTTGGTCTTGCATTTTCTCGCCGAATGGAACACACCTTCCGTCATTTTGGTTACAACAGCATCGTAAAACCGATTGAAGTACTCGACGCTCCAGACCTACCTCACCACTATCGCATTTCTTCTGAGATTGGAACGGTTTGGGTGTTAAGCCATCACATGGTCAGTGCTGGTAAATCGTGTCGCGAAAACTTGTTGTCTTCAATTACCGAATGGCAAAGCGAGTATGGCTACGCGCTGCAACCTAACGACCTACTCTTCCTTGTTTGCGATCATTGGATCAGTCGCAGTAAAACCAGCCGAGAACTGCTCCATTGGTGGATGGGCGAATTGCCGGATCAAATCAACGAATATACAGAGCAAGGCATCACTCTTTACACCAGTGAATCTCAGCTCACTCAATCCCTTGATACACGCTTTGGTATCAGCCCTTGTTACATCAAATTTGGCCACCCTTTGCGTCGTTCTAACAAACAACAACTGGTTCGAAAGTACTTGCAGTTGTACGCCGTATTACAGTGGTAGTATCAAATTGCAACAGGTAGATTATCAGTCTATTCATACATTTGTTTGATACGGCTCGATAAATCTAATCATCTCGTATTAACCCTCTTGCCTCATATGGCCTAGCCCAATTAGATTCTGACTACTGAAATCAAAGTTGGTGTCCATGTAACACCAATCAAAAACCATTGATCTAGGTTGTCGTAATAATGATGAGCATCTCACAGCTTCTTGGCTGCATTTCTAAACAAGTAGATGGGCAGTACATCGCGCAATATGAGGAGTTGACACTTCGCAGTGTCTTCCAACCCATTTATAAAAAGGATCTTTCCATCATCGGCTTGGAAGCCTTAGTGCGAATCAGCACTGCTGATGGTTCTATGATACGTCCGGATCTCTTTTTCCAATCTCCTTCCATCTCTGAACATGTTCAACTTAATGTCGAGCGACTTAGTCGCCTTATTCACATCAAAAACTTTGGGCAATCTCGTTACCGCAACAAAAAGCTCTTTCTTAATGTGCTTCCCAGAGCTGCAGAAATGCTGGCGAAGGACCTTTCATACAGCCATTTACTGAAGCAAGTGATTTGTGAGGCGGATTTGTGTCGCGAACAAATCGTGATGGAGTTAGTTGAATTAAGCGCAGGCGATGAGTCCTTTCTGTACAAAGCGACGAAAGAACTGAGTGACGGAGGCTTTAAACTTGCTATTGACGACTACGGCATTAATGCCTCAACCATCGAGCGAGTGAAATGCGTTCGACCAGACATCATCAAGATGGATCGTTCATTGCTGTTGAAATACGAAGACGGGGATTTTTCTGCGTTAATAGAAGCGTTAGCGCTCGCGAAAGAACTGAGTTCAAAAACCGTTATCGAGGGAATTGAAACCGAGCATCAACTTAACTTAATGAAAAAACTCGGTTTCGATATGTACCAAGGCTACTTGCTTGCGATGCCTCAAACCCTAGAAATGTACGAGGAAGCCAAAACGGCCTAAGATCGTCTTGTTAAGCACCGCCGCCTTTGAATACCTGGATTACTTGCGGTGCTTGCCACGATTTTTATGAATCGCGAGTTTTGCTTTTAGTTTGCGCTTTTCTGACGAACGACTCTTACGACGACCGCCACCATCACGCTCAGGTTCTACCTCTTCGATTAGACTTGGTTCGAATCCTTCTAGCCATTCTTGAGGCAAACGCTGGTCTAACAACGTTTCGATCGCACGAAGCAGGTATTCTTCATCTTGGCTCATTAACGAAACTGCCAAACCGGATTTACCCGCGCGGCCAGTACGACCAATACGATGTACGTAGTCTTCGGCTTTAAATGGCATATCAAAGTTCACCACTTGTTCAAGCTCTTGAATATCTAGACCGCGAGCCGCCACGTCTGTCGCAATCAGGGCTCGAACTTTACCTTGCTTGAATTCATCAAGTGCACGCTGGCGAGCACCTTGCGATTTATCACCATTAATCGAAACCGCTTTGATACCATCCAGTTTGAGCTCCTTTGCAAGCTCATCGCTGCCTTGTTTGGTTTTAGTGAAAACAAGTACTTGTTGCCAGTTTCGTGAACCAATTAAATACGCTAACAATTCACGCTTACGCTTTTTATCAACTGGATACACCATCTGCTTAACCGTTTCTGCCGTTGTATTCGCTGGAGACACTTCCACCTCAACAGGAGAATCCATCAGTTTGTAAGCGATGGTTTTAATGCGTTTTTCAAACGTCGCAGAAAACAGCATGATTTGTTTGTCATTCGGTAGTCGACGAAGAATGCGTTGCAGATCAGGCCAAAAACCCATGTCCAACATTCGGTCAGCTTCATCAAGCACCAACACGCCAGTTTTAGAAATGTTTACGTTGCCGTTAAACAAGTGGTCTAACAATCGGCCCGGCGTAGCAATAAGAATATCCGCGCCCTCTTCCAACTTGTTCTTTTGCACGCCAATACTTGTACCGCCGTATACACAAACAATACGTAGATCCGTGTGTTCCGCGTATTGCGTTAAATTGTCAAACACTTGCTGCGCCAATTCACGAGTTGGAACTAGGATGAGAGCGTGAGGTGTGCCATTACGTTTCCTTTGCTGTACCGCCTGAATAATCGGCAAACCAAATGCCGCCGTTTTACCGGTACCCGTTTGCGCAGCCGCAAGAAGATCTTTGCCTTCCAGTACGTGTGGAATCGATTTTTCTTGGACTGGCGTTGGCGTCACAATATTCATATTGTTCAACGTTTCGACTAACTGTTGTTCAATGCCAAGATCAGCAAAATTAACGGACATGATAAACCTCATAATTTTTGGAGCGCAGAGTTTACCAGAGCCGCCATAGCCATACTACCTCTACGCCAAAGGATTGAGTTATGAACTGATTAGTTGTTGGTGAAATTCAAGTGATTGGCGCAGAACGTCTTGATAAAGCTCTGAGAAATTCGCCTCTAACGCTGCGTATTCACCATCTAACACTTCAAACGTTGTCGTCAAGTCTGCCATTCTCGGGCTTCGCTGAGACATCCGATGCAGTGCAAACTCAATGTTGGAGAGATCTTGATAAGATTGCAGCCAGCCGCCTCGCCACATGCGTTGATGCAATAACATAAAACGCGCAGGAAGCAGTTCGTGAACATCTTTGTCTACTTTTTGAAATGCGAACTCGACAAAGTCGTCTAACGACTCTTGATGAAAATCATTCCAATGCTTGGCTAAACAATGGTCCCAAAACATGTCTAGCGCAATTGGCGCGAAGCGTCTCGCTACGCCTTTAAAATGTGGCTTACATTCTTCGACAATAGGGTGATGATCGGTAATTCGGTCAACGAAGCGGTGGAGTTTGATGCCATTAGTAATGTCAGAATCGTATAGCTTGCTTGGATCTCCTTTGACGAAGTCTCCAAGCAAGTTTCCCATAAAATGGCTATTACAGTGATCTGCAATATGCAGGTGGGCTAAAAAGTTCATTTACCGTCTTTCGCCCTTCTTGGCTCGGTGTTTCATGAACTTAGTATAACGTCTAAAAGAACGTGAAGAGAGTACTAAACGGTACTATTCGTTTTCGTTGTCAGAGCCAACGTATTCCGACAAAATAATGCCAATTTCAAGCGCATCTAGCAGCTCTAGGCTTTCGTCGTTTTGGTATTGGTCGCTCATTGTGACCTCCTTTATGAAACTATGAAACATTGCGGTTTCAACTTACTGCCACCATTCCTATTTCATTCGGTGACAGCAACTCCTTTTTATAGACTTTATATGACACATTCATGACAGCGAAAAGTAAAGATTTAAAAACCTATGAGCATAATCATAAGTAAACGATTGCAGCGTCGTTACTCTTCTCTGCCATCTTCACTTAGATAGCTGGAATTACATCGACATTTCTATCATTAAAAGACATAACATACTGTTATAGGCGACCCTAGATCTCATTTTGTAAAATAAACTCACCCTTCGTTACATATTTTGCTGATTCGCATCGCATATTTTGTTTCGATATACCCATAGATTTGTTCAATATCTTTTATCTCTAATGGAGTAATCAATGAGAGAAGTTGAGTTTAGAACGATAGACCGACTATTTATTAAGATGTCTATCAACGACAAAATGTGGGTTATTTTCCTCCTATTTCTGGTGGCACTCACTTCGGTAGCAGGAAGCCGATACCTAAATGATTTGCATCAGTTCGAGCAACAATCTATCGCCAACGTGCAAGCAAAACTAGATGGCATCATCGAAGCTAATCCCACAGATATCTATCAAATTACTGGTATCTCAAAAGCTAACCATCAACAAAAAAGCTTGTTTGCAGATGGTGTTACCACGGTTTATGGCACAACCTCTGCGGGTGAGCTTGTTCGATTGACCGAGCACGCTGGCAATCAATACAACGCCCTGCGCTCCGACGCCTTTACCTCTTTCCTTCTTAGTTTTCTATGGGTTTTGCCGTTTGCAGTATTTTGCTATTGGGTAGCGACATTCATCGGAGGCGCTTTGTGGGTGCTATACACCACAACAGAGAAAATTGGTGACGGTGACTTAACTTCTCGATTGGGCTTTCACCCTGGCCGTGACGAGTTTGGCACCATTGGCTGCGCACTAGATAAGTCGATGGATACATTAAGCGAACTGGTCAATAGCGTAAAAGAAAACGCCAATACGCTAAGTGAAACGTCGTCTGCATTTGAACAAGACATGAAACTGAGCGAAACACAGATTACGCACCAGTACCAAACACTTGATTCTGTCGCAACCGCAATGGAAGAAATGACGGCGTCTGCCAAAGAGGTTTCGAGCATCTCTCAACAAGCGACCATGCAATCGGATCAAGATGCACAAAAAATAGAAACGAGCCGTAGCCGAGTACAGCACGTTATTGCTGAGATCGAAACCTTGTCGAGCTACATCGAGCAAGCTTCTTCATCAGTCACCAACTTAAATGAAAACACTACGCAGATTAATGATGTCATCACGACCATTAATGCAATTTCTGAGCAGACCAACCTGTTAGCTCTCAATGCCGCTATCGAAGCGGCTCGCGCAGGCGAACAAGGCCGCGGTTTTGCCGTTGTAGCCGATGAAGTCCGAACGCTGGCAAGTCGTACACAACAAGCCACGGTAGAGATCCAAGCCATGATTGAGAAGCTGCAATCGGAAAGCCAAAACATCGCTTCGATTACTGGCAGAACGGTCAAGCAAGCCCAAACAAGCAGCCAGTTGATCGATGAAATTGGTCAAGATGTCACAGCGATTGCGGACTCTGCTCGTTCATTGATGGACATGAGCATTCAAATCTCCACTTCCGCGGAGGAACAAAGTGCGGTTGCGAATGATATCGCCTCTGAGCTTGCTGATATCCGTACTCAGTCCAGCACAATTCGAAAGGTGGCGGAGCAGTCTACTGTTGGTGTCGCGAACTTAACCAAAGCGTCGGTTTCACTCGGTGAAGTATTAGAGCGTTACCGCACTGCTTGATAACAAGGTAATAACAAATAAAGGCTCCTAATTGGGAGCCTTTATTTTCTACATTTGTATTCACTTATTTGTTTCGAGAATATAACTCGCATTCACTTTCTCTACGTACTTGTCTCGTACTCATTCTTTGGTGTAATAAAACCGAACTTATTGAATAATTTGAAGTCTATTTGAGGAGTGAAAGGAAAATAGCATTGATCAAATACCGATTGGGAAACGGTTTATTTTGAAGTGAATCTCAAGTTCTCCTTGTACCTGATGAAATAATGTTCAAGCGGACGGCGTTCCGCTATGCTTAACCTGCCAATTCCAATTTGCTGCTGGAAAACAATATGAATAATTACAACGATACAAAAGACAACGAAAACCTAAACTGCCCTATTTGCCAATGTGATGAATACTTAATCTCATCAAACGGTGAAAAATTCACGTGTGCTGCTTGTGGATTCCACACGAAAAATTTCTCATCCATTCAATGCCTTTACCAAGCGCCATATTTACAGTCGAAAATTAAACAAATTCATAACCTAAGTCATTCTCGTCATTAAACGGTTAAACAGAGCAGCCCATGAGCTGCTCTTTTAATTCATCCAAATGTTGAATGCGAATAACTCGGTCATCGTCGACTCGGTTAATGGCCTCACCATTAAATAGCTGAACCGTCTTAATTCCGGCATTCAACCCTGCTTCTACACCCTTGGGTGTATCATCGATATACAAACAATCGCTAGGTAAAAATCCCATGCTCATCGCGCTGTACATGATCAAATCAGGTTCAGGTTTCCAACTATTTGCTTCAAACGCAGAGAATACTTTTCCTTTGAATGCATCAAGTAGACCGGTTAACTCAAGTGCGTATTCAATTTTATCTTTGGGACCATTTGACGCGACGCAGTATTCAATATTGTGAGAGTCGAGGAATTGGATCAGCCTTTTAGCGCCATCCATTGGTTGTAAATGACGAACAAACAATTTTTGAACTTCTGTTCGGTATTGGGGTTCAAGAACATCAATTGGAACATTAATGTTCATCAACTCTTTGGTATCAAGAAGAATATCGGCCAGTTTTCCACCTTTAAAGTGAGAAACACATTCTTCCATCGTTAACTCTGCACCGTGTTGATTAAATACATTCACTAGTGCTTGGCAGCATAAACGCTCACTGTCGACCAACGTGCCATCACAATCAAAAATCACGCATTTAATATTGGTAATTGCCATAGCCTTCCCCTAGACGCATTTGTCGATGTCGCTGATCAAACTTATTTTTTAATACAAATGTATGGCTTAATCATATTTGAGTTTAGATTTGTTTAAACGACAGACTTGGCATTTCGTAGAAATGGGGAAAAGCAATTCCTGTTTTTCTAAGCAAGATCACCGAATGTAATCTTGCTCAGTTTGTTATGCATCAGGATACATGTATCGAACTTCGATGAAGTCATCTAAATTATCTAGCAACAGTTGGCATAATATTGGGTCAAAGTGTTTGCCTTGTTCCAACTTAAACCAATCGACGACTTCATTAATTGTCCAAGCCCGTTTGTAGCAACGCTCTGTTAATAATGCGTCAAATACATCAGCAATTGCGACAATGCGTGCGAAGAGATGAATGTCCTCACCTTTTAGATTATTTGGATAACCCGTACCGTCCCATTTTTCATGGTGTTCGTGGGCAACCACCGCTGCTAATTTGGTGATGTCGCCCTCTTTCATGTTCAGCAACTCATAACCTTTAATGGTATGTTGCTTCATGATTTCACGCTCTGAACTTGTCAATGCGCCAGGCTTATCGAGAATCGATTCTGGCACGGAGATTTTACCGACATCGTGCATAGGGCTAATGATTTCAATCATTTCCACTTCACGATGCGTTAATCCGCAAAGTTGAGCCAAACGACGAGACAGTTTAGCGACACGTTTTACATGTTGGCCAGTTTCTCCAGAGCGACTTTCAATCGCCTCACCCAATACGTGAATCATCTCTTTTTGGACGTTTAGTGTTCGTTTTTGAAGCAACACAATTTTTCTATTTTTCTTATCAATCTCTTTGCGTTGGCGAATAGTCATAAACTGAATCACAACAACAAGAGAAAGCAGCACAATAATGCCGCACGTGAACAACAGTGTTTTGAGGTTTACTTTAAACAGTGGTGGTGGCGCATTTAGAATTTCAGCGTTTTTAGGGATGTCATAATGGCTGATTTCATATTTTGTAAGCGCCTTATAGTCCAGGACCGCTTCAGTGATAGCCAGCGCATGCGCCGCTGACGTCAGAGACATCCCCATTTTACTCGCCATTATCTCCGCAGCTTCATAACCAAATTGCTCAGAGCGGTTCACAAAGCCACCCAGTATTCCCGGCTCGCCTAAATAGAGTTCCCACATCACAAACACGGGGGCACGGCTTTTTGCACCAATAGCTCGAGCCACTTCTCTGTAGGTGTGATATTTCCCTGAATCCCCTTCCGTATTGTAGTGAGTCAACAAAACCGCATCATTAGCACTGACTGTAGAAAGCTGATTTGCCGCCTCTTGTAGGCTCGCGTCTCTGATTTCAATCAAATTGATACGTGGAAACTTGTTCATCTCTGCTTTTACGCGTTGATATATCAGTTCAGAGGTCACACTGCGATCGGCAAGGTAATACAAATTTTTGATACGGGGACGCAAACGATTGATCAACGCGATGTTTTCGACCACGCGATCTTCTTCGTAAATCACACTGCCATTTGTACTTACTGTATCGAGAGAAGAGCCTTTATCATTAATCCCAATCGCGACCATAGGAACATTGCGCTTGGGGTTCTGAAAATAATTTCTGACGAAACGCATGGCTGCGTCGTCAGAGATAATTACACCATCAAATTCATAAGCTCGATATTTAAACCGAAGATAACTCGCCATTTGTTGCAAATAGCCTTCGGAATGAACACGCTTCGCGTCCAAATATTCAATGGATAGTTTGACTTCGCCGTCAGTTTGCTTGAATCCCTTTTCGATTCCCGCCTGAATGTCATTAGTCCATTGATAAGACGGATCATAGGAGTGAAGCACGAGAACTCGTTTGAGCTCCCAATTTGTTTCCTCTGCTTGTACGGCAACCGTGCCTATGTATAACACAAGAGTGAGAAAACGCGCTAAACGCTTAACCATTTTTTACCCAGCCGAACCAATGCAATGCTGCATATAGTAGCGCTTCATTTTTAAATGAAGCCGATATTGATCAACTTTCTATTATAATTGTGTCACATAATTTGTGATCACTATTAAGTCTTTTCGCAATATCCGCTGAAAACTGTTGTTTATCTAAAGATTGAGAAACGGCCACGTCAGAAATCAGCGTGTTACCTTCATAGCTACTCGCAATGGCGGCACCCACCGGGTTGCCATCTTTAAAACCAACGTACAACTCAAAATCCGGCGTTAAGATAATTTGGGTAAGGTATTCAACTATCATCTCTTGGTCATACTGTTCTTCCCAACGTTGAGACTGAAGAATCGAAAACATAATAGTCAGTCGATGAAAATCCACGAGGAAAATGTCATCAGCCTGCAAATTCGCTTCGCCTTCCAACAAAGAGTCTTTAGCGACGATTTGGTATTCTTGAGCATTTGTTGCTTGGAAATAGGTTTCGCGACCTTTCAAGCTTTCAGGAGTGGGAAATTCAACTTCGACGAGATCGTGCAGCCACGCATTTTTGCGTTCGATGCTGGCTAACTGCTGTTCATTCATTTGAGTACCTTAAATATCTCAGGCTACAGAGTAGTAGCGAGTCAAAAACGAGGGCTGTATATGAGCCATCACGCCAATATTCCGAAAACCTAACAGGGTTTTCTATATCGCATTGACTCAACTCTTAAACATGAACTCGCTTTGAAGCGGTACATTAGCATGAAGCCCTTAACAAACCTAGCTAAAGTCCTGAGGTTGCGCCAAATTTTGTTTTAGATGCCAACGTCTGATAGATTGAATCTATATATTTTTCTAATTAAGGACGGAATAATGAAAAAACGTTTGCTTGCTTTAGGTTTGGTTACCATTCTTGCTGGCTGTGGCAACGATGAGGTTGGTGATGTGTCTTTGGGTATGTTTACTATGAAAGACATAAAACTGAATACGCTCGTAGACCCTGAAGTTCCAGGCGTTACTTGTCATGTAGCGAGCATCGAAGCGGACTTCAGTTTAGCGGACCCAAGCGACAGTTCAATTTCTTGCCGTCAAACTGGTGAAATTACACCGGAGATGATTACTAAAATTGATAAGAGCAAATCAGGTGAAGTGGTATTTAAAAAGTCCAAGAGCGTTTTCTTCAAGTCGATGAAGATTCGCCGTATTTATGATCCAGAAAATCAAACCTTGATGTACCTTTCTTACTCAACTAAAGAGACATCAGGCAGCTTCAAACACAGTCTATCAACTGTACCTCTTTGGGGTACGAAAGCTTACATCCAACCGACTGAAGCTAAGCTAAGATAAATTAAGCTCAATTCGCTTACGAATTCGTCAGCCCGCTGCATTTTTCAGCGGGCAAATTTCTTTGCAATAAAACACCACGATTTTCATTTTTTTGTGATACAATCCCGCCTCTTTTTTTCTCACTCAAGAACAAGCATGAAGTTTCCTGGTCAGCGTAAATCTAAACACTACTTCCCAACTCACGCTCGAGATCCATTAGTCAACCAAATTCGACAAGCGCCTAAGCTATACCGCCCAACCATTGTCGGTGTTGGTCAAACCATCGTAGATATCGAAGCTCGTGTGGATGATGCGTTTCTAGAAAAATACAACCTAAGTAAAGGACATTCTCTTGTTCTTGAAGAGAGCAAAGCAGATGCATTGTATGAAGAATTAGTAGAGCAAGGGCTGATCACACACCAGTACCCTGGCGATACTATTGGTAACACGCTGCACAATTATTCTGTTCTAGCAGACAGCAAATCTGTATTGCTTGGCGTAATGTCAAAGAACATTCAAGTGGGTTCTTTCGCCTACCGCTACCTTTGCCGTACGTCTTCACGCATGAACCTAAACCACCTACAAACGGTAGATGGTCCGATTGGTCGTTGCTACACCCTTATCTCTCAAGATGGTGAACGTACATTCGCGATCAACGAAGGTCACATGAATCAACTTCTTCCAGAAAGCATTCCTGAAGAAGTATTTGAGAAAGCTTCTGCGCTTGTTGTTTCTTCGTACCTAATGCGCGGTAAAGAAGAAGACCCAATGCCTAAAGCAGTACAACGTGCGATTGATTTTGCCAAGAAGCACGATGTACCTGTTGTTCTTACTCTAGGTACAAAGTACGTGATTGAAGGCAATGCGGAATGGTGGCAAGAGTACATTCGTGAAAACGTATCTGTTGTGGCTATGAATGAAGAAGAGGGCGCGGCGCTTACAGGCGAAAGCGATCCACTCGCTGCTGCGGATAAAGCACTTGAGTGGGTAGATCTTGTTCTTTGTACTGCCGGGCCAAACGGTCTTTATATGGCAGGTTACACTGACGAAAAAGTGAAACGTGAAACTACACACGATATTCTTGAAAGCTCTATTGAGGAATTCAATAAGTTTGAGTTCAGCCGCGCAATGCGCAAAGAAGATTGTGTGAATCCAATGAAAGTGTATTCACACATCGGTCCATACCTTGGTGGCCCTCTAGAAATTAAGAACACTAATGGCGCGGGTGATGCTGCACTATCTGCACTGCTGCATGACATGGCTGCAAACTCTTTCCATCAGAAAGAAGTGCCTACTTCAGAGAAACACGAAGTACGCTGTCTGACGTATTCATCACTTTCTCAAATTTGTAAATACGCGAACCGCGTGAGCTACGAAGTGCTAACTCAGCACTCTCCTCGCCTATCGCGAGCTCTGCCAGAACGCGAAGACAGCTTAGAAGAGACCTACTGGGATCGCTAAGAAGGTTAGCTTTAGAGCAAAAAATATACTTAGGTCACCGTTTGGTGGCCTTTTTGTTTTGATCTAGCGCAGTATTTAGTGGATTTTGTTACTATGTAGCACGCGAAGGCGCACGAACTTCTTTACACCTAATTTTTAACCAGTATTATTCTTGCGCAAACGTTTGCGCAACAACAATACAGTCTACATAGATTGCTTGATGTTGAACGCCGCGTGTTAGCCATATTTGGGAGTATCCATGCAGTCTGATATTGAAATTTGCCGAAACACACCGTTATCTTCCATCGATGTTATCGCTGAAAAAGCAGGTCTTTTGCCTGAAGAATTTGATACGCACGGAAAATACAAAGCCAAAGTACACCCTAAGTGTTTAGCCCGCCTGAATGATAACCAAAACGGCAAATTGGTTCTGGTCACCGCGATTACCCCTACTCCACTAGGTGAAGGTAAAACCGTGACAACCATCGGCCTTGCGCAAGGGCTGGCGAAGCTACAGCAATCCGTGATGGCATGTATTCGACAGCCATCAATGGGCCCTGTCTTTGGCATCAAAGGTGGTGCCGCAGGTGGCGGATATTCCCAAGTTGCGCCAATGGAAGAGCTCAATTTGCATTTGACGGGTGATATTCACGCCGTTACGGCTGCACACAACTTAGCGTCTGCAGCTTTAGATGCGCGCTTATTCCACGAGCAGCGCGAAGGATACGACGCCTTTGAAGCTCGAACTGGTTTAAAAGCATTAAGAATTGACGTTGAAAGCATTACTTGGAAACGCGTGATGGACCACAACGACCGTGCACTTCGCATGGTCAAAATTGGTTTGAACGAACAAGGCAAAACCATCAACGGATTTGAGCGTAACGAAGGGTTCGATATTTCAGCCGCATCCGAATTGATGGCCATTATTGCGTTGGCAAAAAATCTTAAAGACTTACGTCAGCGCATTGGCAAAATTGTGGTTGCTTATGATCTCGACGGTCAGCCTATCACCACAGAAGATTTACAAGTAGCGGGTGCGATGGCCGTAACGTTGAAAGAAGCCATTGCACCAACATTGATGCAAACGCTTGAAGGTGTCCCTACTCTGATCCACGCAGGCCCTTTTGCTAACATTGCGCATGGCAATTCTTCTATTATCGCTGATGAGATTGCGTTAAAACTTTCGCGTTACACGGTAACTGAAGCAGGATTTGGCTCTGACATGGGATTTGAGAAAGCCTGTAATATTAAAGCAGCGGCTGCCAACAAAGCGCCTGACTGTGTGGTGATTGTTGCGACGTTAAGAGGCCTTAAAGCGAACTCCGGCCACTACGACTTGCGCCCTGGCATGGCAATTCCAGATTCGATTTTCTCGCCTGACCAAGCGGCATTGGTAGCCGGGTTTGAAAACTTAAAGTGGCACATCAAGAACGTCCATAAATATGGAATCCCAGCCGTTGTTGCGATTAACCAGTTCCCTCAAGATTGCGAACAAGAACTCATCGCGCTTCAAGATCTCATTCACGCATTCGATCCAAATGTTAAAGTCGCTATCAGCACTGCTTTTGCCCAAGGTGGTGAAGGTACGAGAGATCTAGCACAGCATGTCGTTGATGCTTGCGAAAAAACCACGAATTTCCGACCTCTATATCAGAAACATCAATCCCTTCAGGAGAAGCTGATGTCTGTGTGTGAAGCTGGATATGGTGCGACAAATGTTGAAATGAGTGAACTTGCAACTCAGCAATTGGCTCATTTTGAAAAACTAGGGTTTAACGAATTAGCTGTTTGTATTGCTAAAACGCCACTTTCTATCACCACCGATTCTTCAGTAAAAGGCGCGCCAGTTGGCTTTACTGTTCCAATTCGTGAACTGCGTTTGTGTGCCGGTGCTGGCTTCGTATACGCATTATCGGGTAGCGTTATGACCATGCCCGGTCTTCCTGACAAGCCAGCGTTTATGAATCTCGACCTTGATGAAGATTGTAATATCATCGGTTTGTCATAATGAGCATCATTTAAATGAAATCAAACACAAAGGGAGCTAGACAGCTCCCTTTATCTTGCTGTTTTAAATAGGTTTTACATTGTAAATCAATAATCTCTTTAAATCCCCAGATTCTATACCGCCCCAATATAATGCACTGTCTATTTTTTAATTCACTAATATAGTGCATCAACTCTCGGTCAAAAAATTCATCAGTTTGATTTTTAAAGAAATATTCAATGGCGCGATTCTTGTACTACAGTTTGCAGTAGCTAACAAACAAACCAGCACATGTCATTCTAAATTGTTGCGTTGTATAGCACCTCCTCCGGTTAAGCACGGTTTAGACGCATGTAGAACAAGGGAAAGGGAATATTATGCAAGACGCACTCGCTGTAATTTTAGCAGGCGGGATGGGCTCACGACTTAGCCCACTCACTGATGATCGGGCCAAACCAGCGGTACCATTTGGCGGTAAATACAGAATCATCGATTTTACGCTAACCAATTGTCTTAATTCAGGTTTACGTAAAATTCTAGTGCTTACTCAATACAAATCTCACTCACTACAAAAGCACCTTCGTGACGGTTGGTCGATTTTTAATCCCGAACTTGGTGAGTACATTACGGCAGTTCCGCCTCAAATGCGCAAAGGTGGTGCATGGTATGAGGGTACCGCCGACGCCATCTACCACAACTTGTGGTTACTATCGCGGAACGACGCAAAATACGTTGTTGTGTTATCTGGTGACCATATCTATCGTATGGATTACGCAGCGATGCTTGAGGAGCATAAAGAGAAAGGGGCAAAGCTGACCGTCGCTTGTATGGATGTTCCAGTAAAGGACGCCTATGCTTTCGGAGTTATGGGAATCGCTGAAAACGGACTGGTTAAGTCTTTTGTCGAGAAGCCCGAAAACCCACCTACTCTTCCAGACGATAAAACCAAGAGCCTTGCATCAATGGGGATCTACATCTTTGATATGGATGTGCTCAAAGAAGCGCTGACCGAAGATGCGAAACTGGAAACGTCTAGCCATGACTTTGGCAACGACATTATTCCAAAATTGATCGACACCGAATCGGTTTACGCTTACAAGTTTTGTGGCAGCAAAGGTCGTGTCGATAAAGATTGTTACTGGCGTGATGTCGGGACAATTGACTCCTTCTATGAAGCTAATATGGATTTACTGGAACCAGTACCTCCGATGAACCTTTATCAATCTAACTGGGCGATCCGCACTTACGAACCTCAATTTCCACCAGCGAGAACCGTCTCCTCTGCAACAGGAAACGAAGGTATTTTCATCAACTCGATCATAGCTACCGGTGTTATCAACTCAGGTGGCTCAGTCCAGCACTCGATCATTTCATCAAATGTGCGCATTCAAGACAGCGCGACCGTTGTAGATTCCATCATTTTTGATGATGTAGAAGTCGGTGAAGGCAGCCAACTGGTGAATTGCATCGTCGATAAACACGTTCGCATACCACCGAATACACAAATCGGCATCAATAAGGTTGAAGACGCCAAACGCTTCAAAATCTCAGAAAAAGGCATTGTTGTTATACCGGAGAGCTACCAGTTCTGAAAGTCCTCAATTCAAACGACAACATAAACGAAAAAGCGCACGATAATTACCGTGCGCTTTTGTTTAAGTACCTATGAAAGTTAGGTAATAACAGTTAATCAATAATGATTAGATGTTACATACTGTAGCCCAGCTACCATCGCTACCTGGTTCAGAAGCCGTCCACCAGTTTGCTTGGTAAACCACACCATTGTGGATGACTTTGTCGCCTTGGTTTGCGTGGCTTGGGTTACCTGCCCAGTCAGTTTGTGGCAGATTTGGGTATGTTACCAAACCAGCAGTATCACAAGAACCAGGTTCAGTTGTACCGCCGCCGCCAGTACCCGCGTTTAGGTCTCCGATTGGTAGATCTGGTTGCTCAAACTTGAACGCAAATTCTTTACCACCAGAAATCACTGAGTAGTTCGCAGGACCAGAGATTGGTAGGTAGTAAACCATATCAAGCTCGTAAGTACCGCCTGCTGGCAGATCTTTCCATGCTGGTAGAGAGAACGATACGCGGTGCATTACACCATCCAAACCACCGATGTTGTTTGCACGAGTATGTCCAGAAGCAATCACTTTCAAACCGCCACCAGATTGGTCTTTCGCGTTGTCCGGCGCAGATACTGGGATATCGAATTGGAATTCAGTACCGCCAGGGATCGCTTGACCTGTGTTGTTCGTAAATGTGATCTTAGGGTTAATTGGGTAGTTTTGGTCGCCAACTTTGAAGCCGCCAACACTAACAGTAATATCTACAGCTTCAGTTGGTGTTGGACCAGTCGCTACTTTGTTACCGTAAGGCGTTGCAGACTTAAACTTGTCGTAGATAGCTTTGGTCATAGTGTTACCCATGTGGTATTCACCATTACCCGCAGCACACGCTTGCTCAGTTGCATCGATAGCAGTACGGTTGCCATTTGCATCTAGTACGTAACAGTTGTAGTCACCTGCTAGTTCCCAGAACATGATACCGCCGATTTCTTTATCGATAACGTAGTCCGCTTTCACTTCGATAGAAGCTTTATCTTCTGTAGATAGGAATACGCCCTTCTCTGCGTTCCACAACCAAGGAGCTACAGCAACACTGTCGTAGTTACGAGTGTACGTACCAACCAATTTGTCAGAAGGATCGTTCACTGGATCTAGACCGTAAGCTTGAGCGTAAGAACCCCAAATGCCTTTCTCTAGGTTCTTCGCGTGCCACATTGGGTTCGAGCCTGCACCCATTTCACGACCTTGTGGATCTAAATCGTGCCACATGTTGTCGATGCCGATAGCACCGTTACCACAGTTGTTCTTCTCACCTTCACCTGTGCCTGGTTGACACTCAGCTTGGTTAGGTAGCGCTGCTCGGCCCCAAAGACCATTGTCACCACCAGTTACGCCTTGCCAACCACGGGTGTAATAAGGAACACCGATGTTGATACGGCCTGCTGGCATAGAACCACGGAAGTAATGGTAAGCCCAGTCAGTATTCAAGTAACCAATACCGCCATAAGCTGCTGTGCCGTATACGTTCCACTGTGCTAGCTCAGAGTCTTTGCCTGTATCGAATAATGCCGCGTTGTGGCCAACGTGATCGTTCCAAGCACCGTGCAAGTCGTAAGACATGATGTTTACGTAGTCTAAGTACTTAGTTACATCGAAGGTTTCCATACCGCGTAGCAGGTAACCAGATGATGGCGCTGCGATAGTCAGCATATAATGCGTACCATCTTGAGCAGAAGCTGCATCTAGTTTTTCACGAAGTACTTTCATCAGCTCTTGGTAAGAAGCCCATAGGTACTGACGACGTGGTTCCATGAAGTCTTTATCGTAAGGGTTACCAGCACCAGCCATTGATGTTGGGTATTCGTAGTCGATATCCAGACCATCGAACTTGTACTTACGCATCATTTCAACTGCAGAAGCTGCGAACTTCTCAATACCAGCATGGTTGATAGAACCATCAGCATTGGTCGTCATTGTGTAGAAGCCACCATCAGCAACACGATCGCCATTTGCATCGAAGTGACCGCCAGTTTCAGCCCAACCACCAATCGAGATTAGCGTCTTAACATCGTGTTTTTGCTTGTAAGTTGCTAGTGCACCAAAGTGACCTTTGAAACCAAGCGTAGGATCGACTTCAACACCAGGCCATGTTTTGCCAGTTGCAGCGTTGTTTGGATCATTAACATCGCCAACGTTCACTTTACCGTCAGAACCAATGCTCACAAACGCGTAGTTGATGTGAGTTAGCTGTTCCCAAGGAATGTCTTTAACAAGGTAAGTCGATTGTGGGTCATCATCTGCGCGCCAGCTCGTGAAGTAGCCGATGACACGACGTGGGTGATCCGCACCCATTTTCTCACGACCTTCTTCGTCGTAGATTGAACAGTAAGGTACGTCTACGCCTGTGGTTTGGTAAAGACCGTCAGGACGACAGTTAGACGCCACTGCGCCACCATTTACAGTTAACGTAGCAATTGCAGAGTCTGTGCTTGCACCTGCGTTATCTGTCGCTTTCGCGTATACCGCTAGAGCGCCCGCTTTTGAAGGCGTTACGTCTAGTGTGTAAGGGGCAGCTGTTGCTGTGCCAGCTAATGCGCCAGCAACGTAGAAGTCAACTTTAGCAACGCTACCATCCGCGTCTGCCGCGTTAGCAGTAAGCGTAACAGTACCGCCTAGCTCGATTGAAGTAGCTGAAAGCGCAACATCCACTGTAGGCGCTTCATTACCTAGTTGAGCTGAAGCAATCGTAAGCGTTACTGAACTTGCAGTACTTACCGCACCAGCGTCATCATAAGATTTAGTTGAAAACTCGTGTACGCCTTCAGTTGCAGTCCAAGATGCAGTGAAAGGAGCCGAAGTAGACTGACCAACTAAAGCACCATCAACAAAGAATTCAACTTTGCTAATTGTGCCATCAGTGTCTGCCGCATCTGCGGCGAGGTTAACCACTTCACCAGCGGTGATAGATGCCGACGCAGAAGGAGCGGTTAGAGTCACCGTCGGGATTTCATTTTGTGGTGGATCAACAGGACCTGTTCCATCACAAGCACCAAGAGATTCCCACTCGCCCCACTGGCCAGCTTGTGCAGGGTTATTGTTTTGCGTCCAGTAACGCGCTTTGTATGCGTTACCTTCGTGCTGAACTTGGTCGCCGCCATTATAAACTTTTGACGAATCCCAAACTTCTAGAGGGGCACAATCAACCGCTGCGTAGCTGTTGAAGGCCAATAGACAAGATGCAGTCAGCGTACTTAGCGTAAAGACACTTTTCACTGCTTTCCCGTTTTTAAGGTGCATAATCGCTCTTCCTTAAGTTATTGTTAAAACAATATTAAACGTGTTTGAAACAACACGTTCTTACTTTTATTTCGACGTAAAATAACTTAAGTACAAGTTGGAAATTTCACACTATGTATTTGCGAGTTTTCAACACCACCTCTCAAGAATCCACTAAATGGTTGCAACAAAATACCTATTATTTGGCACCAGCAACTAATTTTATAATTCGAATAAATAAGTGACTCGCAAATTAATAAAAAAGGCGAAAAAAGTCGTCATTTTGAAATAAAGATCACTATGCCTTTGTTGACCTTGGTGTTTCATTGAAATGTCGCTTGTACTCGCGACTAAACTGTGATGGGCTGCTGTAGCCTACAAGTCGAGCAGCATCGTTGACCCGTTTCCCTTCGAGTTGAATCAAATCTCTCGCTTTATTGAGACGTACTTTTTTGATGTATTGCAAAGGTGATTCTAAGGTTACGCTCCGAAACGCCTGATGAAATGCCGAGATACTCATGTTGGCCTCTTCCGCCAATGTTTGGACATTCAATTGCTCATGATATTCGGCATGAACTCGATTGAGTGCTTTTGCAACTCTCGCGTAGGAGCCTTCTTGGTGAGCCAATTCAAACAACACGTACCCTTCTTTACTTACAAGCGTTCGATAGACAATTTCTTCTAGTAAGGACTCGCCCAATATCGCCACATCCAAATCGTTGCAAAGCGCCTTCATTAATCGCTTGCAAGCATCGAGCATGGCGTCGTTCATTCGAACCGATTTGAGGCCACAACGTTTAGAATCTTCGCAGATATTACTGAATTTCTGTGCTTCGAGCTTTTTCACAAGTTTGTGCAGCAACGTTGGCGAGATGTCGATAGAAATACCGAGCAAAGGCTCATTGTTGGTGGCAAATGCTTCACACTCTAGAGGCATAGGTACACCCACCACCAAATAGTCATCCGGACCATACTGAACTGGCGTTTGCCCTATATGGATGTATTTATGCCCTTGGCCAAGCACAATGATCCCTGATTGATACACAAATGGTTGACGGTTATTGCCTTTGCTACTGCGATAAAACCAAACGCCTTCGATAGCAGTTTGCTTGATGCCTTCTAAATTGTGCAGATCATGCTTTTCAACATACCGCTGCATGGTTTCGGCTAATGTGTTCATGTAATGCTCCATAAACCGTCAATCGGTCTACGCTCTGTTGTCATTTTGCTCACTATACTTTCTCTTCTATTTCCGATTCCAGCGCTATAACAACAACTTTGTAGAAATAGGCAAGTAATTTACAGAAATCGACCTACAACACGACAAAAAGTCGTACTAATATGCACGTATTCAATCTCCTCAACTGGAAACAAGAGGTCTGCAATGAACTTTTCTTATGTCAACCCAACCAAAATTTTCTTTGGCCAACAACAAATCGCAGCAATCAAAGACGCGATCCCAGCGGATCAAAAGGTCTTGGTGATTTACGGTGGTGGCTCAATCAAAAAGAACGGCGTATACGACCAAGTAGCAGAAGCGCTCACTGGCCACGAATGGTCTGAGTTTTCTGGTGTAGAGCCAAACCCAACAAAAGAAACATTGGATAAAGCGGTCGCTATCGTAAAAGATCAAAACATCGACTTTATTCTTGCTGTTGGTGGTGGTTCGGTTATCGACGGTTCTAAATACGTTGCGGCAGCATCAAAGTACGATGGTGACGGCTGGGACATTATGATCGGTAAGCATCAAGTTACAGAAGCAACACCGCTTGCGGCTATCCTAACGCTACCTGCAACTGGTTCAGAATCCAACATGGGTGCAGTGATTACAAAAGCAGAAACTCAAGACAAACTGCCGTTCATGTCTCCTGCTGTACAGCCTAAGTTTGCAGTGTTAGATCCAGATGTAATGAAAACGCTGCCTGAACGTCAGCTTATTAACGGAATTGTGGATGCTTGGGTACACGTTTGTGAGCAATACATTACACTGCCTACTGGAGCGATGGTACAAGACGGTTACGCAGAAACCTTGCTAAAAACTCTAAAAACGCTTGGCGAACAGTTCGCAGAGCGCGATGACGACCAATGGCGCGCAAACCTCATGTGGTCTGCAAACCAAGCATTGAATGGTTTGATTGGTAGCGGCGTTCCTCACGATTGGGCAACGCACATGATCGGTCACGAGCTGACTGCTCTTTGGGGCGTTGATCACGCACGTTCTCTTGCCATCATCCAACCATCACTGCTGCGTAACCAGATGCAATTTAAGCGCGCAAAGCTTGAGCAAATGGGTCGTAATGTATTTGGTTTGGAGTCTGGTGATGATCTTGCAGAACGTACTATCGAAGCCATCGAAGCGTTCTACCACCAACTTGGTGTAGCAACTCAACTAGACAACTACGGTGAAAGCCGCGAGCAAGCGATCGACGCTATCATTGACCAACTCAACAAACACGGAATGACGGTTCTGGGTGAAAACCAAGCGATTACTCTTGAACGCAGCCGTGAAATTTTAGAATTAGCCGTCTCATAACAGCAACAACTGTTCACTGCCCTTTCTAGGGTTTAACGGTATTGTGACTTAACGGTCACAATACCGTTTTTTTATGCTATTTTGTAAGCTTCAACGCGTTCAAATATTGGGCATTCTAAAAACAACAATTAATGCACAAAATTAAGTGTTCGCGTTGGTCAGTAAAGTGGCGACCGTTTAGCTTTACATACACAAAAAATAAAATTGAAATCAAAGGTCTAACTTACGCATTTGTTAGATCTTTTTGTTTAGAGTAGCACTACGCTACTCACGTTTGTCTGTTCGAGAGTTCTTTATATATGTGGCTAGTTGTCGTTGTATTAGCATTCATACACATCATAAGTGTCCGTAAAGGGCCGAAATGGCTATTTTACGTATCAAAGCCATTGCCTGTACTTGTGATGATTGGCATTTTGCTTAATTCTCCCGCGAGTCAACTTCCTTACACTCAGTGGATATTAGTGGGTTTATCGTTGTCACTACTCGGTGATTTACTACTAATGTTACCGCGAGATAAGTTCATCATTGGTCTAAGCCTATTTTGCTCTGCTCATTTGTCCTACAGTTATGGCTTTAGCTTAATGTCGGCATGGCATTTCACTCCTTGGCTTCCTATTGCTTTGTTTGGGCTCGGCATTTGCTTTTACTGGCTGTTTCGACCTGACCTCGGCAAAGAAAGAATCCCTGTCGCGATCTACATTTGGGTTTTGATGACCATGTGTTGGATGGCCATTGAGTATTATCTAAGTGGGAAAACGCAGTCGTCTTCGTTTGCGGTGTTAGGAAGCTTTATCTTCATCATTTCCGGCACGGTGCTGGCTTTTGAGCGCTTTGGTGGTTACTCGGTATTTTCTCGGCAAGTGGTGATGGTCACGTACTATTCCGCGCAAACTTTAATGGCGATGTCCGTAATTGCCATCGTGATTCGTTATCCGTATCTCACGGTGATCAGTTAATTTTCTATACCGCAGATGGTTGTTCGTCACTCTGAATTTTGATGAAAAAAGCGTTTGAGCTTACTGATGTAGACCTCAAACGCTTTGTTGTTATCGCGACTTATAATTGCCCTTTTCAATTCCGTGCTTTTTCATTCTCAAATACAGCTTTTTACGTGGTATTTGCAGATGGTTTGCCGCATCCGTAATTCGCCCGGAGTGCAAAAACAGCGCATCTTCTATGAGCTGCTTTTCAAAATCGTCCACCAAATCATCCAATGGAAGCTGAATCTCATTTTGTGAGTAGATGCGCTCTTTACCCGTTAACTTAACAATTCCGATTGCGTATAACTCAGCGATGTTTCTTAGCTCACGGATGTTGCCCGGCCACGGATAACCTCTCAGTAGCGCGAGATAGCTAGAGTCGACATTTGGCAATGTTTTGCCTAATTTCTTACAACTCAGTTTTAAGAAGTAATGAAATATCGTCACGATGTCGTCAGGGCGCTGACGCAATGGCGGTACGTGAACCACGCCTTGGTTGAGTAGATAGTACAGTTCCGGCAGCAATTGATTTTTGGTGATGTACTCTTCCGGTTCTGAGTCAAAAATCGTTACAACACGCAGATTCTTTTTCCCACAACGTTCTCGCGCCAGTAATAATTGAGCCAGATGCCGTTGTCCCTCTTCAGGTAGTTCAGGTAAGTTCTCTAACACAAGTAAACACGACTGCTGTTTGTCGATGGCATCATCAATGCTATCCATTGTTGTGGTTGCACTGAGAGCAAAAGAGCCATACTCCGTTTCTTCACTCTTAGACATCATGTCTTTAATTAACCCCGCGACGCTGTGACGCCCAGTGCCCGACTCACCATAAACCACCACGTGCGTGTCCAGTAACGCGTATTGGGCAACAAGCTTGCGGATCTGCTCCATATGCGCAGACTTACCAATTAATGAGCACGAAATAGATTTCTCCGCCTGTAGTTGCAATTCCACCTGGCTGCTTCGAGTTTCAAGCTGCTGTTTTACTAGTGTTAAAAGCTCCGCAGGATTGATCGGTTTTTCTAAAAACTCACATGCGCCCTGCTTTACTGCATCAACCGCCATTGGAATATCGCCGTGCCCAGTGATCACAATGACAGGGATTCGCTCATCGACGTTTTTGATCATCCGAAGCAGTTCTAATCCATGCATTTGCGGCATGTACATATCGAGAATAACAACGCCCGCCCACTCTGGAGAAACGTATTGCAGCGCTTGTGTTGGGTCGTTAATGGCCTTTGACTTGATTGATGATATGTTCATCAAGTACGAATAAGAATCCAAAACATCCTGATCATCATCGACCAATAATACTGAATATGGGTTATTGCTCATTAGGTAACTCCAACACAACCATCGCACCTTTTTCTAATGAGGAAGCGAGGTAGATACTTCCTTTATGCTTTTCTATTAATGACTTACAAATATTCATCCCCAGCCCTAGGCCAACTTCTTTTGTCGACACAAAAGGCTGAAAAATCCGCTGCACAATCTCTTCACCAAACCCAATGCCGTTGTCACTAATCGCAATCAATGTGGTTTGATTGGTGCGTTCCACCAGCGCCATTTGAATCCGTTTTTGTTCGTCCCTTGTGCTTTCCATCAACGCATCACAACTGTTTACTAAGACGTTAATGAAGACCTGTTCTAGCGCCAACATGTCGCCTTGCACTTTTACATCATCAGGTAACTGGTTTTCTATGCTGATCTGTTGACGCTTCGCTCGCGTGTTCACAATGGTGGATGCTTGCTCCGCCACCTCATGAACACTTACAGACTTCACTTCTCTTTCACCTTCTGGCTTGCGAGCGAATTGGCGCAAACTGTTGATGATCTTACTCATCCGAGTTGCCAAACCTTCGATGTGGGTAATGGATTCACCAACCTTTTCTGGAGATTCCTGTTCAAGGAACATTCTCGCGCTGTATAAATACGTCGACATTGCGTTTAATGGCTGATTAAGCTCATGCGCCAAACTGGTCATGGTTTGCCCTACAACCGCCATTTTTGCAGCTTGAATCAACTCATCTTGCGTCTTTTTAAGATTGTCTTCGGTGCGAATACGCTCTTCGATTTCGTTTTCTAACTGTTGGTTTTTCAGTAGCAAATCTTGCGTTTTTTCTAACACCCGACTTTCCAAGGTACGCGTGGTCATTTCTTGATGAGTGACATCCGTAATGGTCATGATCAATTTATATTCAGCACCATGCGCGAAAGGACGAATATCGAAACGCACATACTTTGGCTTCTCGTCTCCAAGTGACAATGTCACATGAATTTTGCCGAGTTCAATCCACAAATGAGAACCATCGAATACCTTTTTTAGTTGATCTCGACAGCTCTCTGGGAAGTACTCCCAAATCGGATAACTTTCGTTAACCTCACCAAGTTTCAACAACTTACGCGCGCTTAAGTTTGCTGATTCCACTACGCCATTGAGGTCACTGGTAATCAAACTCGCCGTAGTGTTGTTGATTAGGCTCAAAGCGTTAGTCCGCTGAATTTCCTGTACCTTTTCACCATACTCGATGAGCTTTTCACTCAATCGTCCAATCTCATCATTGCCGTCCACCACAACCGGATGGCTCAGGTCGTTTTTGATGATGGCATCAATACTGTCACCTAACCCTATCAAACGTGCCACAATGCGGCGGTTGATGAAGTAATACGTCAAGAACATGCTCGTCATGATCGACAAACTAAAGCAGACGATCAAAACGTGGTTGCCGTAAGACACACGCTCGGCGGTTTCACTCTTCACCTGTTTGAACGTTTGGTCCGCAGTGGAAACCAGTTCACCGATTTGTTGATGAATGGCTTCCATGCTGAGCGCGATTTGCTCTTGTATTTTCTGAATGTCGCCGTTCAGCGTCACTAATGACATCAATTGTTTATCGAACGCGCCTTCTGGACTCAACACAACCACAAGTTCTTGCAATAACTGTTTGTAAGCGATTGAGGTTGGCTGATTCATTAAGGTTGTGCTGCTTTCTTGCAGATCCATCAAGCGAAAGTGAATCACCTTCATCCCATTGTCGACCTGCTCCGGCATTGATGCGCCAGCAACATCAATCGCCATGTCGTACACCGCCGATTCAATATCGATTACCCGCTGCAAAGTACTCAATTGCACCAGCAAGTTTTGAATTTCTTTCGAGTCGTTTACCCGCTCAATCTGCCAATGCACTTCTTGTCGAACCGGTTTGAGCTCAGAGCGAATATCTTGGTGAAGCCAGTTAATCTGCTCCATCAGTTGGTCGACGCGGCGAGTTTGATCGATGCGAGTTGAAATCATATCCACGTACTTTTCCAGTAGCGAGGCAAGGCCAGCTTCCGATTCGAGCAATTGATAAAACTCCGAGCTCATCTTATTGCTTTTCAGAACTGTCGAAATCGAAGCCAATTGCTCGTTGACCTGCATGGCTTGTTCAGTCAGCTGTACTTTGTTGTCTACCGCTTGCAGCGCTTCTACGCGGCGGTTAATTTCACTGGTTTTACTTTCGAGAAAATAGCTGGCGTTATATTTAGGTACGCTATCTTCCAACAAAAGGCGCACCTGATTATCCAAGCTGTTCCATGTCGCCCAAGCGACCAAACACACCACGGTAAGCAAGAGCGTGCTGCAAGCAAAAGCGGCAATTAAGCGTGCACCGATGGTTTTGTATTTCGGGTATAACACTACTTCTCTTTCCCTCGCCATTGAGCCAATTGCTGATTTACGTTGTCCAATTTTTCCGACATCGCACGCCCCAATTCATGGGAAAACTCTGCCAATAATGCTTGGTAGTGCGTCATGCCAACTTCGGAATCTTTATCCATGGTC
This sequence comes from Vibrio parahaemolyticus, assembly GCF_900460535.1. Taxonomy (NCBI): domain Bacteria; kingdom Pseudomonadati; phylum Pseudomonadota; class Gammaproteobacteria; order Vibrionales; family Vibrionaceae; genus Vibrio; species Vibrio parahaemolyticus. The sequence goes on along the minus strand of NZ_UHIL01000002.1, from coordinate 1,636,034 downwards.
GACAGCTTTTGCGCAATTTCGGTTACTTGCGCTTTGCTCAGTGGCAATTCAAACAGTTGTTTTTCAATGGCTTGTAGCGAACGTTGTTTCTCTGGTTTTCCGTCGGCGAGTCGATTCAATTTAATGAGCGAGAGCCAAGCATCTTGAAGCTCCGGAAGACGCTTGGTGATCGCGGTATCAAAAATCAAGTTGATTAACGCTTCACGTGGCATTACCTGTTCTAGGTCGAGAACGGGATTTTCTCCACCGTATCGAGCCGTATCGTCAAGCGCTGTTTTGGAGAAGGTGCTGCTTTCCATCTGCTCTTGTACTTCTTTCGAAAGCAAATGAGCAATAAAGGACTCTGCCAACTTATCACTCTTACCCCGATTGATTTGTGCAATATAGGTAGGCATCAGCGTAAAGTCTTGGTCATAAGCAAAGCCAACGTAGTCGAACTTGCGTTGCGCAATCAGTGCGTAGCTGTCGATCGTCGGCCCAATACCAAACTTACCTTTGGCGATGTAATCCGCCACTCCAAAACTGCGAGAAGAGATCGTCGCGAGGTTCGCTCCCACATTGAGTAAAATCCGCCAGCCCTCTTGCCAACCATATTGACTAAGCACACTCTCGACCATCAATTGCGTGGTTCCGGATCGGCTTGGCGTACTCATAGTGACGTGACCAAAGTACAGCGGATTGGTCAGATCTTGAAAACGCTTCGGTTCTGGTAAATGGTTCGCGGCCAAATAATCTTTGTTCCAAACAATCCCGGCACCTGAGTATCCAAACGCCACGACTTGATCGTTATTAGGTAATAGATAAGGCGACAACCATTTCGGCACTTGCACACGCGCCGACATATCAGCCAAACGATGTTCATTAGACAGCTCTTGCATCAGAAACGGCGACGAGCTCAACACCAAGTCGATATCCTTCATGTAGCTTTTGCTGAGCAATTGCAGACTTGATTGAGTGCGTCGGTGAACCACTCGGACTTCAGCATCAGGGTAGTGCTGCGTAAAGTCATCCACCAAAGCAGTGATTGGTGCTTGAGAGAAGGTCGTGAGTATCACCAACTCTTTTTCTGCTGCCATTGTGAGTGGTGCATAAAGCGCCGCACCAAGAAGTAAACGACGCCCAAATTGCTTGAAATCAGCCATCAAATTAACCAAAAACCCTAAATAGTGTGCGGTAACTCAAATCTATGAAAGATTGTCAAAAAATCTTACAGAGTATGTTTGAGTCACTATTGACGCACTTCAACCAGAACTAAGCATATTCTATCAGTAACAAGTGTCAGCCTAACGTTCTAAATTCCCGTTTTTGACTCAACCTAAATATCAATATGGGTCAATTCTGTCTCAAATTCATGCCTTTGTACTGTGCAATCTGTCACTTCAAGATAGCCCTGCAACAAAACATTTGTGATTAAAACTTGGAGTGCAAGATGTTTAATTTCTTTAAAACACGCCCTGACCTCCCTCTTTCAGATGGCTCGAAAGAGGAAATGCAAGCGCGTTTCAAACGCTACCAATGGCATGTATTTTTAGGCTTGGTTTTCGGTTACGCCGTCTTCTACGTAGTTCGTATGAGTTTAGGTGTTGTTAAAAAACCAATGCTGGATGCAGGCATCGTAACCATCGAAGAACTCGGTATCATGGGTTCGGCTTTCTTCTTCACTTACGCTTTTGGTAAGTTCTCGAACGGCTTCCTTTCTGACTATGCCAACATTGGCCGATTTATGTCGTTCTCTCTACTACTGTCTGGTATCACCGCAGTATTCATGGGTTTGAACACCACGGCATTCTTCTTTGTTCTGCTTTGGGGTCTAAACGGCTGGTTCCAATCTGTTGGTTCAGCACCGTCTTGTGTGTCTCTGTTCCAATGGTTCTCACCAAAGCAACGTGGTAGCCGTTACTCTATCTGGGGTGGCTCACGTAACATCGGTGAAGGTATCACTTGGATCCTAACGGCGTCTCTAGTGAGCTACTTCGGTTGGCGTGCAGGTTTCATCGGTGCGGGTATTGCAGCGATTGCAGCAGCGATTTGTATGTTCTTCATCCTAAAGGACCGTCCACAAACTTACGGTTTGCCAGATTCAGCAACAGCATTCGACGAAGAACCTGAGATCAAGAAAAAGAACGATCCGCAAGCAACTCGTCGCGCTCAAATGTTCATCCTGAAGCAACCAACCGTTTGGCTAATTGCAGCAGCGTGTGCAGCGATGTACATCTCTCGCTACGCGATGTCTTCTTGGGCAGTGCTTTACCTACAAGAAGCAAAAGGTTACTCACTGATTGACGCTGGCTTCGCAATGTCTACATACCCTATCGCGGGTCTAGCAGGTGCAATCCTATCAGGCATCATCTCTGACAAGGTGTTCAACTCTAACCGCCATATCCCGACTCTACTTTACGGATTGGCGAACATCGGTGGCATGTGCTTGATGTTCTTCGGCCCAGATAACCGCATCGTTGACGCAGTAGCACTAGGTATGATCGGTTTCGCTATCGGTGGTCTGGTTGTGTTCCTTGCAGGTCTAACTGCTTGTGACTTGATGCCTAAGAACGCAGTTGGCGCAGTGAAAGGCTTCATCGGTCTGTTCTCTTACATCGCCGCTTCTGGTCAAGAGTTAGCGTCAGCTTCTCTAATCAAAATCACAGAGGTTGATGGCGTAACTAAATACGACTTCTCTCAAGCGCAATATTTCTGGCTGGCTGCTGGTGTGATTTCTCTACTTCTTGCTCTAACAGTTTGGAATGCGAAGAAAGTGGTTGATATCGACCCAGTTGAAGAAAAAGAGCTAGAAGCTCGCCCTAGTCACTAATCCTGACTAAAGCGGGAGGCAACTCCCGCTTACTTCCCCAATGTCTTAAGTTCTTTTGCAAAGAGTGCTTACGAGATTGATAGAAAATCCCCCCCCTATTTCTATTTTCCTTTTTAAGTGTCGATTGAGGTGACAAATGTGTAAAACCAAAATTGTGGCTACGCTAGGCCCAGCAAGTGAAAGCCGCGAAACACTAACTAAGTTGATTCGAGCAGGCGCGAACGTAGTCAGACTCAACTTTTCTCACGGAACGGCGCAAGAACACATTGCCCGCGCGAATTTAGTTCGTGAAATTGCGGCCGAACTCGATACTTATGTTGGTGTGTTAGTCGATTTACAAGGTCCTAAGATTCGTATTTCTTGTTTCGAAAATGGCGCAGTTCTACTCAATCAAGGCGACGTATTCACGCTGAGCGGCACACTTGACGCACAATCTGGAACCCAAGAAATGGTTGGGCTTGATTACCCAGAGCTGATTCAAGACGTGAACGAAGGCGATATTCTGCTGCTAGATGATGGCCGCATTCAGCTAAAAGTAAGCCAAGTACACCGTGACGAGCAGTGGATTAAAACCACAGTATTGAACAGCGGTAAATTGTCTAACCGTAAAGGCATTAATTTGTTAGGTGGCGGTCTTTCCGCTCCGGCTCTTACCGCGAAAGACATTCAAGACATCGACACCGCAGCTAAACTTCGAGCCGACTTCCTTGCCATTTCTTTCCCGCGCAATGCACAAGATATCGAATACGCTCGCAGCTTGGCGCAAAAAGCAGGTTGTCACGCCAAGATTGTCGCGAAGGTAGAACGCGCAGAAGTGGTTGAAACCAAAGAAGCGATGGATGATGTCATTAAAGCATCTGACATCATTATGGTCGCTCGCGGCGATTTAGGCGTAGAGATTGGCGACGCACGACTGCCAATGGTGCAAAAATCATTGATCAATCGTTCTAAACATTGGGGTAAGCCGGTCATTACCGCGACCCAGATGTTGGAATCGATGATCGAGAATCCTCTCCCAACTCGCGCTGAAGTGTTAGACGTGGCAAACGCGATTATCGACGGAACAGACGCCGTAATGCTGTCGGCGGAATCGGCGGCGGGCAAATACCCAATCGAAGCGGTCGAAGCCATGGTTCGCATCGCACAAGGTGCAGAGCACGAGTTGGAATGCAACCATGACTGCTGGGATACTCTGCAACACTTATGTTCTAACCCAGGCAAAAGTTTCGCGCTTTCATCAATGATTTCAGCATCTCGCGTTCATCAAGACCTTGGCGTTGCGATTTTAACCCAACATGGTGAAACACCCCTGTTGATGTCTCGCTGCCAAAGTAAAACTAAGATTTGGGCCCTAAGCGACAACCCAGCCTTGCTTGCACAAATGACTATTCTACGCGGTGTTGAACCTTTGTATTTCAAAGCAGCAGAAAGCCACGTCGATCTCGCGCCACAGTTAGTGGAATGCTTACGTCAAAAGGCCAACGAAGCACATATTTCCTCCATTTTGATGACCCAACTCGACTCCATCGAAGGCATGGGTGAAATCAACGCGTGTCGCTTGCTGAGCTTGAATGTGTCTTCTCACATGAAGCCAGCGGAAGAAATCGCAGCTTAGGTTTACCTCCCCCTTATTCAAGCTCGACCTTGAATGTCTCCCCCATAACTTGCTCCACAGGGACTTGACCTGCCAAATGGCAGGTCCTTTTTATTGCGCACGATATAACCAACCATTCGCTGACTCTTGGAATATGAGCGTTAACTTAATGAAATCGCATTCACAACTTGTTATTGTAGAGCGATTGTTATCCCTAAAAGCGTGCCCCTTTGAAAGAGAACACTCCCGTCGTCGAATTTAGCAACGTAAACAAGTGGTATGGCGATTACCACGCTCTAAAAGATATCAACTTCTCCGTACATTCTGGCGAGATCGTCGTTGTGTGTGGCCCTTCAGGTTCAGGGAAATCAACACTCATTCGTTGCATCAACCATCTTGAATCGATTCAAGAAGGCCAACTTTACGTGTTCGACCAGCCTTCTCATGCAAAATCTCTCAAGCCCGGTAAAATCGGCATGGTGTTCCAGCACTTCCACCTTTTTCCTCATTTGACTGTACTGGAAAACCTTACCTTAGCGCCGATTCGCACACTCAAATTGTCAAAACAAGAAGCTGAAAAACGCGCACGACATTACCTCAAGCGCGTCAATATTGAAGAACAAGCGAGCAAATACCCCATCCAGCTTTCCGGCGGTCAGCAGCAGCGCGTCGCGATTGCCCGTTCCTTATGTATGGAACCGGACTTACTCCTTTTTGACGAACCGACTTCGGCGCTTGACCCGGAAATGATCAACGAAGTGTTGGATGTTATGGTTGAACTGGCTCAAAGTGGAATGACGATGATTTGCGTCACGCACGAAATGGGATTTGCCAAAAAAGTAGCGAACCGCGTGGTATTTATGGATGAAGGCCAAATCGTGGAAATGAACTCACCGATCGCCTTATTTGAAACACCACAGCATCCACGAACCCAAGCATTTTTGAACCAAATTTTAAGTTACTGATGATAGTTCGCGTAATCAAACCTGTGTTTCAAGCTTTACTGCAAATGACGCTCCTCTTCATCGCGATTGTGTGGGTGTTGGACTCTGGAGCCGATGCTATGGGCTATCAATGGCAATGGGAACGCGTACCTAATTACATCGCTTTTTATGAAGATGGCGAATGGTGGCCAGCAGAACTTATCGATGGGTTATTGGTCACGCTTAACATCTCGACTATTAGTCTATTCTTCACCTTAGTGTTGGGGTTGCTCACCGCGTTACTAAGGCTTAGCGATTCGAAAGTCGGCAATGTTATTGGCACCACTTATGTCGAGGTAATACGTAACACGCCGTTGTTGGTGCAAATCTATTTGCTCTACTTCGTGTTTGGCCCCGTGATTGGTTTGGACCGATTCAACACCGCCGTTTTGGCATTGTCCCTTTTCCAAGGTGCCTACACTGCGGAAATATTCCGCGCAGGTTTAAACAGTATTCCTAAAGGGCAATTCGAAGCAGCACAAACACTCGGGTTATCACCGTTTTACACATACAAAGACGTGATTTTGCCTCAGGTTTTACAGCGCACATTACCGCCATTGACCAATGAAGTGGTTTCTTTGATCAAAAACTCTTCCATTGTAAGCGTGATGGCGATTTTTGATTTAACAACACAGGCACGCAACATCGTCTCTGAGACGGCGATGCCGTTCGAAATTTGGTTTACCGTGGCAGCAATTTATCTTGCTCTCACTCTATCACTTTCTGGCTTGTCTGCATGGCTAGAACACAAACTCGGAGCCAGTTGGCGCAAATTATAAGGAGATAACATGAAGTTATTCAAAGCGACCATTACTGCATTATTAGGGCTAGCCATCGCTATGCCTACTATCGCGAAAGAAGACGTTCCCACTCCCAATGTAGATCAAATCAAAGAACGAGGCACTTTGCGCGTTGGTATGTCAACATTTGTACCTTGGGCAATGCGCAACAAGCAAGGTGAGTTAATCGGTTTTGAAATCGATGTTGCCAAACGCTTAGCACAAGATTCAGGTTTGAAAGTGGAATTTGTACCGACTGCATGGGATGGCATTATTCCCGCACTACTGGCGAAAAAGTTCGACGTGATCATCGGTGGCATGTCGGTCACGCCTGAGCGTTCCAAAAGCGTGTTGTTTACTGAGCCCTACTCGCACTCTGGAGTTCAAGTGGCAGCGAACAAAGAGCTTGCTTCAGGTTTTAGCGAATTCTCCGATTTTGACTCACGACGCGTAAAAATAGCGGCTCGTCGCGGTGCATTCACCGTTCAAGTCGCCAGAGAAACCTTCCCGAAAGCGAAGATTCTGCAATTTGATGACGACGCGCAAGCGTTCCAAGAGGTGCTGAATGGTAACGCCCATGCGGTTATTGCTTCTAGCCCAAAACCAGAACATGAGACAGTGAAACACAGCGACAAGCTATTCCTTCCATTTTCTGAACGACTATCAAAAGGTAACGAAGCCTTTGCGGTTCGCTTAGGGGAGGAAGATAAAAAAGCCTTTTTCAATAAATGGATTGAAGAAAGAACCCAAGATGGATGGTTAAAACAGCGTTATGAATACTGGTTCTCGACATTAGATTGGCAAGATCAAGTCGCGCAAGGCCAGTAATCTAAATGGCTCGTGGTCTTCGCGAGCCTATACTTTTTAATCATCCATTTTACTTTTCCATCATCTATCGGAGTTAAATTTTTGGGCGAACAAACCACCACTCGCACAGCACCCACAAAGGCCAACACAGGTTCCTTTCTAGTTCGGTTAAACACGCTCGATTGGGTACTGCTTATTATCTGTAGTATTGGTGGTGTTTGGCTGTACCAACGTTCCAACGTTGGTGTGCATTATTTGTGGCAGTGGAAAGAGGCGTTTGAACTACTTTTCACACCAAGATCCGACGGTGGTTTGCCCTACTTCTTCCAAGGTTTGATTTCGACGTTAAGGCTCAGTATTTGGGGCATCAGTTTCGCATTAGTGCTTGGCACTTTGTTAGGCTTAGCCCGCTTCTCTCGCTCTGTTTGGTTGCGTACACCTGCCAACGCGTTTATTCAGTTGGTAAGAAACATCCCACCGTTGGTTTTTGTTTTTATTTTCTACTTTTTCATTTCTAACCAATTGATCCCGTTACTCGGTTTAGAAGATCTTTTACGAAACTACAACGGTGAACCAAACGCGCTACAAAGCTTTCTTTTTGGACCTTCTAACCTTTGGGAAAATCTTGCCTCTGGTGTGTTATGCGTCGGCTTACTCTCTTCTGCATACATAGCAGAAGTTGTGCGAGCAGGGTTACAAAGCATCGACCAAGGTCAGTGGGAAGCGGCGGATTCATTGGGCTTGTCTCGGTGGGTGAAATACCGATTCGTTATCGCACCACAGGTGCTTAAAGCAATAACACCTGCACTTGCCGGTCAAGCCATCTCTTTGGTGAAAGACACCTCCATCGTTTCGCTAATTTCTATACAAGAAATGACTTTCGTTGGGACAGAGATGGCAAACTCATCAGGATATATCTTTGAAATTTGGCTGATTGTTGGCTTTTCTTACTTCTTGATTTGTTTCGGTCTGTCACTCATTTTTCGATATATTGAGAAAAAATCGGAATCTATTTCAAATTAACTCAATAGCACATGCAATTAGACACATTTGATTCTTCAAATTGGAACTGCATCCTGTTACATTGACTCAATGCTAAATTCTCGGCGTTTTTCATGGAGTTAAAGAAACAGTCTGACTACGAACAGTACATAAGACAGGACGGTCTTGGGGAATATTACGTAGTCATCAACCAATTCACTTTTCACAGTGTTTATCAGCCGATTTTTGATAAGCACCAACGCGTTATTGGAATGGAAGCCCTCCTTCGCATTCATGGCGCAGACGGCGTTCAAATTCGCCCAGACATTTTTCTCTCCAACGCAAGTATCGCCCCTTACTTTCGCTTATGTGTTGAATTTTTATCCCGAGCCATGCACATCAGAAACTTCGCTCGTCACTTTGCCGGAACGCCGATTAAGCTCTTTCTCAATGTTATGCCTCAAACCCTACTCACGCTCACCAAAGACATGGGCTTTAAAGACAACGGCTTGCTTTACAAACGTCTTGCCGATTTGGGTATGACCCCGTCTGATGTGGTGTTTGAGGTTGTAGAAGAATCCTGCGGTGATACTGATTTACTGATCAAAGCCGTACAGTTAATGAGAGCGAATGGCTTTATCTTTGCCATCGATGATTTTGGCGCGCAACATTCCGACATTGCCCGCGTTCAGCAGCTTTGTCCTGACATAATTAAAATTGATCGCTCTTATCTACTCGATTATTGCGCTGGTGATACCTTTTCCATTCGAAGTGCGGTAGATCTAGCGGCAAACATGGGGGCCAAAGTGATTATCGAAGGGGTTGAAGAGAACAACCAGCTGCAAGCCATGCGTCAACTGGAACTCGATTATTATCAAGGGTTTTATCTCGGTAAACCAAGTGCAATTCATCACTGGACAGAATACGCAACCTACCAATGCACGGTGCATTAAGCTTATCTCGTCATGCCGCATAAGCCACACAAACTATCCCAACAAAAAAGCGCCGAACACATGTCGGCGCTTTTTGTATGTATGGGTTTGAACGCTAGGATTCGATCGCTTATATGATTCTATCGCTTAGAAGAAGTCGATAGAGTTACGTCCACTCTTCGGGTCACGCGTTGCTTGTGGTTTGTCTTCTTTCTTGCCTTTCTTAGCAGATTGAGACAGCGCTTCTTTTTGTGCTTTGCGCTCTTTATGTGCCGCTTTACGACCCGTTGATTTAGGTCCTGTGCCTTTCGCTTTAGGCGGCTTGCTTTGGCGAGACTTCTCTTTACGAGTAGATTGCGCTTCTTTCTTCGCTTTCTTTTCCGCTTTTTGTTCTGCCGTTTCTGGTTCTGTCACTGGCGCGTCACAAACCACCACATAGTATTCTTGGTTAAACTCAAAAAAGTCACCATCGTACATTTTGCGTCGTTTACGTGTTTCTAGCTCGCCATTCACCGCAACATAACCTTCTTCGATGATATGTTTTGCTTCGCCACCACCACTGACCAAGTTTGCGATTTTAAAAAGCTTATACAGTTCGATAGGATGCGCATCAACATCAATGCCGATCGCTTCGATTTCAATCTCGTCGCCTTCTAAATACTCTTCGTGGTCGTAATCTTGGGTCATGTTATTTACTCTTCATATTTGATGCTCTGAAGTTTAAACGCAATGCCCCAAAATAGAAACCTCAGCCAATGCTCTATCGCAGGTTCTTTGTGGCTTTTGAGCACGTCTTGACCTATTTAACTGACCATTCGCAAGCTGTTACGTCAATGCCAACTTCAAACGAGGCTGCAATTCCATAATCCGAAGGTATATACTCTCCAGGTTATTGTTAAAAAGAGCGAATACTTTGTCTCGACCAAGCAGAATTACCTTTGTTACGGCTAACTTGTTTAATTTTGTCGCACCGCCGAACGCCTACTACGACTTCGAGAATATTTATTCCCAAGAGCAGTGGCGAGACAAACTTGCTTGGACGCAAAACCAATTAGAAAAGCTCGAACCGGACATTATCGGTCTGCAAGAGGTGTTCAGTGTCGAAGAGACCCGCGCGTACTTTTTGTCACTTGGCTTTCCGTATTTCGCAACGGTCGATACCCCAAAAATAGAAGACGAGTATATTTACTCTCGCCCCGTCGTCGCGATTGCGTCTCGCTTTCCTATTGAGGATGTAAAACGCGTAGAGTTCGATTCAAACTCACTCACGCCATTTGGGGTAAATGAAGCACCCGATTTCAGTCGCAAGCCGATTTATGCGCAAGTCGTTCACCCAGTCCTTGGTCACATTGCCATATATGTCACTCACCTCAAATCTCAACGCCCTGCGGATACCGAAACGCCAGAACCATCAAGTCGCGTAATGGCTCGTTGGTTGTCTACACAGCAACGCGGTTGGGAAGCGGCCATGTTGCGAGACGCGATGCAGGCACAATATCGAGCACATCCGATACCGACCGTGTTAATGGGTGATATGAACCAGCCCATCTCAAAAGAAAGCGTTAATAACGTGCTTACCGAAACCTTTAGTGACAGCGTCACCGAATTACAACTAAAGGATGGTTGGAATCTGCAAACGGGCTCGTCTCTTGAGGTGCGCCCAGCGACTCACTACCACTTTTCTACGGGGAACGTGCTGGATTACATTCTGCTTTCTCAAGAGTTTGATACACATTCGGATGTATCGGTAGCGGAAGTGATTGATTATCAAGTGTTAGAACAACACCTGATTAACCCATCCTATGAGAAAGATAAAAACGCCAGCGATCACGCGTTTGTTTCGCTGACGGTCGAAGTGAAATTGTAAGTGCCGAGACTATTGTCGTTTGACAATTTTGCGAGCAATAAGCTCCACACCCGGTTTGTAACGTTTGGCCGAGGCATTCAGTGCCAACTCCATCGCGCTATCAGCAATTAACTCAAATTGCTGAGGCAGAGAGTTGATTTTCACTGGCAAGAAGTCCAGCAGTCGATTATCACCAAATGTCGCCAGACGAACTTGACTCATGAGCTCTGGCTTTTCAAGCATCACGTCTAGGACGCCTTCAAGCAACGTGTAGGAAGTCGTCACGATCGCATCAGGCAAACTGTCTGCTTGAACCCATTTATCCAGTACCTTTTTTCCCTCCTCACGAGAGAAGTGCAAACCGTAACCGACGGTCATTGCCGTATCGTCTTTTTGGCAGGCAGACCGAAAACCCAGTTCGCGCTCTTTCGACACTTGCAGATCTTGCAACGCACCAATCAAACCAATGGTTTTGATCTCTGGTGACAGTACCGATTCTGTAAGCTCAAAAGCAGCATCAAAATCTTCACTGATAACGCAACAAAAATGCTCATCATCCATTGGACGGTCAAGTGCTATAACCGGAGTGCCCGAGTTTTGTAACTTGAGATAATACTCATTAGCCGATGGCATACCACTTGCGACAAATAGCGCGTCAATTCGGCGGCTGATTAGCGCTTCAGCAACCTTTTTCTCCGTTTCCGGATCATCATCTGAGCAGCCAATTAGAATTTGATAACCCGCCTTACGCGAGTTTTGTTCAATCAGTTTTGCAAGGCGTGCGTAACTGGTGTTCTCCAAGTCTGGGATGATAAGTCCAAACGAACGCGAGTTACCGGCACGCAAAGAAGAAGCGGCATGATCCGGCTTGTAATTGTACTCGTCAACAACCGCCATCACTTTCTTTTGCGTCTTTTCGCTGATGCGGTATTTCTGCGCTTTTCCGTTAATTACATAGCTTGCAGTTGTCTTTGAAACCCCTGCCAATTTGGCTATTTCATCCAGTGTCATATTCTCAACCCTATTCTGTGCGCGCGATCATATTAATACATCAACGATCTTACGATAAGTTGAATTATAAGCTGAACCGATTCAGTATAAAAGCTGAAAGGATTCAGCAAAATCTAAAAATTGACGAAAATCACCAAAATCCGGCAATGCAGAAAGTCTTCGTCTAGGCTTTAAGCAATACAGCTCAAGGGGTGTTTAGCGTCAGATTTTTAAAACATTTTGCTAAGTCTTTTAAAAAATTTGCCACTTAGCTGAATCGATTCAGTATCGAAAGAAGGTTTAGCTAAGACACAACAAAACTAGAGCAAGACTGAATACATTTTTAATTTGATTGGTACGAATACCTTAAGGCTGGAGAAGCACCATGCTTAAGCTAAACAAGAACGACATTACCCTCTCGCAATCAGCGACAGATAAGTTTGCAGCAATCAAGAATATTGCGCAAAGCCTGACAGACAAAGGCCTTGTTGAACAAGGTTATGTGGAAGGCATGCTAAATCGTGAAAACCAAAACTCAACGTTTTTGGGTAACGGCATCGCGATCCCTCACGGCACAACCGACACTCGCTCGATGGTAAAAACCACTGGCGTCGCTGTTCACCACTTTCCTGAAGGTGTGGATTGGGGTGACGGAAACAGAGTCTTCGTTGCGATTGGTATCGCGGCAAAATCAGACGAGCACTTAGGCATTCTGAAGCAACTGACCAAAGTGCTAGGTGCTGATGGCGTGGAAGAGCGTCTTCGCGATGCAAAAAGCGAAGAAGACATCATTGCCCTACTTAATGGTGATGTTCAGCTTGAAGCGGACTTCGATGCGTCTCTTATCCAATTGCTTTTCCCTGCAAGCGATATGGTACAGATGAGCGCTGTGGCTGGTGGCCTCTTGAAAAACACTGGCTGTGCTGGCGCTGAATTTGTTGCTGATCTCGTGACAAAAGCACCGACTCATCTTGGCAACGGTTTATGGCTAGTTGGTAGCGATAAGCACGTTTCTCGCACCGGTGTGTCTTTTGTCTCGACGGCCAACGATTGCGAATACGAAGGCCAAAAAGTGCGTGCTTTGGTTGCGTTTGCTGCTTGTAACAACGCTCACCAATCAATTCTGAACAACTTGTCTAAAATCGTTTTCAACAACGAACACAATAAGCTGTTAGATGCCTCTGCAGAACAGATTCTCGCGCTATTCAAAGGCGAAGAAGTGGCAGCGCCAGCCGAAGATGGCAACGTAGCAGTCTTTAAGATCAAAAACGCACATGGCCTTCACGCTCGCCCGGGTGCGATGCTGGTTGCAGAAGCGAAGAAATTCGAATCAAACATTCGCGTGGCAAACCTAGATGGTGATGGTAAAGCAGTAAATGCGAAAAGCCTGATGAAAGTGATTGCCCTTGGTGTGAAACACGGTCACCAATTGCAGTTCTCTGCTGAAGGCCCAGACGCGGCTCAAGCGCTGGAGTCTATCGGCAACGCGATTGCTTCTGGCCTAGGTGAAGGTTAAGGGGCACGCAAATGACAGCATTAAAAACAAACAAAGTTGTGACCATCACGCTGAACCCTGCGCTTGATCTAACAGGCTCGCTCGACGCGCTAAAGGTAGGTTCAGTCAGCCTTGTTGAGCAAAGTAGCCTTCACGCGGCAGGCAAAGGCGTTAACGTTGCAAAAGTGCTGAGCGACCTTGGCGCCGACGTTACGGTGACCGGCTTTTTGGGTAAAGACAACCCAGAGCTGTTCCATCAACTTTTCACCGAAATTGGCGTAAAAAACGAGTTTGTTGAAGTTGAAGGCGCAACACGCATCAACGTAAAACTGGTTGAAGCCAACGGCCAAGTGAGTGACATCAACTTTCCTGGCGTTCAAGTAACGGCAGAAGAAATTGCGCGTTTTGAAGAGACCCTGTTCCGCCTTGCAGACACTCACGACTACTTCGTTCTAGCTGGCAGCTTACCGGGCGGTGTAACCGCTGAGCAATGCGCAGCATGGATTGAAAAACTGCATCAACAAGGCAAAAAAGTATTGTTCGACAGCAGCAAAGCCGCTCTACGTGCAGGTATTGATGCTCATCCATGGCTTATTAAACCAAATGACGAAGAGCTGAGTGACTTTGTCGGTGAGCACCTAGAAACGCCAGAACAGTGCAAAGTGGCAGCACAAACCCTCAGCAACAAAGGCATCGAGAACATTGTTGTGTCGATGGGCGCTGACGGTGTGATGTGGCTAAACCAAGGCGAGTGGCTACGCGCACAACCGCCACGCATGAATGTGGTGAGCACCGTAGGTGCGGGCGACACACTGGTGGCAGGCTTATGCTGGGGTCACATGCAAGTGATGCCGAAACACGATTTATTGCGCTTCGCGACAGCGCTTTCTGCTTTAGCAGTTAGCCAAGTTGGCGTGGGGCTAACCAGTCAAGAAGAACTGGAAAACATTAAGCTGCAAACACAAGTCAGCGAGCTTTACCCTAATACGAACTTAGACAAAAACTAAGGAACAGAAGGTTATCAGTATGAATATTGCCATTATTACTGCCTGCCCTAGTGGTGTTGCTAATAGCATCCTTGCGGCGGGTCTATTAGAACAAGCGGCCGCTAAACTAGGTTGGAACGCCAAGATTGAATGCCAATCCAGTGTTATTGCTCCAACGCCGCTGACAGACGCTGACATTGAGCAAGCTGACGCGATCGTAATCGCGGCGAACACCACCGTTGATACTTCTCGTTTCGTAGGTAAAAAAGTCTACCAAGCAGAAATCAGCGCGGTGGCAAAAGATGCTACCGCATTCTTAACGACCGCAGTCGAAAGTGCAGCAACACTTGAACAAGCAACCACAGTTGAAGCGCCTGTCGAAAGTGCTTCTGCAACCAAGAAAATCGTCGCTATTACGGCATGCCCTACTGGTGTTGCACATACCTTCATGGCAGCAGAAGCTTTAGAAGAAGAAGGCAAACGCCGTGGTCACCAAATTAAGGTGGAAACTCGTGGCTCTGTTGGCGCGAAGAACCAACTAACTGACCAAGAAATCGCAGATGCGGACTTGGTTATCATTGCCGCGGACATCGAAGTGCCACTTGATCGCTTCAACGGCAAAAAAATGTACCGTACAAAGACTGGCCCAGCTCTGAAGAAAACCGCTGAAGAGATGGACAAAGCGTTCGAACAAGCCACGATTTACCAACATTCAGGCGCTGCAAGTTCTGCTTCGGCAACAGACGAGAAGAAAGGCGCATACAAACACCTAATGACGGGGGTTTCGCACATGCTTCCTGTCGTCGTCGCAGGTGGTTTGATCATCGCCCTATCGTTCGTATTCGGTATTGAAGCGTTTAAAGAAGAAGGCACATTGGCCGCCGCACTAATGACCATCGGCGGCGGATCCGCGTTTGCGCTGATGATCCCTGTGCTTGCTGGTTACATTGCCTTCTCAATTGCTGACCGTCCGGGTCTGGCTCCGGGTCTTGTTGGTGGTATGTTGGCAAGCTCTACTGGCGCTGGTTTCCTTGGTGGTATCGCGGCTGGTTTCATCGCAGGTTACGCAGCGAAGCTCTTAGCAGATAAAGTAAAACTTCCTCAATCAATGGAAGCATTGAAACCGATTCTGATCATCCCGTTTGTTGCGACGCTATTTACGGGCCTTGTTATGATCTACATCGTTGGCGGTCCGGTTTCTGGCATCATGAATGGTCTGACTGACTTCCTAAACAACATGGGTTCAGACAGCGCCGTTCTACTTGGTATTATCCTTGGCGCAATGATGTGCTTCGACTTGGGTGGCCCGGTAAACAAAGCGGCTTACGCATTCGGTGTAGGTCTATTGGCTTCTCAAACTTACGCACCAATGGCTGCAATCATGGCGGCAGGTATGGTGCCGGCGCTAGGTATGGGTCTGGCCACTTTCCTAGCGAAGAACAAGTTTGAACCAAACGAGCGTGAAGCGGGCAAAGCATCATTCGTGCTAGGTCTGTGCTTTATCTCTGAAGGTGCAATCCCATTCGCAGCGAAAGACCCAATGCGTGTAATCCCATCTTGTATGGCTGGTGGCGCTCTAACAGGTGCTCTATCTATGCTATTCGGCGCGAAACTGATGGCACCTCACGGCGGTCTATTTGTACTGCTTATCCCTAACGCAATTTCTCCAGTCTTGATGTACTTGGTAGCAATTGCTGCAGGTACGGCGGTAACAGGCTTTACCTATGCATTCCTAAAAAACAAAGCGGATGCAAAACAAGAAGTTGCTGCATAAGCAAAACTTAAGCAATTAACACTTAAGCAATTAACAATGCCACCCTCGATTTGGCATTCAGCACCTCCCTTAAATTCCGGTTAAGGGAGGTGTTTTTTATTTCCCCTCTTCTGACAAAACCATACATTTCGATACTTAACCTTTACTTTTTGACTCGTTATGCTGCACGCATGAGAGGTGCGACTTATTTGCTTAACTAACGCTTCGGTGACTTGTGTTTTTTCAAGTAGCCGATGAAAAATCCCAAATGCAGATAAAGCCTCTTATATTTCACTTCGTTTTAATCAAAATAATATAGTTAATTACACATGAAAAAAGCTGTCCTTTTGTTAGCTGCTGTTTCAGCATTCGCGCAAGCAAATCAAACTGATGTCGAGAAAAAAGACGTATCAGGCTTTTACCTTGGTGGTGGTATCGGGGTTACAACTGTCTATGACGACAGTGTTTGGCCGTATGCGGTTAATCTGGATTCTAACGACTCCACATACAAACTGTTTGGCGGTTACCAGTTCAACCGTATCGTCGCAATCGAAGCGCAATACACACGCTACGGTGATATTTTTGACAAGTTTGAAGATGCACCACGCACAATGGTAAAACCTGAAAACATCGCTCTAATGGCGAACCTAGGTTACACCTTTGACAGTGGCTGGCGTCCGTTTGCGACGGTCGGCCTTGGTCGTACCGAACTTGATTTTGGCTCTTCGTCAAAAGCAGAAACGTCATTCCGTGCAGGTGTTGGTGGCGAATACTCACCTAAAGCGATCGAGAATCTGAATTTCCGCATCGCTTATGAAGTAGACACATTTGTAATTGACGAAACTTACGATGACTTAACCATCATGATCGGCTCGCTTTACGCTGGTGTTTCTTACAAGTTCTAAAACGAAAAAAGCCCTGAGGAAATCCCTCAGGGCTAGGCAGGAAGCTGACTTAGATAAGTCAGGAGTCCTTATGCAGTGGCCGGTTTAATCCTAAATAGAATCGCAAACATTACTGGTACAACAATCAATGTTAGTACCGTTGCAAAACCAAGACCTGCCATAATCGTAATCGCCATTGAGCCAAAGAAGGCGTCAAACACGAGTGGAATCATCCCTAGAATCGTTGTCAGCGCCGCCATGCTTACTGGACGCACACGGCTGATCGCGCTATCTACAATCGCAAGATACGGATCTTTGCCAGACTCTAATTCCAAGTTAATTTGATCAAGTAACACAATGCCGTTTTTCAAAATCATCCCGCTCAAGCTCAGCAATCCAAGGAATGCAGTGAAGCTGAATGGCATGTTAGTTGTCAGTAGACCGAACGCCACACCAATAATGGAAAGCGGAACCGTAAACCAAATCACCAACGGTTTTTTGATTGAGTTAAACAGTAAAATGGTGATGATGAACATCAGCAAGTAGCCCATTGGCAGAGAACCAAATAGCCCTTCTTGCGCATCTTTCGATGATTCGTATTCCCCACCCCAAGTAATTTCGTACCCTTCAGGGATGTGTAAAGCCATCACTTTTGGTTGTACACGAGCAAACAAACTTGCCGCCGTATCATCACTCAATACATCGTGGTCAGCCAACACCGTTAAGGTACGTTTTCTGTCTCGGCGTTGGATCAGAGGCTCACTCCAATCTAGTTCGACACCATCAATGATTTGATCGACAGGAATGTACGTTTGTAATGACGGGCTCCAAATCTTCACGTTTTGTAGCGATTCAAAGTCCACACGCTCCGCTTCAGGTAGACGCATCATAATAGGTAACGTATGAGTTCCGTCACGCAGAACACCAAACGTGCTGCCGCCAAACGCCATTTGCAGCGTACTTGATAGATCTTCTTTCGAAATACCAAGGCGACGCGCTTTGGATTCGTTGAAGACGGGCACAAGTTCTTTCGTTCTTTCACGCCAATCGTGGCGAATGTTTCTCGCCCCTGGATCTGTGTGAAGAATGTCTTCCACCTGAACCGCTAGTTCTCGCAACACTTTCGGATCTGGGCCAGTAATACGTGCTTCAATTTTAGACGCTGGAGACGGGCCAAATTCCATCAGTTTGAACTGGAATGTAGGCTCATCGAACGTTTTAGCTAAATTGTCATCCAGCTTGTGAAGCAGCTTGAACATATTGTCACGGTCAGTTGTTCGCACTTGGAACTGAGCGTAAGCCTCGTAGCTTTTCTCCGGTTGGTACGTCAATGCAAAACGTTGTAGACCTTGGCCAATCGAAACCGAGACAAAATCGATGTCATCTTGCTGACGAATATAGCTTTCTACTTTTTCCGCTTGCTTAATGGTCTGACGGATATCCGTACCTTCTGGCATCCACATATCAACGTAGAACATCGGCGTATTCGAAGGTGGGAAGAATTGCTGCTTCACATTGCCAAACGCAATAACGGCACCCACTAACAACGCCACCATCGCAGCGACCGTCATCCAACGAAAACGTAACGAGAATTTAAGCAACGCGCCAAATACAACGAACAACCAGCCTTTGTAAGGGTCTTCGTCTTCACCGTTCGTGTCTTTCTCTTCTTCTTTTAGAAGCAGGTCTGCTAAGAAAGGCGTGAGTGTAATTGCCGTAACCCAGCTCAAGAACAATGAAAAACACAACACCCAGAAGAGTGAGCCCATGAATTCGCCAGTTGCGTCCTGAGATAAGCCGATTGGTGCAAACGCGGTAATTGCGATTACTGTCGCGCCAAGCAAAGGCCACTGTGTTTGTTTCACAATATCAACGGCAGCTTGAACCTTTGTGCGCCCTTTCTTCAGGCCAACCAGAATACCTTCAACCACAACAATCGCGTTGTCCACCAACATACCCAATGCGATGATCAACGCACCGAGCGAAATCCGATGAAGTTCTATGTTGTTGTAATTCATCAATATGAACGTACCAAACACCGTCAACAGAAGTACCACACCAATGATCACGCCACTACGTAAGCCCATAGTGAACAACAGCACAATAATTACGATGGCTACCGCCTCAGCTAAGCTGATCACAAACGCTTTGACAGAATCATCGACTTCTTGCGCTTGGTTGTAGAAATAGCTCATGTCCAAACCCGCAGGTTTGATGGACTCTAAACTGCTTAACTCAGCGTTAAGGCGCTCACCTACTTCCACTACGTTAACGCCAGACGCAAACGAAATACCGATGTTGATTGCTTTCTTGCCGTTAAACAAAATCATGTTACCCGGCTTTTCTTGAATACTTCGGGTGATCGTCGCAACGTCTTTTAAGCGAATCAAATTACCCGTATCACGACCGTGAATGATCAGGTTTTCTAACGCTTGAACTGTATTCAGCGTACCGCTAGGACGAATGACGAGGCTTTCACCATTCACCATAACTTCGCCAGCCGAAACCACGTTGTTTTGTTGGTTAAGCAAGCCAGAAACAACGTTCATGTCGAGATTCAGAGACGCAAGGCGGTCAAGCGAGATTTCAACGAACAACATCTCTTGCTGGTCACCTGCAATGTCTACTTTGCCCACGCCATCAACCAGTTCGATTTCGCGTCGTAGGTGGTCGGCATAGCGTTTGAGCTCGACATAGTCGTAATCGTCGCCCGTCAGCATCAACATCACACCGTACACGTCACCGAAGTCATCAATAATCTGCAGAGATTGAACACCTTGCGGTAAAGTTGGTTGCAGATCATTGATTTTACGGCGCATTTCGTCCCAAATCTGTGGCAGTTCGTCTGGGCCGTAATCCATCTTCATACTGACCATGATCTGCGACATACCATTCGAAGAGGTCGACGTGATTCGATCAATGTACGGCAGTTTACGAATCTCTTTCTCAAGCGGATACGTTAATTCTTCTTCCACTTCTTTGGAGGTCGCCCCAGGATAAGTCGCGACAATCATCGCGTCCTTAATCGTAAACGCAGGGTCTTCTAATCGACCAAGCTCTAGGAATGAAGTCACCCCACCGATAGCAAGAATAACAATGAACAACCAGCTGATGACTTTGTTCTTAATGGAATACTCAGCAATGTTCATTATTGTTCCTTCTCCACAACATCCACATGCTTACCTTCGCGTAATTTACGCAGGTTTGAATTAACCAACACATCACCTTGAGTGATTCCCGATGAGACAATCGCCCCTTCACCGTTAACTTGTGAAATCGCCACAGGCACTTTAGTGACAGCGTCATTGTTCATTTTCCAAACAAAGAACTCATTATCATCGTTGCCTGCTTGAAGCGCCGTCATTGGGATGTTGTAACCATCGATAGAAGTGATACCGGCTTTGATCATATCGACCATCACGCTCACACTGGTGCCCGGAAGAATCTCTTGCTCTGGTTGAGGCATGGTCAAGTACATCTCATAAGTCTGTGTTTCTGAGTTTGGCTCGCTAGTGTGCTCTAAATAGTCCAGCGCATACGTTGCTGGAATACCAGAGAACGTCGCACGCGGCTTATAACTCATGTTTTGTGCGGTTGGGTTCACCATCGCTAACACGTTGTCAGACAATTCGATACGCACATAAACCACATCGTTTTGATACAAGTTCAGTACTGGTTCGCCAATCGCCACGCGCTCAAAACGCTCTTTGAAAACGTCTGAGACTTTGCCTGCAAACGGGGCAAATAAACGCGTATAGTTCAACTGGTTGGTGGCGTTATAGAAGTTTGCCTCTGCCAGTTCCTTGTTTGCGGTCAGCTCATCCAGTTCTGCTTTGGATATCATTTGGCGACCGTGCAGTTCTTCACCACGTTTAAGCTGGCGAATCGCAAGCGTGTATTGCGCTTCAGCATCATTTACCGCTTGCTTTTCTTTACTGTCATCCAGCTTGGCGATCATTTGCCCTTCTTTCACTACGTCACCAGCTTTCACTAGTACGTGTTGAACTTCACCGGCGCGACGAAATGCCATTGGTGTTTGTTCAGCAGGAACGACTAGCCCTTTAAACGCGCGATATTGGCTTTTCACTGGCGCGTCAACTGAAATGGTCGAAACATACAACGGTTGTTCGGCTACGTTTTGGCTATCACTTTGACAACCAGTAAGAACGGCCAATGCGATAGCCGATACTGCGAATAGAGAATGCTTCATTAAATGCCTTCCTCACGAATCCAAGCTTTCACCACTTGCCCTTCGACTAATCGTTCTACGCCAGCAATAACCACGTAGTCGTTGTTATCCAAACCTGACTCAATCGCGCCACTTTCATTTAGTGACAATGTCACTTTATTCACTTGTTGCGTTGAGCTATCCATCACCCAAACTTCACCTTGGCTCTCTTGCTTGTTTACCCAAGCCGATGTCGGCAACGTCATGGCGTTAGACTTGTTTTGCTTAGCAATGTGTACTTGTCCTGTCATCCCAGTGAGCAAGTTGCGATCGGTTGGCCGAGTGATCGTCACAATCGCTTCATAGCTGTTGGTATCGATGTTTGGCTGCGTTGAGATTTCTTTGAACTTACCCGGAATACGTTTGCTTGGTTCGCTGTCCATCGTTACCCACATCTCTGCGTTTTTTAGTGCAGACAGAGAGACAGACTCCGCGTAACTAACGGGCAAAGTGAAAGAAACATCCAGTGTGGTGTTATCAATCAAATTGAGGATTTCTTGCTTTTCACCTACCACTTGATAAGGCTTCACGTAGGTGTACGACACCACACCGTCAAATGGCGCTTGAATTTTGGTGTAGCTCAAATCGGTTTTCGCTTGTTCAAAACTTGCCAACGCTGCTTTGTATTGCGTTTCTTTTTGATCGTAGCTATCGGTACTGATGAGTTTTTTGCTGTACAGACTTTTTGCTCTTTCCCACTGAGTTTTCGCCAGTGCATATTGGGCTTGCGCCGCGTCTAAAGCCAATTGCAGATCTTTCGGGTCTAGTGTGGCGAGCACTTCACCCTTTTCTACCCCTTGTCCCATTCTTACCAGTAGCTTTTCAACTTCCCCACCAACTTGAAAAGACAACTGCGCTCGATACGTTGCATCAATACGCGCAAGGAAAGCGTCAGAGTCGTCAACCGTAAGATCTTTAACAGCAAGTAATTTAACGGGTTTGATTAAAGGCTCTGCCGGTTCTGATATGGCTTTATTACACCCTGTCAGCAACGTAGAGAGACTTAACGTCACCACAGCGCCAATCAAAGTGTGCTTTATAGTTTGTTTTCGCACTGGCTTCTCCATAGACTTAAAATTTACTACACAGTCGTGCAGTATAGGCAGAATTGAATATTGATCAACATATTTTCCACATGGATAGCAAATTAATTAGTCAAAGCGTTCAGTTTCTGGTAAAAGTAGGCACGTTGATTAATATTCGGGAAAAATCGAACTATGAATGTAAGAAAGCAAGGCCGACGTAGCGCTGAAGCCGCAGAACAAACTAAGTGTCTGATCCTTAAGGTCGCTGCAGATATGTTTTGTGAGCTGGGTTACGAGCGAGTCTCGCTAAGAAACATCAGCGAAAAGGCGGGTGTATCACATAGTTTGATTCGTCATCACTTCGGCAGCAAAGAGAAAATCTGGCAAGCAGTGAGTGACGCGATGGATGAGTTCCTGCAAAATTATATGGCAGGCCTAATCAACGAAATGCCTGAGAACACCCCATCAAATCGCAAGATTTACCTGTTTATGGTTCGCATGTTGGCGTTTGCACTCGTGAACCCTCATCCAGTACAAATGATTGCGGACTCAATCCGACAAGATGATAACGCGCTGTTTGACTACTTCCTAAAGTCAAAAGACGAGTTTGCCGAGATTTTCACGAGCATTTTCGCTCAGTACAACAGTGAATTCCCAGAAGCACAATTCGATCAGTGGGAATCAAAATGGCAGATGTTGATCTTTGCACACGGCGCAGTCAGCCTTGCTCCAATGATGCAAGAAACATGGCCAGATATCGCAGACAATCGTGAACAACTGCTGATCAAACACTGGGAATTGTTTAATACGATCATGGCGACGCAATTCAGAATCGCGAAAGAAGATATGATCCACCCTAGCAAGCTTGAAGACATCGTTATCGACATGTGTTGTACCATCGATGAAGCGGTAAACTAAAAAGCCAATAAGCGAAAAGAAGACATAAAAATGCCGAGCTATTCAGCTCGGCATTTTTGTTTCATTCAGTTTTAACCGCGGTAGTACCGTTGCGGTACAAAAGGCATTTTTTCAACCGTCATCGGTAGCATTTTTCCACGCACTTCTGCGAACAGCTCTGTACCAATCGCAGCAAGATCGGCACGCACATAGCCCATTGATACTGGCTTACCTGCGTTTGGACCGGCTGTACCGCTGGTTACGATACCAATTTTCGCACCGTCAGCATCAAACAGCTCAACACCTTCACGAACTGGCGCTTTTGTTTGACCAACAAGGCCAACACGCTTACGTGCAACATCTTTGGTTTCAATCTGCTTTAGAATGACGTCAGCACCTGGGAAACCACCTTCACGCTCACCGCCAACACGACGCACTTTTTGGATGCCCCATAACAAGCTCGCTTCTACAGGCGTAGTTGTTGTGTCTAAGTCATGACCGTATAGGCAAAGACCACACTCAAGACGAAGTGAATCACGAGCACCAAGGCCAATCCATTCAACTTCTTCTTCCGCAGTCAGTTTACGTGCTAGTTCTTCTGCCTTTTCAGCAGGAACCGAGATCTCGTAACCATCTTCGCCAGTGTAGCCACTACGAGAAACAATGCATTCGGCGCCCAGAATCTCCACTTTACGAATATCCATGAACAGCATGTCTGCCACTTCTGGAGCAAAACGTGCTAACACCTTCGCCGCTTGAGGGCCTTGAATAGCAAGCAGAGCGCGATCTTCAATGACTTCTAGTTCAACACCCGATGGCAGATGCGCTTTTAGGTGAGCGATATCTTGTTCTTTACACGCTGCGTTCACAACCACAAAAAGATGATTGCCCAAGTTTGCAACCATTAGGTCATCCATAATGCCGCCTTCTTCATTAGTGAAGAACGCATAACGCTGTTTGCCAGACTCAAGATCCACAATATCAACAGGAACTAATGTTTCTAGAAATGCTGCCGCGCCTTCACCAATTAAGCGAAGCTGACCCATATGAGATACATCAAACAAACCTGCTGCATCACGAGTGTGTAAGTGCTCCTTCTTTACGCCTAGAGGGTATTGAACCGGCATATCGTAACCCGCGAACGGGACCATTTTTGCGCCAACTTCAACATGAAGTGCGTGCAGTGGTGTTTTCAGAAGTTCTTGAGTCATTTTCGTCTCCATTTAGATAGACCCGAGAATGCTATCGGCATTCGATGTGTTTCCAATAATAAACATGGCTCATTCTATTTTGCACGAACAAGACAGCGATCGGCTTTCAAAAGTGTGACTCTTAACATTTTAATCACAAAAAAACGTATAAAAAAGGCGCTTAATTGACCGATATATCATCAACAGAGCGCCATCATAACGTATTTACACTTGTTAGCAATCGTTTGCCTTCACTATAGGAAATTTACAACTATTTATCACTACTTGGCGGTAACCCACAAAATTTGAGCATCTTCCTCACTTACGCTGGTCAACATGTGTCCCATGTTCGCGTCGTAATAGACACTGTCACCTTCGCTCAAAACCACCGGCTCGTAAAACTCAGAATAGAACATAACCTCTCCTGATAAGATGAGCAAAAACTCCTCGCCATCATGACGAACCCAATCTTTGTATTCGTCGAAACTGCGAGCACGGATCTGGCTCTTAAACGGCATCATTTTCTTATTGGAAAGTTGTGTCGCGAGCAGTTCATGCTCATAGGTCTGAGTTGGGTGTGGTTTTCCTTCACTTTTCTTAGTGATATCTCTACGCCCTGTTGCCACTTTTTTTCTTGGCGGTTCAAATAGTTGTGGCATGTCAATCTGCAATCCAAGCGCCAATTTTTGCATGGCTTGGAACGTAGGAGAAATCTGTTCGTTTTCAATCTTACTTAGCGTAGAACGCGCAAGGCCAGTACGCTGACTCGCCTCTTCTAACGTAATGCCCAACTTAGAACGGATATCCTTAATGCGCTGACCAAGCTTTAACGGCTCGATATTTTGATCATTTTGTTCTTTCGCCAACGTCATCGACGGGTATTCATCGTAAATACTTTCTGCCATAAATCCCTCTATAAATATCCTTATTTCTCTCCTACTAGCATTGTGCATGAACCCTATAGTGGATAAAAGTGCACCACGTTAATTAAAGCGTGCTCTTGTTAACAAAACTAGAAATCTTGTTTCTTATAGGAAATTTTTGGTTGATTGTTCCCGCCTCAAGCGCTATGTTACCAACTTGTTAGATGTAGAGATGCAAATTTCCGTAAGAGATTGAAGAAGAAAAAGCGCAATCCGACGGAGTTTTCGCCCACTTTTTAGGGCTGGATGTTCACTCTGTTCTGCTACGCAGTTCAGCTGTTTTGAGGACAAATGAACCACATCGCAAGTCAATCAATCTTCTGCGGGTTCATTTTCAGATTTGGAAGGTCAACTACCATGAATAAGAGTTACCCTAACCACAGCTTGGAAAACTTTTTCTCTACCAACCTCTCTGCGACAGATGACGCTGTCTTTGCCGGAATTCAGGCGGAATTCACTCGCCAAAACGAACAAATCGAACTTATTGCTTCTGAGAACATCGTGTCTAAAGCGGTAATGCAAGCTCAAGGCACATGCCTAACAAACAAATACGCTGAAGGTTATCCAGGTCGCCGTTACTATGGTGGTTGTGAGCACGTAGATACAGTGGAAGCCATTGCTATCGAACGTGCGAAAAAACTTTTTAATTGCGAATACGCAAACGTTCAACCTCACTCAGGCGCTCAAGCAAACGGCGCAGTGAAACTGGCACTACTTCAACCTGGCGACACCATTCTTGGCATGTCTTTGGACGCAGGTGGCCACCTAACACACGGTGCACGCCCTGCTCTATCTGGCAAGTGGTTTAATGCAGTTCAATACGGCGTTGATCGTGAAACACTAGAAATCAACTACGATGATGTGCGCGCTCTGGCGCTAGAACACAAACCAAAGATGATCATCGCAGGCGGTAGCGCGATTCCACGTACTATCGATTTCGCAAAGTTCCGTGAAATCGCCGACGAAGTGAACGCAATCCTAATGGTCGATATGGCGCACATCGCAGGCCTTATCGCAACAGGCGCACACCCTAGCCCATTGCCACACGCACACGTTGTGACCACGACAACGCACAAAACACTGCGTGGTCCACGCGGGGGCATGATTCTGACTAACCACGAAGACATCATTAAGAAGATCAATTCGGCGGTATTCCCAGGCCTACAAGGCGGTCCATTAATGCACGTTATCGCCGCTAAAGCGGTCGCATTTGGTGAAGCACTTGGCCCTGAATTTAAAACTTATATTGATTCGGTGATCAATAACGCAAAAGTCCTAGCGGAAGTATTGCAAACTCGCGGTTGCGACATCGTAACTGGTGGTACAGACACGCACTTAATGCTGGTTGACCTTCGTCCTAAAGGCTTGAAAGGCAACAAAGCAGAAGAAGCTCTAGAGCGTGCTGGGATCACATGTAACAAAAATGGCATCCCATTCGATACAGAGAAGCCTATGATTACATCGGGCATCCGTTTAGGAACGCCTGCGGGTACAAGCCGCGGCTTTGGCGCTGAAGAATTCAAACTCATCGGTAATTGGATTGGCGACGTACTGGATGGTTTGGTGAACAACCCAGAAGGTGACGCAATCGTTGAGAAACGCGTTCGCAAAGAAGTAAAAGAGCTTTGCAGTCGCTTCCCTCTTTACCAGTAAACGACTTTTTAAATCAGAATAATTCCTGACAAGTTATTTGGAGATTAAGCAATGGACAAAACACTGAAGTTTACAGATAGCCACGAGTGGGTACGTGACAACGGTGACGGCACAGTGACAATCGGTATTTCTGAGCATGCGCAAGAAATGTTGGGTGACGTAGTATTCGTTGACCTACCAGACGTGGAAGATGAAGTAGAAGCTGGCGAAAGCTTCTCTTTGGTTGAGTCTGTAAAAGCGGCTTCAGACATCTACTCACCAGTAACTGGTGAAGTAGTTGAAATCAACGAAGAGCTTGAAGACAGCCCAGAGCTAATCAACGAAGAACCATACGAAGGTGGTTGGATCGTGAAAGTGAAACTTTCTGACCCATCTGAGTTGGATGACTTAAAAGATGCGGAAGAATACCTAAGCTCTATCGAAGAAGAGTAATTAGGATGTTACGAAAGCTGTTCCCTAGCCTGTTTAGAGAGCAGCTTTTTTTCTAGGTTCGGACGTATAATTAAATGAGTCAATTAAGACCATTTCCGATACCCGAGCCAAGGAGTAGGTAAAGGACAATGACTGAATTACTTCAAAGCCTCAGCACACAAAACGAGTTCGTTGGACGCCACAACGGACCAAAACTTTCTGACCAACAAAAAATGTTGGAAGCGATCAACGCAGTTAGCCTAGACGCACTGATCAGCGAAACCGTACCAGCAAACATCCGCCTTGAGCAGCCAATGACGTTGGCAGAAGCGAAAAGCGAAGCGGACATGTTGGCTGCGATGAAACAATTCGCAAAACAAAACCAAGTCAAACGTACATTCATCGGTCAGGGTTACTACAACACGTTCACGCCAAATGTCATTCTGCGTAACGTACTAGAAAACCCAGGCTGGTACACCGCGTACACACCATACCAACCAGAAATTTCTCAAGGCCGTCTGGAATCACTACTGAACTTCCAACAAATGGTTATCGACCTAACCGGTATGGAAATCGCAAACGCGTCTTTGCTTGATGAAGCAACGGCAGCGGCAGAAGCAATGACACTTTGTAAGCGCGCTGGTAAGAGTAAGAGCAACGTATTCTTTGTGGCTGACGACGTGCACCCACAAACCATCGAAGTGGTAAAAACGCGTGCTAAATTCATCGGTTTTGAAGTGCTAGTTGGCTCTTTAGAATCTCTACCAGAGCAAGACGTATTCGGCGCGCTGGTTCAATACCCAAGCACAACGGGTGAAGTTCGTGATCTAACGGACATCATCGCGAAAGCACAAGCAAACAAAACGCTTGTTACTGTTGCGACTGACCTGCTTGCTTCTACCCTATTGAAGCCTGCTGGAGAAATGGGCGCAGACGTCGCAATCGGTTCAGCTCAGCGTTTCGGCGTACCAATGGGTTACGGCGGTCCACACGCGGCATTTATGGCAACTCGTGACAAACATAAACGTACAATGCCAGGCCGTGTTATCGGTGTTTCTATCGATGCGAAAGGCAACCAAGCACTTCGTATGGCTATGCAAACTCGCGAGCAGCACATCCGCCGTGAAAAAGCGACATCAAACATCTGTACCGCTCAAGCGTTACTAGCAAACATGGCGTCTTTCTACGCGGTTTACCACGGCGCACAAGGTCTGCGTACCATTGCTCGTCGTACGCACCACATGACTGCAATTCTTGCTGCTGGCCTAACGAAAGGCGGCTTTGAGCTTGCTCATAACAGCTTCTTCGACACCATCACCATCAACACTGGTGAGAAAACGCAAGATCTGTACACAAAAGCACTCGCAGCAGACATCAACCTACGCGTCCTACCTGGCAAACTAGGCATTAGCTTAGATGAAACAACAACCGTTGCAGATGTCGAAGCACTGTTCGCCGTCTTTGGCGTAAAAGAAGACGTTGCCGCACTATCAACGGAAATTGCTGGTAACGAGTTTGCCGCCATTCCAGAAGCGCTACGTCGCACTTCAGAATACCTAACACACCCAGTGTTCAACACTTACCACAGCGAAACGCAGATGATGCGTTACCTAAAACAGCTTGAAAACAAAGACTTCTCGCTAACGCACGGTATGATCCCACTAGGCAGCTGTACGATGAAGCTAAACGCAGCGGCAGAGATGATCCCAATCACTTGGCCTGAGTTTGGTTCTATCCACCCATTTGCACCAGCAGAACAAGCAGCGGGCTATGCAGCGCTAACGAAAGATCTAAAAGAGAAGCTTTGTGAAATCACAGGCTATGACGCATTCTCACTACAGCCAAACTCTGGCGCATCAGGTGAGTATGCAGGTCTTATCGCGATTCAACGCTACCACGAAAGCCGTGGCGAAGGTCACCGCAACGTATGTTTGATCCCAAGTTCTGCGCACGGTACTAACCCTGCAACCGCATCTATGGTGTCAATGAAAGTTGTGGTTGTTAAGTGTGATGACGAAGGCAACATCGACATCGACGATCTAGCAGAGAAAATCGAGAAGCACAAAGACAACCTATCAAGCATCATGATCACTTACCCTTCTACGCACGGCGTTTACGAAGAGAAAGTGAAAGAAGTGTGTGAAATGGTTCATGCCGCAGGCGGTCAAGTATACTTAGACGGCGCGAACATGAACGCACAGGTAGGTCTAACGTCCCCTGGCTTTATCGGCTCAGACGTTTCTCACCTAAACCTACACAAAACCTTCTGTATCCCTCACGGTGGCGGCGGTCCAGGTATGGGGCCTATCGGCGTTAAATCCCACCTAGCACCTTTCCTACCAGGTCACATCGAGAACGGTGTAGAAGGCGAAGACTTCGCAGTATCAGCTGCAGATTTTGGTAGCGCATCTATCCTACCTATCTCTTGGGCTTACATCGCAATGATGGGTGAAGCAGGCTTATCCAACGCAACCAAGGTCGCGATTCTAAACGCTAACTATGTGATGGAGCGTCTACGCCCTCACTACCCTGTTCTTTACCGTGGCAAAAATGGCCGCGTAGCGCATGAATGTATTATCGACATCCGTCCGCTGAAAGAAGAAACAGGCATTAGCGAAGAAGATATCGCGAAACGTCTAATGGACTACGGTTTCCACGCGCCAACCATGTCGTTCCCAGTTGCTGGCACGCTAATGGTTGAGCCAACGGAATCTGAAGACCTAGCAGAGCTAAACCGCTTCTGTGATGCGATGATTTCTATTCGTGAAGAAATGACGAAAGTGAAAAACGGCGAATGGCCACTAGAGAACAACCCGCTAGTTAATGCGCCACACACGCAAGTTGACCTTTCTGCTGAAGAATGGGATCGCCCATACTCACGCGAACTTGGCTGCTTCCCTTCTAAAGCAACCAAATCTTGGAAATACTGGCCAACAGTAAACCGCGTAGATAACGTTTACGGCGACCGTAACCTAATCTGCTCGTGCCCAAGCATCGATAACTACGAAGATTAATTTTTGTAGAAGCTAAATAGACAAAGGCGAACCGATTGGTTCGCCTTTTTGTTTTTATTGCTGATGTATTAACTCACTTCTGGACAAAACCTTGTCAGTGCCTTCTCTAATTTAGAAAACTACGAATAATCACAGGTATTGGAAAGTTGTTGTGAAGAGCTAGTGCGATGAGCAACATCGCTCCAGATGATCACAGATAACTAAGTTGGAAACTGTGATAACCGAGTTGAAAACCGATAACTAAGTTGGAAACTAACTTGAATAACAAAAGGCGAACCAAATGGTTCGACTTTCTTGTTCTTGATTCGCCTTATGTTTTTCAAGCTGGCATACAGCACTTTTTGTATTTCTTACCTGAACCACATGCACAAGGTTCATTACGCTTTGGTTTTACATTCTTGTAGTTCTTAGGGCTATCTTTGCGTGTGCTTTTCTTTATTGCCTTAAGCCAGTTAGGTCTGTTGAATCCAGTCTTTGCCTTTTTAAGAATCCCCTCTTCTTTTTGAAGCTTTCGAGCTAGTATTTTTTCTTCCGTTTCCAATGGTCTATCGAAGTTAAAACAATAAATATCTTCAGATGTTCTAACTGTGCCATATGTATCAGTAGCAATTAATACAACCTTTGTGATGTGAGGGTGTATTAGTTTAGCTACTAGAGCATACGCGTTACTGAACTGCTGCCTTTCATCTCTATACTCAATATCACTTTGTTCATCATCTCTAGGCAAAAACAGGAAAACGTATAATTTTTTTTCAAAATAATCTGACCGAATTAGCCTAGAGCTTCTCTTGTTCTGAGGTACTTCCATCAATTTATCTGAAAAAGCATGTGATAACTTTGCTCTAGACATACGAGGTTCTATAGCTAGCTCTCTAACAGCTTGTTCATGTGTGCTAAAAGGCTTGTCTGCTGCAATACCGACATTACCCTCAAGAATATGCGAAGAAAAACGCTCTAACAAAGTATCCAGTGTACTGCCTTGTTTAAAGTAGCTTTTGGTAACGGAATAGATATCCGATCTCTTAAACTCATCCCATAATCCATCACATAAAGCCATTCCTAATTTTTTGTCACTCTCTACTGGTGGTGCTATTTTCCCCAAATTGTTTTCTTGCGAAGAATAACGATTTCGTAAGTACGCACATACTATTTCCTCTTCTCCAGTTGCCCAAGATAGCTCCTTGTTCCTGATTACACGTACTTTTTCATCTAAGTAGTGTATGAAATCAGTAATCGTATCAATTTCAGTCAGCACAATATCAAGACTTACTTCATCTAACACATGAATAAATCTTTTATCAGGATATAAATCTCCTATATGAAAAGGTTGTTCCATGCACTTATGAATATCCATATGATACTGTTGAATCAGAGACCCACTGCGACTGTTAAAACTTCGCTTTATGTAGCTAGCTGTATTACACGTAACAGCAATTAAATGTATTTTTTTTATAGAACTTAGCTCTAAAGGGAACTTGCTAGTACACTGTTTGTCCAAGAAAACCCTAGTCGAATGTTGCAATAGCCACTTTTCCGCCCCATATAGCTGCTGTGCAGACTTGGTCACAGCTTTTTTAAACCAACGCTTCCAAGCAACGTCTTCCCCTTTCTCAACACTAAATTTAATGTCTTTATCAGAAAAGATTATTGCAGTATCGCCTGAGACGACTAACAAGTCACAAAGCTCTTTACCCTGCCCATTTTTAGACAGCCCTTCATCTGTATAAACATTTGGATAAGACCATAGCCCAAAGAACTTGGATGAAGTTAGCTTTGCTAAATATCGTTCTCTGGTGGTTACACCATCTTCTTTTACAATTGGTTTTAACATCTTTAGACTACATTAAGTTACTGACAATATTAGCTTTAAGCCAAACATATATCGAAAATTATACATACTATTCAACACTCACATGCTCATTTTCAGGATTCTTCCTCTTGAAGAGTTGAGACTAACGAGACTGACGTTTCACCTTCAAGAGAATCTCTTTTGAGCTTGAGTTTTTCCAGTAAGTAGTGGTTCGATAATTCAAACTCGTCGAAAATAGTTGCCCATGTTTTGACAAACCCTTTAATCCGCCCCTTATCTTGGCTAAATACTAACCCTGGTTCATTTTTCTCTTCAGCAGTCTCAAGTGCAGAAGGAATCTCGAAATCACTATCTGATACTTTTCTTCCCACGAGAATCAACTCAAACTTCATCTTTTGGTCTGAGAAGCCAACATGTTGAGCAATGATCCTTGCGTAGTCCTTTATCTGATTCAAATGCTTTCGATTGAGGGCTACGCTAGGCTTTTTAATTTCAATGATCGTGCATTTAAAATAAGGACGATTGGAAGAGTCGAATGCCATCATTTTACGGGCAAGAAATAAGTCTACTTGTCGCCTCACACCTTCAACATTGAGTCCTTCTTCAAGGTCTTTGTGTTCGAAATCTTCCTCATCTAGAGTATTAATTCCCTTAACGTGGTTTCTCAACTCTACTGCTATTTTCTGAAAATCTGCCTCTTCGGCTCCAATTAATGAATATTGATTTCCGAACAACCACGTGTTCTTTTCAATGATCTGCTGCAAATCAGGTGTTTCAAGCACTTCCTTATAATGCCTAACCATCAATTCTCTCAATTTATAAACCGCCATATCACGTTTTTGAAGCACTTCTATGGTGGCAATCACATTCTCCAAAGATGTTTTCGAGAGCTGGTTAGACAAGGTACTTAGCTTTTCACCCTCAAGTCCTAGAACACACTCTAAAACATCCAGAAGATCATCATTTTCATTTGAAACTAGAACTTTATCTAACAAAGCTATGAGGATTTTCGCTTGTTTAGGTTTTAAGTTTCTAAAAAGAGTTGGGTCAGCTACGTAGATCTCTCGAACAACGCTTTTAATGTTTTTTCGACGCCAAGCTCGTTCGTCATCAGAGAGGTTACTATGCTCTGGAAAGAAGCCCTTGTTTTCGTATAGGGCTATCTGCATTTCAACCTGTTCTATCTGAAACTGCTCATAGATCTCTGAACTAACCTGATAAATTCTTTTTAAAAGCTCCTTATAGATTGGGCTATTAGGGTTAGCTAAAGGCTCATTGGTAAAGTTCAGACTACTAGAATACTTATCAAAAGTGCGAATCCATTTAGAGGATGTGTATGTACTTAAATAGAAATCAGTTTTCTTGTTAAAGCTGCTAAGCTGCCTAAATACAACTCTTCCATCAGAATTGACTAGGTAATTGTACGATTTCTCAACACCTGGTTTATCAAACCAGCGGACAAAAGAAACGTCAAAAGACTCATCCTCTATCTGGAATGTTTTCTTAACCAATTGATTATCAGGGACTTCAACTTCCTCACCATTGAGATATAACTTTCTGTTCTTATTGAGGGCTAATCGCCAGCCAAACTCACACTGAAGCTTAGCGGTAATAACATCTATTGTAGGCAAATTGGTCGTGAAGTTAGAGAGTTGAACATAAGTCCCGTGTGCAGAGTTTTGTAACGCCGCAATCTGCTCTCTTTCTGTCAACTCTGCTGCTCTAAATTCTCTTAAAGTTCCGTTTTGAATTGAGATCTTAGCGTTCTTGCCCTCGCTTCTTTTGGTAAACCAAATAGCATCATTGCATAGAAGATGAAACGCTAAACGTCCACGACCATGGGCTCCTTGTAAATCATCATCATCTTTTTTAGAAGATTCGTAAAACCTAGAAAAGTGTTCATCACAGGAGCCAATATCAATACCAGTGCCATCATCGAGTACCGATACCGACACCAAGCCATCCATTTCACTGTATTCTATATCTACATGGACAGTTTTAGCATTGGCATCAAAACCGTTTGCGACTAATTCAATAACCGACTGTAAAGGAACTTTTTTCCATTTAGTAAAATGTTTACGTATGCCTTGCTCTGTTATCTCAGCCGTGCCAACAAACTCATTATAACTCATTCTGCCAACTACCTAATTTGTCGTTATTTCTCCATGATAACATATGAGTTCTGATGAATATTTGCATGTAATCAAACTTCAATAAGCTTTATTTACACTTAGCAATTCTGGCTATGTGAAAAATGTCCAAGGCTTCAAACTAAAT
This sequence comes from Vibrio parahaemolyticus, assembly GCF_900460535.1. Lineage (NCBI taxonomy): Bacteria > Pseudomonadati > Pseudomonadota > Gammaproteobacteria > Vibrionales > Vibrionaceae > Vibrio > Vibrio parahaemolyticus. The sequence continues at coordinate 1,601,767 of NZ_UHIL01000002.1, read as the reverse complement.
GGTTAAAAGTAAGTCATATTGTGTTGTTATCTAGTTTAAACGTACACAATCTCGATAGAACGCTCCCTCACTATCCTGAAACAACCTTACCTTCCCCTCATTCGTAACCAAGAAGACAACAACAAGCCCAATAACATTGCTATTGTTCACTAAAGATCTTAACCAAAACGTCTCATTACACTCCAAAGGTGCCAGCGCGTCAGCTCCTTCAAAAATGACAAGTGTCTTGCGTCTACAACCTTCCAAAGTAGCAACCAGTTCTCGATTCTCTTCTGCTGCGAAAGCAACTAGTGGGGATTCATACTCATTAAAGTTCAGATTAAAGACATCTATGCCTCTACTCTTGGCTCGGTCTCTACACACATCCAAGTAGCCCTCTGGTGTATGCTCAGTTATCAATGAGCAGATGGTGAGCTCTAGTTCCCATGCCATACTGATAAATCTTTCTGCGCTAACCATAACCAAGCCTAACTAATCATCACACGTTTGTAATATTAGCCTCTTTAAAAAAGATATCTAACTCTGTCGAAAATAAGCAACCTGACCAATAAATTTGCATGTTTTATCAGTTTTTTTTGAGTCAGAGTTCCAAGTGTACGATCCGTGAACAATCCTTTCTTAAAGCAATGAAATATAAAGACATTAGATTCTATATCGATTTATATAAGGAATAATAAATAAGCCTAATGAAAAACTGCAAATTCCATGTATCCCTTCAAATATCACATTGAATTACAAGCTATTCTAATTCAGCTCCCTAAGCTCTAAGTTAATTATATAAGTTATAATAAATCTATTATTTACAGCAACTTAGGCGCGACACCAGTTAGACAAACCCTAGAAAGGCTGCTAACAATATATTAGTAAGTGAGGATTAGGTATATGAAAATAGTTAAGCAACCATACATAACAAACTATGAGCTCAGAAAATTAGAAAAACACTTAAAGAAGATTAAGAATGGTGAGTACGAGCCATATATTACAGTTCGACGTTCAAATAGTGTCGGTCTATCTCATATTGTTTTCAGTCACAAGACGAAACGCTGCCATCACTTATTCAGCTTAGGTGAGCTTGCTCTATTTTTTCATCTTGAGCACGACCCTGAAGTCTTGGATATACAGGAACAATACCCCTTACCGATAAATGAAACTCTCAAGTGGGCTAAATATCTGAATTATCGACACCCTGCTAAATACAAAGAAAGGGATGGTAAAGATATTCCTGCTGCAACCATGACCACGGATTTCGTTGTCACCTTATATGATGCGATGAGAGACCAGCTTGGCATTCAGCCATATAACTATAAACCGAGCTCAGCACTAAACACTGAATTTGAGTCTCCCCAAAAAGTCACACGAACCCAACAAAAGTTCAAAATTGAAGAGATGTACTGGGGGCGTTATAACCATCACCTAACGCAAATAACAGATGAAGACTTAAACCCCAACAAAACATACAACCTTCAATGGCATAGAGAAACCTACCATCATATACGCGAGAGTCGAATCGAAGGCCCACTGTGCGAAGGGATGTTAAACACTCTAACCAGAAGCCTTATAAACGCCCCAGAGAAAACTCTAAAGCAGCATTTGAATCACGCATCATTAGTACACGATGTAACCGAACTTGCTGCGTTGGAGATATTTCAACATCTTGCGTATTCAGGTCAACTAGACGTTGATCTGAATGAGCGCATCGAAGTTTTTCGCCCTGTAATGATGATTTCGCAACACGATGAGAATTAATCAAAAATTAGTCGATGGCAAAAAAGGGCTTGAATATCTTATCGTAGATATTTGCCAAGACCTCGACCTGATTGCTGTCACTCAGCTCAATGTTGAACGCCCTAAAAGGCCTCATACGATTATGCTGAGTGATACGTTGAGCCAAATAGAGCTGGGCAAATGGAAAGTGCTAGAGCATTCCTTTAGCCCTTACCTATACATGTCGGACGAAGAGTTACTGAAGGATAAGAAGCGCAGAAAGTGGTTACAACGCAGAGATAACAGCTTCAACATTATTGCCCCGTTAATCGATAACGACGCACTACGTTACAACTATCTTTTTATCGATAGCAGTTCAATCCTACATCGATTGATAGAAACATCAGGTCGCAGCCGCAGTTATGTAGCAAAAATTTTAAATCGTTACTGGTATTACGGTTCTCACGTCAATGCTCTACTCCCTTTATGGAGAAATTGCGGAACGAATCAGTCTTTACCTGAAGCACCGTCATTTGACCAAGACCCTGAGTTAGGCAAAAGTGGCCCGAAAACCAGATATGGAAGTCCTTATCGTGGAGTCACTCAACAAGACATTAAACATATTCGACGATTTGCTAAAACCATTCCAAACGGTGGCAAAGCTAGGCTGAGTGACTTATACGATCAGTTTACACGCAAGTTCATGTATGCACGTGTTAAACCAATGATTGAAGAAGCACATGAGATAGCTTTACCCGTTCCAAGGGCCAAACTCATTTCACGAAATGCATTTAAATATCATTTTAAGCAAAACGTAGATCAACTTGAATTGATAAGGAAGGCTGTCGGTACGACCAATTTTCAAAAAGACCACCGAGGCCGTGCAGGCCTTGCTCGACAGGGTGTTCGTGGCCCCGCAAGCCGCTATGAAATAGATGCAACAGTCGTTGATCAATACATACGCTACCCCTACGACAAAACCAATCAGTTAGCCACTGGACGCCCTGTGATCTATCTAGTTGTAGATACGTGGTCTGGCATGTTTGTTGGCACTCATGCTTGTTTTCACGGCCCAGATTGGACTGGAGCATCACAAGCCCTTTTCAATGCTTTTACCAACAAAGTCCAGTTTGCTAAACGCTATGGCGTTGAAATTACTGAAAACGAATGGCCGTGCCACCATGTCTGCTCACAGTTAGTCATGGATCGAGGTTCCGAGTATACAGACCGTAACATTGAAAGCATGCTTAAGGGCGAAATTGGCTTATCAATCGCCAGTTTCGCTCCGTATCATCGCGGGGATTGTAAAGGAACTGTCGAGAAAGCGTTTGATATCTTTCATCAAAATGCTGTTCGATTTGTGCCTGGTCAAGTCATGAAAGTGCCCAGCAAGGAAGAGCAACACGCTTCTAGAAAAGCGTCGATGTCCTTCGAAGCATTCATGGAAAAGCTCATAAGGACAATCATTTATACCAATAACAACCGCCTTAGAAAGAACAACCATAACTTCGAGATGTCTCGTGATGATGTTGGTTTCTCTCCTAGAGACTTATATCTCTACGGGCTAGAAGAAATGATGATACCGCCAGCTCAGATACCCGAAGAGCGACTTCGTTTCGCATTGCTACCTGCTGATAAGGCGACTGTGAGAATGGAGGGCGTTTACTTTAAGGGGCTGTATTACAGCGCTAACAAAATCATTCATAAACAGTGGTTAGACAAAGCTCGTAATTTTGGCCGATACACAGTGGAGGTTCGATACGACCAAAATTCAACGAACTTTATTTGGTGTAAAGACCCTGAATCTAACGAACTAATTACTTTAGAACTCACTGACCGCTCTGAAGCGTATCGTAATCAAATTTGGCAATCGACCCTTCATGAAATCGAATTAACCAAACAAAAACAAAGCCTTCATGAAGAACATTCATTCGCTAACAAAATTGAGTTCTTAAACAAACTGGATGAAATCGATAAACAAGCAAAAGCTGACGCTCGATTCTTAAAAACATCGTCAGCAAAGTCTATCCAGACAGGTATCAAAGAACGAAAGAGTATCGTCTCTTCTATTGAACGCAGCAAACAATCTGAACAAATAGCAGCAACGTTAAGTTCCGAAGATAACGCTAGCTCCACTGCTAAAAAGAGTACCCAACACTTGGAAACACCTGATTTTTTTGACTTTGATGATGAACAAGATGATAGCTAATTATATACCTCACCCTAACTCTCAGATGGCAAAAAATCCTCTGATTGAAGCGCTTGGAATGCCATTGCTACCTAAACAATTTATCCAGGCAACAACACTATCTCCTGACATGTTGATTGATGTCAGTTCGCTCCCTACTGAGCATCATGGTTACTACACCAGAACATTCATTGATAACCTATCTGAGTGCTATGTTGTTCAGGATGAAGCCCCACGCCTTTATGACACCGTATTTCGCATGATTGAGCGAGGCTATATCTATCGCAATCCTTTGGTGTATGGCGATATTAAACAATTGCAATTTGCCGACTCTATTGAAATACCTGAAGGGCAAGAGCGCACTCTAAAGCAAACAGCAAATCAGCAGAGTTTTTTGGTAGCGGGCCTATCAGGTCGCGGTAAGTCAGCGATGGTAGAAAGCATCTTGTCAGCAATTCCTCAAGTCATTTCACATCAAGAGTACCAAGGACAAAGGTTCATCTACGAACAAATTGTCTGGCTTAAGATCGATATCCCAACAGCTCGCGGGCAGCGTGCACTACTCTGGAGGATTCTTGAGTCCATCGATTCGGTAACTGGTGAGAATTATTACGAGTCACATCAGAAAAGCTCAGTTACGGCGCTAATGATTGCAGTTCGTAAGGCGCTACTCATCCATGGTGTTGGGATTATTGTTCTAGATGAAGCCCAGAACCTATCTGAAACTCGACAGTACGAGAAAGTCGGTAACAACGAGAACGCCACACTAAAGTTCGTGGAAGAGTTGTTTAACAAGGTTGGTGTACCACTATTACTCGTCGGGACACTATCAACACTCAATCTGTTTTCTAAAGAGATGACTGCCGCTAGGCGAATTGGAAAGACAGGGTCGCTAATCTTAGAGCAATGTGATGTTGAAAGTTCGTTTTGGAAACGCTTCATTAAGCAAATGTGCCCGACACAATTACTTAAGAATCAGACAACTGACATTGATACTCTAACGCGCCATGTTCACTACTTATCAGCAGGGATCCCTGCTATCGCGAGCAGCCTAATAAAGGCCACATTGTCTTATCTGACTTATCTAACACCAAACAATCAAGACCTAAGCATGGCTGCTCTAGACCATGTATTCAAAGAGCAATTTCTCTTGGTCTCAGGCGCATTAACGGCACTAAAGCGTGGTCAATTTTATAAATATGAGGATTGCAATCCTTTATCTCAATTGCACTCGGTTCAACAGGATTTGTTTTCAGAAAGTGGCTCAAATATTGACGGCAACCAAGTCTATAAGCAATCACTTAGAAGCTCTCGTTCTGCCTTAAACCTAACTGAGAAAGACCAAGAAATGCTTGAGAGCTTAACTCCTGAAGCCTTACTAGCGCGGGCTAGAAAGTATGAATAACATCTTGTACCTACTACCGAACGAACACCTAAGAAGCTTCCTTAGCCGAATTCATACCATGTCCCCTTTTGGCACTTTTGCTACTTCAGCAAAACGTGTAGGGCTGGCAAATTTCAGTGCGTCGCCAGTTACAGTCATGTCTGACCTAGACGCCATACTGATGAATATTCTTAATGATGACAATCGTTCGATTTGGCAAATGCATATGCACGGCAACGTCATCAAGTCTTTCCTCAACGAGCGAGAGAAACGCGAACTACCATTGTTTTTGGAAGGAAAGCCATATGACATCGACTTTACACAATCCCAAACGGTACATAATCGTTTGTGGCGTTACTGCAAAGACTGTATTGCTGAAGACTTAGATACTGTTGGTATTTCATATTTTCACCAACATCACCAACTACAGGGTGTTTTTCACTGCTACAAACACGGAACGAGGCTCATTAATAGCTGTTCTTCATGCAGTTACACTGTAAAGAACCTTAGTCGAATGCAAACCCCAACATTAATCTGTCCGAGCTGTGGTTCCAGCATGACAAGTCAGGGAGCGTATTATGATGAAACAATGCTAAAAGTTGAACAGCTTATGTTGGCGTTAAACGATCAAACGCTCACCCTATGCCTTGAATCCGTGCAACAAAATACGTTGGCACACATGGGATTTACGCTTGAGCAAACTGAAACGTTGGCTTTTAAGAAAGCTTGTGGCGATTGGTACAAAGAGATTTTCATGACTCTAGGGAAAGGCGCTCTAGAGCAGTACTTCTCGAACACGAGGAAAGTAAATGATCACATAATTTCTCCTACAATGAGGACAACACGCTTATTTTTATCGACTTCAACAAACAGATTTAGTCCACCACTGATCTACATTCTCATGCTGGTTGCTACAGGACAGTTATAGACGTATGTACCTGCACGAAATAGCTGGAGAAGCTTTTTATAGCCTAGTTGCGCGACACCACGCAGCCTCACCAAGACGCTCGCTACGCGAAAAAAACCGAGATCTCCTAGGGCGCACAGATGTTCGCATTAATCCACAGCTTCATTGCATGCTCAAACAAGTTGCCAAACAGACCTCAATAGACGCGGAAAGGTTGTTGTTTGACGGTACTTGTTTCCCTGTTATCGGCGCTTGCCTTCAAGATAACAAAAGCAAAGCAAGACTTAGATGGCACATGTTGAGCAATGATGGCAGTCACATCGCTGTTTTATCACGTACCACTTCTTCTCGGTTACGGTTTAGCAGCGCACTAAAACTCTGTCCGCAATGCCTTGAGGACGACACATTGAAATGGGGGCATGGTATTTGGCGTACCGTACATCAGTATTACGGTATGTTCGTTTGTCCAAAGCATGCATGTTGGCTGCAATATGCACCGACAGATGCTGATGGTCTTAACAAACGCATTGAACTACCACCAACACCTTACGATAGATGTTTCCATGGTTCTGATCTTTGTTTAGAACGAGCGTTGAGGTTGTCGCAATTCATCAGTAGTTGGCATCCCTATGAATCCGAACGTCGATTCGAGCATATTGCTACACCCTCTCACTCATCTTGGATGAGTAAGGCCCATTTGTTAACTCCGAAAGGACAGATCAGGCAATCAGAAGCAGTCAATCGTCTACAAGACTTTTGGGCTCCTCTATTTGCTGGTGCAAAGCTACTGCCTTCAAAGCTATATCAGTTCAATTTCTTAAGATGCCTTCTCTTAAACGACCACTACAACCATTACATACAGCATGCATTGGTTGGTGCTTTCTTTGCGAAAAACGCCAAGTTTTATCTTCAACAAACTGAGCAGGCATCGAATTATTTTAATCGGGAATCTTATAAACCTCGTGTCTGTCTATCCGAGCTGACCTCAGGAAACTCGCTTCGTTCTATCGCCAAGGCGACAGGATATTCGGTTGGCTTTCTGGCAGCCATGGCGCAACGCAATGGGATCTCAATCAAGCATCGATTTAAAAGACTCAGCGACGCACCAATCGACCAAATATTAAGACTAGCTTTCCGAGGGATCCATAGACGAGATATCGCCAAATTATGCGGTGTTAGCGTTAGTACCGTAGAACAGAAAATTAATTCGACGTCAGGATTAGCCGCTTGGAGAAAACGGCTCTGGTTCTGCCAAAAACGAAATCAATATCGCCAAAGCCTTAAGTCAATCATTTCCCAAAACCCAACATTAACTCGAACAGAGATTAAACATTCGAACAGTTGCTACATGTGGCTATTTCGAAATGACAAAGATTGGCTAAACCAGCACTTACCAAAACGAGAGCCTGCTAAGTTCCATAAATCTATTGATTGGAATCAGGTAGATAAAAAGCTGGCTAAACAAATTAAGCAATACGTAAAGAAGGCTAATTCGGTGTCACACGTCGAAAGACAAGTGAACACACAACACTCGTTAATCAAAAACAGAAAACGCCTACCCCTTTCGATTAGGCAAGCGGAAAAAATCGTCACAAAATCCAAAAATTAGGAACAATTACTATGAAATTTCTCGGTACATTCAAACAAATTTTCGAGGCACACGAAGTTAAACCTCACTTACATGACATCGCGATGTTTGTGACTCTTAATAATACAAGGCTCTATCCGAGAGAGCAGTTTGATGAAAATGGAGACATTCATCCGTACCTAGCACCACGTCTTGACCTGATTAAGATCATCAAACAAGAAAACGCAGTTAAGTGGTTCTTTACAGATAGAACTTATAAAGTTCGGGATTACAAAGTGGGCCCTGCCAACAGAGATTACATTAAGAATAGGTTTAAGTATGACCTAAAATTTGTAGATCAATTCGAGCAAGATCAGAGCTTTGTCACAGCTAGCCCTGAAGCACTACTCCGAAAAAATGACGACGGAAAGTTATTCAATATCTTCTGTGAATACATGCTCACTGTAAATGATGTCATCTTGGAGGCGAAGGAGTTCACAATTGTTGAAATGTGGGGATTCTTAATAGAAGTCGGTCATATTTATTCCCAAACAGAAGCGAACATAGAGAAGCGAAGACGCCACCAAGAAGTTATCGCCGAATGTAACAAATTGGAAGATGGCCGAGACTCAAACGACGAAAATGAATCGTATGATGACCAAGGCAATGAGCTATATGAGGAACGCTTATGAATAAGCTCGAAACTAAGCGATTAAAAGCTATTGTCTCGCTTCTCAACGATCTAGAACTAATTTCTCATGAGGAATTACCCGAAGAGCAGCACGACGCTCTTTGTATCAATGTGAACGGCTGGAGGTACTACCCGTCCTTTCAGTTCGATGAGCATTTTAATCTTATAAATAATCTCAGAAACAATCTTAGTCTCATGCGAGAAGGCCGAGACGACACTGATATTCTACTTTGGATGGTCTCCGAGAAATCGGTATTGGTGGAGCGAGCAGTGGCTCCACCAGCATTAGTTTCCAAGTACTTAGATAACAGCGACTTAGAGGGCTACGAGAGATTGGTCTCAGCAGAAGCGCGAAGTCATAAATACTTAACCGCCAAACCCTGTGACTTGATTGATGACCCTTTGTTTGAGTTGTTCCTTGAGGACTGGTTAAGGCCTGACGAAAGAGTAATCAGAACTAAGATTGTGCAATTTCCATTTAGGATATAGACAAACAAATAGTTGGTTCTCCATCCATTAGAGATAGCAAAGAACATCTTCCCAGAACTTATGCATTGCAACCATAACTGATTTCCAAGCTCAATACCTCTAAAACTTGAGGCCAACACTAGTAACTTGCTCTATTTTCACTTAGCTTATCATATTGATTTAATGGGCTTTGGTTGGCTCATCGCCTTCGAGTTGAGAGGAGTGGCGATGCTAGAATATGCGTTACATAGCGATTCAAATACCTTAAGGCATGTTGATTCGGTCGAGAATGGCTTAAAGTGCAATTGCGTATGCTCTGGTTGTGGAGATCGCTTAGTAGCTAAAAACAATGGAACTAGTGGTACAAGACATCATTTTGCACATGATTCGAAAGACGAAAACAGTAACTGCTTAATGACCCAACTCCACTTAGTCGCACAACACTTTTTTCTTGAATCGCAGCCCCTTTATCTTCCGCCAGCATCCTTTGAATACAAAGGACAAACACTGAGCCAATGCGAAGTATCAACAAATGTTCGGGGTGGAAACCTAGAAGTACGCTTAGACCGCTATATCGCAGATGTACTTCTCGAAACCGAACTCGGTGACATAGTGATCGAAGTATTCGTCACACATGAAAATGAAGCTGAAAAAATAACCTACTATCAACAGAATAAAATCCCTTCAATAGAGTTTGATTTAAGTGCCTACCTTAATCGCAACATTGATGAAGCACTCTCAGATCTAAAAGCGAAAAAAGTGCCTTACAAATGGCTTTACGAATGGTGCCGAGAACAACTCATTGATAAGCACGAGCAGTTTCTGGAGCATGAAGCAGAACGTATCAAGAAAAAACGTCTTCGTAGTGCAAAAGACTCGGCTAGAAAATTTATTAAAGGTAACTACATTTTGTTACCTAGCTTAACTCAAGAGTTTAAATGCCAGATTGACAGACACACATATAGTGAAGAGGTCACTATTTATTCTCGCTCTGAACAGCATGTAGACAACGTTAGCCAAGTAAAGCAGACGGAGGAATACCTTTTGCTTCAGGCGATACGAGGTGACAACCACATCTGGATTGCGTTTCTATTAGAGGATTGTTTACCTGCCGATATCGCTGATCTTAATGGAAGCGTTGTTATCCGCACTCCAGCAACATCTGAGAACAATCGGGCTACCTGGAAATGGTTGAAGTACCCAAAATTAATGCCGAAAGTTGAAAGGTCTCAACAAAACTTTTTAAAGGAATCGAACAATAAGGCTAAGAAGGCTAGAACAACAAAAGACGCTGTAAGACAAGCTAAAACCAACTCCGAACTTTATCTACTTTCAAAAGATAACTTGTTCAAAAGAGACTACTCCAGATGGTCGAAGTGGATGACACTGAATCAGTTATTTCTGCCTAGCCCTGCTAGGAAACATCCGAAGTTACCTCATGCTCTTAATTATATACGAAGCTATCCGTGCCTCTGGGCGTTTGACACTTGGCACATTCTAACCTTGAGTCTACTAGCTGAAATAGTCGACAGGAAGCCCAAAGACGCCAAAATTTTTTATGACAATCTGTTCAATGAGTTAGTGACACTTACAGGATTGCACAAGGATTTTTATGACATTGAGCGGCGCATTGCTCCACATGCTGTTGATGCTGATTCTAAGTCACTTGTGATTCGCTCTGGGATAATCGAAGAAGCTCTTAGACCCTATGCCAATGTCGGTGTTATCTATCGCTTAGAAGGTGGATTTAAGCGCATAGGATCACTAATGGAAGCTATTGATTTGGACTCTTACATAAGTGTCAATCGATAGCTTTAAAAAGTGTTGTACAAACAAACTCCTGTCTCTGGTCAAAGAGCTAATTGACCTACCAAACTAAACTCAATAAAATCACTTGCTTATACGCCCTGTTAATAAGCATCCTATGTCCGTATCATCGATCAAGATTAATAATCTACTTTCATTTCAAGAGCTCGATCTAAAAAGCATAAATGACATAAACTGTTTCGTTGGTACAAACAACGCAGGAAAGTCCAACCTATTCAAGATAATCAAATACTTCTACAGTCAAATCGAAGGGGAAAGAATTCTTTCTCCTACTTTAAACTCAAACTACAGCCCTTATGGTGAGATTGAAATTGAGTTTGATCTCTCTAGAATTAGAAAGATTGTTACAGCTTCTCGTAGCAACGCACAGCAAAGTCCTTTCTTCAAGCACATCTATTCTACGATGTTCAATAAAGAAGCAGATATGTTTGGCTTCCTTTTCAATAAAAAACGTCCAAAAGACAAGGCAGATTTAGGTGAAAAATTCAAGCTTGGTCTGATTGTAAATAAAGATGGAACTTCATTTTGGAAGAACGGAAATCCACAGATTAGAAGCTTGATTTCTTACCTTTTCCCATTCTTTGCTATCGATGCTAGACACATAAACCTCCATGAATGGGACGATTTATGGAATCTAATAGCAAGAATCAAATCCTTCAAAGTCAGTGAGATAACTCCAGAAGATGTAAGCTCATACGTTGATGAACAAATATCTCCAGGTCAAGGAGAGTTTTTATCGCTGATCGATATAATAAACACTAAAAACAACATCATAGATTACAGTCACAAAGAAAAGATTATCAGTCTAGTGAAAGCAAGTCTTCCAGGAGATCAGTTCTACAGCTCAGGCGAGTTTGCAGAGAAGCAATCCGATGGAACTAACTCATTCAACTTTATTGATAGCGCGTTAACATTACTTATCTGGATCACCAGAAGAGAATACATCTCCCCGATCATATTCATTGACGAACCTGAAGTAGGTTTACATCCAAAACGTTGCGAGTACTTAGTAAATAGAATCTATGATAACTTCCATGAGTCTTCGATTTCCGCATCAGGACGAAAGGTAAACACCCCTTTCCCCAAGATATTTATAACAACCCACTCGCCAAATATTGTAAAAGAAGTAATACGAAAATTTGATAAGAAGCAGAACATTTACCATGTTGCTATGCTTGGGTCTGGTGTGAGAGAAGGAACTAAGATTACCGAGTTGAACTCAAAGTATGATGATATCAGATTCCTAAACAAATTTAGCGACAACGAAGCTCGACTGTTTTTTAGCCAACACATATTGTTTGTTGAAGGCGCAACCGAGAGGGAACTTCTATCAAACGTCAAGTTATCAAACCTTTATCCAAATCTAACTTACTCTGACGTTTATGCAGGAGGAAGCGACAACGTACTGTCTGAGGCAATTAACCCTGGTAAGACAAACGCTTCCATCCCTTATCTCTTTATCTATGACGTAGACAAAGCTTTTGAGTTTATAGCGACTAACAACCCAAATGAGCTTGAAGTTAAGTTTAAAGATTCAATCAGTTTAATTGGACTGAGTGAGAACTCACTAAAAGAAGAAAGAAACCAACTTAACTTAGGTTACAGTAAATCTCATAAGAAGCGCAGAGAACAAGTTGAAAAACTACTGTCATTCCAAAAGAGGAAGTTGACACTCGATCATAATAGGACAACATTCAAAGAACTCTCCGCATATCAGACAATGCGTAGCATTACCCAAGAATACTTAAAGACAAAAAATGTAGTTTTGCTTGACAGCACAGTTGAAGGGTTGCTCATATCCAAAGCTTCAAAAGTCTTATTTTACAAATGGCTATATGAAGAAAAGAACGTTGATGTTTTTAAGTTAGAGTATCGAATTAAGAACAAAAACCTATACCAGGACAAAACGCTCGCGAAACTGAATGAAGATAGTTTGTTTCAGTGTGTATCTCAAATCTATCACGTCAAATGCAATAGCCAGATAAAAATCAACAAAAACAATCAACTAGCTAAGATCAAAACATTCATAGAGAATCAAACAGGAATAAAACCGCCCACCAAAACTAGTGGATGGGTTACATCTTTCTTGGATTATGCGATAGAAGACCTAGATTCCAAGCTAGTTGACAAGTCTTTGTTACGTAGGGAATTTTCTTTACATTTCCCTAAACTACATGATATTTTGACTTCCGTTGAAATTCGATAGTTACTTGAGGTCACTTCGGTGAAAGTCGGCAACGCTTCATAGCCATCCTCTCTTTATGGGATACTTCATTCATATCCCATAAAGCTGTAGAATGTGTTAACAGCCTCTAAATTACCTTCACATATTACTCGTGTAAGCTGCGGATTACAGGTCACATGTGAATCTTTGTTTTGTATCGGATCAGACATGAAAACCAACAAAATCAAGCTCCCAGCTAGTCTGGGAGCTTTTCTTAACGAAAACTCAGACACTGCTGTTAAAGAACGAAAAATAAAAGGTAATTACTTTTATTCTGTCGATGACTCCGTATTAGACAAGCACCAAACACTAGCTAAAATCCTAAGTGAGGCAATCCCTAAAAATAGCGCTAGTAAAGGGTTTAGTGCTGATTGCTCGTACCTTGACTTTTTGAAACCTCATACCCCCTCTCGCTTTTTTTTACGAATGGACATTTCTAGCTTCTTTCATTCGATTCCAGTAGAGCAAATCGCAAACAAGCTAAAACCTTACTTCGATAATAACGCCGACAATGAGAGCCATGCTGTGAGTGTGGATTCCATTCTAAAAAAAGTAACTTACAAAGTTCCCGAAACCTCAAGTAACAAGAAAATTTTAGGTGAAACGATTCTACCAATGGGCTTTCCGTGCTCCCCTACCTTATCGAACTTGTTTTTTCGCCCCTTAGATATAGTGATTCAATCCTACTGTTTAGAGCATGACGTTATATATACTCGTTATGCAGACGATATGCTGTTTTCTTCGAAATACAATCAAACGATTGGTAGTGGTGATGTAGAAACATTCATTAAAAGACTGATGAATAAAAATTCACTATTGATCAATACGAAAAAAACACTCTATACCGAAGGCCATATTTCTTTAAATGGGTATGTTATAGATTCTAATGGAGGATGTATCAGGCTGTCTAACTCCAAACTTTTAACTATCAACAAATTAACAAAAATGCTCATAGTTCAGAAAGTTAGCTTAAGGCACGTCGCGGAATCTCTCTTTGGAATGAATATACGTAATCTCCCTTACGAGAATGCGAATACAAACGCGTTTTTTGAAAAAAAATGTCGAAAGATAGTTCTTGATAAAGTTAGAGGCTTTCGCTCTCACATAATTGGCGTTAAAAAGCATGGAATTGCGACTTCAAGTATCAGTGCCGAATCTGTTAAAAAATATGAAAAAATAATCGAACGTTTAGAAAAAATAATCTTACAGCACGGGTAAACGCCTGATTGCGTTCATCTATTAGTTATCAGAAAATTTGTATCAAGATAATCATATGAAAATCCAAGACTTAGTAAAATCTATACTCCCAAGCTATGATGACCCTTATGTAAAGCAACACAATGCAAACACTGAGTTTGTTCCATCCTCCAGCTCTACAGAAAATATCTTGCATGATCTCATCTGGCCGATGACAAGCTTCCACATCATTAGCAATATCCTTGATACTAACGACTCCTATCAACGCATAGTGGCTAGCTTAGGCGACAAGTGTTGGGATAAATCAGATCACAGGGAAGCCAAGGGTCTAGGTGAAGGTTGGGCTAAATATCTAAACTCAAAGGGAAAGGAACCTTTACCTAGTGAGATTCACGAACTCCTCTATAATGTTTTTAAACAAAGACGTATTCCCGCTCCTGAGTTAGAACTAAACGTCCTGCTGGACGAGCAAGAGTTCATGTTAAGTGCTCTAAAGCTGTTACTTGCCAGTGATCACTGTTCAAAACACATAAAAAAACAACTTAGCCGCAAAAACAATAACCTTATTGAACTATATGTTAATAGACTCAAACAGCAAGGCGATCTTGCTACACTCTCTACTGGTAGTATTAACGGCGGTACGGTGCATCATAAGACAATGACACCTCAGTCAGGCATTTCCTTGAATAGCCTCACTCATTCACTGGCTTACGTTAAACCAGGAATTGAGTGCTACACCCTAAAAGGTAGAAAATCACAGAATAAGGGTATATATAATGTGCTCATTCTTCCCTGGCCCCTAAAAATTAGAAGAAGTAACTTCAAAATCGATGAACACCCACCACTAAAAATGGATGATACAAAATTTGGTTTTTTTTCATATGAAAACAAAAACCAGATTACTCCAGAAATGATTATCTATGGCATTAGAGCTGCCATAAAGGAAACAGGATACCCTGACCTGGTGGTTATACCTGAATGTGCAATCGACTCTGAACACTCGTCATTGATTAAGAGTCAATTGGAAGAACTCTTAACGCAACTAGAAATACCTAAACCAGTACTAATATATGGTGCATATAAGCCAAGTCAGCCCGACGAGTTTGGTGCAAACTACCTAGAGCTGTCCTATGTCGACGATTTCTCTGGTAATTATGTCTACAAAGATCAGCCTAAACACCATCGTTGGGCATTAGATAGAAATCAAATAATAAACTACAAACTCGGAACCATTCTTAACCCTAGTAAAAAGTGGTGGGAGAACTGTACGATAGATTCAAGAAAAATCCTGTCATACGTTGATGATAACATCCATATCTGCCCTTTAATTTGTGAAGATTTAGCTCGACAAGACCCAATAGCTCCCGTAGTCAGAGCACTAGGCCCTAGTCTTGTTGTCGCATTATTATTGGATGGCCCTCAGATTTCCGCTAGATGGCCAGGGAAGTATGCGAGCGTCCTATCAGAAGATCCTGGTTCAAGTGTACTATCAATATCTCCTTATGGAATGACACAGCGCTCTACGGGAGGGAACTTTCCTCCAAGTTCTGAAGTAGCTCTTTGGAGTGATAACTTCCGAACAATTCCATTAGAGCTTGAAGATGATTGTATAGGTATATCACTGGTGTTAGAAAAAGCAGTGTTAGATCAGTGGTCAGCAGATGGTGGAAGAAGTCCTAAAGATATTTTTAAGTATGCAGGGCACCTCAGCGTGGGTTGTTCAACCGAGCTAGACAAAATCACTACTCAAAAAGAAGAACCCGCTGAAAAAGCGGAACTCGTATAATGAGACATGAGCAGCGCTTTTTGCTAGGTAATTAAGTGCTGCTCATATGTGCAAACTTAAGTTCCCGCAGCTTTCAAGAATTCAGCTACAGTATCGGCAGTATTTAATCCCCCGTTATGAACCGTGCCTAACTCTTTTGGGGTAACCTTTTGCGTAGGCCATATTACATTAGGTGTTAACAAACGACTTAAATTCAGACCGTCTAACTCCTTAAAGAAATAGTCTTCAGTTTCACCAGAAGCAATGCCTGCGGCCCAGTAAGCTACCGAGCTAGCAATAATATCTGCAACTTGAAGTTGTGGATATTGTGTTGAGTCACCAAACTGCAAGCTTCTAGCCTTTAATGGTAAGTTAAACGTACGGCGATCATAGCCAATTTCTATATCATCTTGTGTCCAGTCCATGAATTTCGCATACAAGTCAGCCTTTTGAGAGATAGCGTGCGAATCGTCATGAACGATGTGAAAACCTTTAGGATGGAGTTTTCCCCATGTAACACACTGGCAAAAGAGTGACGGTATTGAAGGGTCTAGCGCGGATTTATCTATCCCTGCTAAGGATTCATCAATATAGCCTTTAGTTCGGTACAGTAATACAAATAAAAACTCCAACCTAAACTCGTCGTCTGAACAGCTTTCCATGAGAAGTTCTATTGATTGGTAAAACCTATCAATAGACTCTTGTGTCTGTTCTCTTATCATAAATACAAAAGAACGATAAAACCCCTCGACATGAACGCCATCACAGTATAGTGGCAAACACATATATAGCAGGTTTGAAAGCCCTATGTTTCCTCCATTTTCATAAAGATCAATACCTTCTGTATACAGCACAGGCTCAACAATCAAATCTACTATTTTGGTGACAACCATGTAGCGTTTATGCATTAATTCTATACTGACAGTATCGCAACTAACTAATGAATGTTTTAACAACCTAACGATGCCGTCCTGTCCTGCTTTCCGACGTTTCAGAACTTTGAAATGAGCTTCTTTTGGTGACTTCGAGTTCAATAGGCTCAGCAGTCTCTTAGCCTGATTTTCATCAAACTTACATGCTGCGAGTGTGAAAATCGTTTGGTTGTCATCAAGAATATTAGAGCCCGTATTTCCTGATTCGTCCATGTATAGAGAGGGGACTATTAACTTTTGGCATTCTATCTTCGCAGCTTGATCCCTTGCTTTTTCCGCTAGACGTCTTTTTTCGCTACCCTTTTATCTTTGCTATTTTTACTCATAAGTCTCCCTATTGCTCATTTGAATTAACAATAGAGAGTATCAACATTTTCAAATTCTATATATGAAATGAATTAAATATTAATCACGCTTAGCCTTTAAAACTTCAACTTTGTACATTGACCTATGTGTAAGGCGTGAATCTCAGCATAAGAGTGTTTAAGTCTACAGGCTCGTATAATTGGTTCGCAAAGTACGGTTCGGGTTTTACGAACTGAACAATCACTCTAAACGAGAGAATTCTATTGAAGAGAGAGTTTTCAACTTAGTTAACCAAACCTGCTGGCTTCATTCGCCATTAAGCGGTGGAGTTTGCAACTTGGTTATTTTTGAGGAGTATTCCAGATGGCTGATTTAGAAAGCTGGCGAGTTTCCATCTTAGTTATCTGTGATCAGTATGTGCTAGAGTATCTAAATTTTAGACAAAGTATCTAAAAAATAGACAAACTGCCCTTTTTAGATGAAATCCGAGCTCGGTGGATTCAAAAAATAGACAAACTTCGGTTTGTCTATTTTTTTGTTGTCTTTAACACTTTTCCCATTCAAGGTTAGCTGATAATTACTTAGTAAAACATTGAGTATATAATCACTTAAGGTGGTAAATCCTCACGCGTGAATGGCAATGATTTACTCTTGGTAAATACTCAGGCGTTACCGCTTCCTAGCTAGTCGTGACTTGAGCAAAGAGCTTGCAGGCTGTAACTAACTCATATCAGTGCAGATAAAAATCATCGTATACTTATGAAAAATCCCCATACTTGAGTCTATTCACTATATCTAAGACTGACTCTACATCGCCTTGTTGCAGAACTTCAATTGGGGTTAAGCCTTGTAGTGCAGGAACAGATGAGGTTAACCACTCGTTTGCCATTTCCTCTGAACGAAAAACATCTTCGATTTCAGACTGTAAAGTTGGGAATTTCGAAAGAACTGATTTAACTTCAATCAGCTCTTTTTCCGACAACTGTTTGATACTCATACCCTAACTCTCAATTTAAAAATGCTATTAGATAACTAATAGCATTGTTGAAAATGACCGAGAAGCAAACACTCGAAGTATTTTTTGTACTCTTTTCCTCACTAGTATCCCAACCGTGTTCGTAAATCAATCAGTCGAGATCCGGCAACTAGTGAAACACGATTTGATGACGCCCAGCGGTTGCCATAAAGCATGTCTAGGTGTCAAAGGTTATAGTAAACACCAATCTAACAACCAAGCGTCTTTGCAACAATCCCATCCGAAGATTCATGGGTCCCTACTTAAAATCTTGCAGCTTGTTGGACAAACTAATACACATTTTCCTTTTTTGTTCAGACAACTTACTTTCAGTAGCGAGTCGCTCTATAGCTGATAGCCATAAACCACTTTCTATAATCGAACTACCATAAGAAGGAGAATACCATTCATCGTCATACTCATAATCATAGTGACTTGGCATATACTCAGATTCGTTTGAAAAATAAGTCTCTGGCTCAGACACAGACAGCAATGACTCCAAAAGAAAGGAGTGCAATTGGTGTACATAGTTATGCTCAGTGCATGCTTTCGAAGCTGCTAGTATTTCTAGGTACTTCCAATATTTGGTTGTCAACTTGTTTGTCTCGCTATCTGTGCAAAACACATCCGTTGGAGCCGACCCTGAGATCTGTTTAGAAAGAGACTGAGCTTGCTGGGAGATTTTTATACAATGTTTATATTGCGCTCTCACGAACGCATGATCGTACGCTTTTCTACAAAAATTCAATTCAACAAAGTACCTAGAAGCTTGTCTATCGTTTTCTAAGTTTGTATTAATCTGCTCTATCGTAAAAAGGAAGTCTTGCAGGTTAAATAAAGACAAATGAGTCGTGAATGCGTTTAACAGACTTCTATTTTTTAGAATCTGTTCCACTTGTTCACCTTGCAGCTTTCTAGCCTGTTCGATATACCATTTTCTTGCACTTTCATAGCTGTTTAACTGTAAAACGAAACGGACATGGAGTAGCTTTAGCTCTAAAAGCTGATTATCTGGCGAAATAAAATCATACTTAGGGTTAAGCTTTTGATCATATTCATCACATATCAGCTTAGCTACTGCCATTTCCACCTTATTTAATCCATGGCAAGGTTTAGAGTTTAAGTCATCTTTAAAATAAGGATATGAACTATATCTCTGTTCATATTCTGGCTCTAACCCATTAATTTGATATGCACCACGAAGGTTACCGAAGCTACTGTCTGGTTGTACTAGTGAAAAGAGCCAATCTATACAAAGAGTTCTAACTCTTTCTCTCGCTTTAGAATTTTTATATTGTTCTCCCCAGGTAGTTTGAGATTCGCTTTTAGGCCAATGGAGCAATGCATTGAATAAGATGTCCTTTTCTCTTGTTTTAGCCGTGAAGTATTTGTTGGCAGCTTCATCCTGCATTTCTTCTGCCCAACGTTCGTGAGCAGAGAGAACGTCGGCATACTCCGCTTCAAAAACATACCGAGAATACTCCCTAGCAGCTCGGTTCTGGTTAGCTAAAGTATCCATAGCTAATAAAAGCCAAGCATCAGATCTAGTTGGATCTTCTTTTGTAATTTGTCCTGCAATCTCTATGGCTTGCTGTTCTATACCTAACAGATACAAAGCCCATGCTTTTTCTGTTAATTGGTCAAGAGTCAGCTGAGTTACTCGTCCTTCCTCTTCTACTTTCTCCAACAATCTCACAGCACGTATAGCATAGGGAGACGAAGATTGGATTACACCTTGAATACTGTCTGTTTCAAGGCAATCTTCGAGAGAAGATTTAGTCATATCAAAGCTGTCTGAAAGATTTTCCTTAAGTGAATTGAACCTGTGCAGCCAATAACCGTAGGCTTTAAATTTCACTTCCATTTTTTCTCTTTCTTGGTCTAGCCTTTTCGAGATCTCACGCTGATCTAATTTCCCTTTAACAACCTTAATAGCAAAGTCATAGCTATTGGAAGCCTCCCAAAGCAGCAATACATTTTTAATCAAGTTGTCACACTCTGTAGAGCGCTCGAAGACATAAGGAACTTTAGCGTCATTCAGTAAGTATGGTTTAAATAGCTCCCTGTTCTCACTTACAAGTTTGGATAAATTAGTTCGGTATTCATCATTGCCAAACAACCTTTCAACGGTATCTTGAATTCCATTGGTTTCTTTTTTACGTGCCATACTGCGTCCTACAATGAAGGGGCACACCACAAGTGCCCCTTCAATATTATTACTTGCGTCTGCTCTTATGATAGGTTGGATGCTCTGGATTGAGTTGTCTAGAGCGATTATCTTTGCCCGCTTGATGCGCCTGATTGTTCGGATTCATAGAATTAGAACGTTGATCGTTACTAGTTCGTGTAGATGATTTTTTAGCCATGCTTAATCTCCTTTTCGTCTAAGCTTTAACAGTATGGAATTGCACTGAGTACAGAAAAGCTTTTTAAAGAGAAACGCCAAAGCTAAATTTGGAGAAGGGAAACTAATGAAGCGATTAGGAGCTGTCAGCGTAAACGTAGGCTTTTCATAAGGTAAACTCATTTGTCGGAAGACAATGACAATAAAGTTTGATCATAACTAGGGCTTTTTCATGATGAAACAAGCCCCGATAGTTTAAGTTTGATCATTTTTTAACTAGTGATTTGTTTCTACTACAGCTGGGGCTGTTTTCTTCTTCAAGGCTGATTTCATACCCTCACCCACACCATCTCGTCTAAAGTCAAACATGTTCATTTCAAACGTATTTATTGAAACCTGATCATTACCGTGAACATGGGCAATTAAGCGTTTATGAGCATCTTTATACGGGGCTTTTGCGTACGAACCTCCAAATTCCCCCGAGTTAACCAACGTAACGTGTTGGTACATATGGTAATGCAAGGCCTCCACCATAGAATTAAATGTATTTACATCTTGATTGAGAGCACTAATCACATATGAGTTAGACTTATTTCTAAGGTCTGCACTTAACGCTATGTCCGTGGCGTCATAACAAATCGACCCTGTTATAACAAACCCTTTTTCATCTTTGAAAGCGGGATGAACCAGTTCTAGCATCAACTGGTACGGTCGCCATGGCTGAATTTTACCTTTTTCAAGTTCAGTCATATTATGCTTTCCTTGCAAACGGACTAACTCACGCTGATTTGTATTATGTTTTGTTGGAATAATCCAAACAGCACAGTTATTCGGTCCTTTAACTCCATCTTGCTCGATAAAGCCAAAGCCTGAAAATATCATCGCTTTAGTTTTCTGAGAAAGAGCAATAAGCACATCGAGATCATCATTATGAACAGCAAGCTCCGGCCAAATTATCAGATCGGCATTTGGTTTCTTACTACCGATTTCAACCCGCTGTGCTTCAAGGTGCTTCAGAACTAGTTCAGCAACGCCTGCAACATGCCTACGATGCTTAGCTCGATACTCTGGCTTATCAAGCATTAAACCTGCTTCACCAAAGTCTTTTCTAGCAGGTAGCTTGGACTGTACCATTACAACTGAAAGAGATTCTTTATCCTCACTCCAGTCAAGGGGTTGCCTCTCAAGTAAACTTGGGATGCCGGACTGAGTGCAATAAGCTGCTTTTAATTCAAGTAATCGAGAGTCAACTAACTGCTTAACGACTGCAATCGACCAATTTATGGGCCAATCATAACCATGGTCATTAACTCTAATACCTGGCCACTTCAGTAACTTGGATAATAAACCTGTCAGCCAACCTGAAACTTGAGCTCCTACTCCTGCGATCGATTCTGGACTTGTCATCAGTCCTAATTGACGCTTATAGAAGCTAGAGCGAATACCTCGATATCCAGGCTTGGGGACTACTCCCACACCGAATGAAGTCCAGTCTTGGCTACCTACTAATGTTGCACGAATAAATTCACCTAAGTTTCGCAAAACTCGCACATCATCCGATACAGACGAGCAGAAATCACCCCAACTGGAAAGTAGGTCACTATTTTCGTTAAACTTAAGGCTTAGATTTAGGGTTCTATCAAATGCACCAAACGCTAGCGGCGAACTAAAACAATCAAATTCGATTCTAGTTGTTGCAAGGTCGATACTTTTTTCTCGATTCTCCATGAGCAGCTCAGACTGGCTTAAAACAGCTTGCAAGTGTTTAAGAGCCATTATTTCATTGGCGAATGGATTGTCATCACGCAAGATGAGACGAAGAAGGCTAACTTTGGTATTAATCTTACTTAAAGGTTTAGCTAGTGGCCTCACTTCAAGGTTCAACGGTTCAGCCAACTCATCCTTTATCCTATCTAACGTAGGCCAGCTGTGTCTAACTCCTCTACCATGTCGGATCAGAGCAACACCCAAAGCTCTATCCTGAACGAGAATAAGCTTAAGAGTGTCAAACAACTTTGCAGTATCTACAGAAACCTTTTCAAGCAAGCAAGAACAAGCTCTAATACACTCTTTGCTTATATCTAATATCTGGTTAGCCATGAGAATAGCTACTGCTACATCTTGAGAGGTCCAATCATCAGGCAATGTAATCTCTCTAAATCCATGCGTTAACTTAGAAATTACATCGAACAGAGGCTCTCCCACTTCCTGCGCTAACACAGTATCTGCTCGGACGAGCATCAAAAACCTTGCTTGCTCAGAAAGCAAATTAAAAGATTTATCTCGAGGAACGCTATGTTCTGCCGCTGAGCTTTGTAATATCTCAAAGTACGCCTCTAAATCAGCATGTGCCGGAAATGCGATAGAATCCTTTTTGTGAATAACAGTAGCTGAATGTCGGTAAACTTCCGCCAAGCAATAACTAGCTACCGCTATTTGCTTATCATCTTCTCTCTCTAACAACTTCTCAAGCTGAACGAGTATAGGCTCTAACAACTTGGTACTCGGAAACAGTTCTAGCCCTTTCTTAAGTAGAAGTACTAAAGACGGATCATAACTCCAGCAAGCTATAAATCCTCTAGCTATTCGTTCTTGTGAGTAATCCCATTCTCCAGGTTGCAACACCCCATTTTCATCTGGTATTTGTGAAGAAAAATGTCGCTTTTCACGCAGTACTTTAGATAGCTTATTCGCTGCAAATCGTTTTAGCGTATCCTCACGAACATCAAATCGAGTTGCCTCAATTGAGGCTAATCCATTTACTGCATAAAGGTTCTTGCTTGCAGCTACAATGGATTTAGGTGGCGCTTGTAACGATAGCAATGACTCTAGTTGTCCTAGCTGATTATCCGCTTCTTCCAAAGAAATAGGGCCACTCAGCCTACTTTGAATTTCATTCAAATTCTTGGAAACACCAACTTTAAGCCCATGAAAAATTTCAACATTAGTTTTATCTGGTTGGATGGATAATCCTAATACTTTGTATGAGTCTAGCCCGCGAACCAACTCTACTATATGTTTTGTTACTTGTTGAATACGATCTAAACCATCAAATGATTTAGGGCCTACGATAACTAAACGAAAATCATCAACGTAACGGCAGTAATCAACTAGTCGAAATTGTTGATTTTCGCCAAACTCAGTTCCAATTTTGCTACTAAATTCACGATCAAAATCCAACATATAGAGGTTTGAAAGAAACCCTGAGGCCACTAACCCTTGAGGCAAGCCTTTCGGAGCAGTGGGAATCTTCTCCGATGCACACAAGTTGCTATATTGTTCTTCAGCCTCACTAGACCATCCCCAATCATTAAATGCAGCAAGTAATTGAGCGAGCTTGTCGTAGTCTTTATCTGAGGACTTTCGTTTAATGATCTTGTTAATTTGTTCAATTAACTTTTGGCGACAGACTCCATCAAAAAACTTCTCTAAATCGAGTTCAACGATGTAAACCCTTTCATCAGGAGATATTTCGCCTAACTGCTCAAGTGCAAAGTAATGTGGTCTATCTAGAAAACGGCGATAATCAACAAAGTACTTACTATAGATAGTGGTTGAGCCATAACTGTGTTGTGCATTTTCATCAGCATCATAAGTGCAGTAAAGTCGATTGCCATAACTCACAACTCCTTGCTTATGCACATGCGTAAACTCGGTGCTAGGGTTGCCTTGTATAGTTTCAACTTTGTTTGCCAACCCCATCATCAGCAATGACAATATTGACTGTTCACGAATAGGAACATGAGCAAGCGGTCTCAGTTTAATTGGGCTTTCTGGACGCTCTGGGGAAGTTGTCTTTTTAGACTTTTTAGCGGAATCTTTCTCGCAATCAACAGGCTCAGGTTGCCATTTGATTTTATGATGTCCATCGCTATCATCTTGGACAAACTCCCAAGTACTGGTCTTGGGAGCTGGCACTAACTCTAATGGTTTGAATACAACCTTATCATCCAAGTCTTCAGCGCACTTTTTACACTGTTCAACCAAGTTCAGAGCTGATAAATCTAATTCAAAATTATCGGCATACCAGTTAGTCGTCCGAATATATTGATGGCTTTTTTTCCAAGCCAACGCTAGGAGTAATGGATCACCTAAATGCTCATCTTTAAGTGATAACTCTTCATATTTTTTATCTATAACTGGCATACATACCCTTGGGTTCAAAAGGATTTCATCCTCTTGATAACTAAGTTTATCTTAATTTAAAATCAAGCTCTAAGCGCTCTGGCTTTCTGCTACCACAGCGTTCGCATTTACCTTACGAATAACTCCGAACAACTCCACCACAGTCCCTTCACCAAAGAAGCCGTAGGCGCTTTCGCCGTGGTTATCAGTAAATGGTGGTTCGAAGAGTTGTGACATATCGAGAATGCCGTTGCTAACGAGATAGTCGATCACTTGGTCGACGAATTGAATTTGCTCTGCGTTATAAGCTTCTTCATCAAGGAAGCTACTGAATGCTTCTTTTGCTGCGTTCATATCTAAGCCAACTAACTGACGAATAAACGTACCTAAAGGCTTTTCTTGCAAGATTTTCTCTCGATATGTCTCAACATCGCTCATCCCACTAGCTTCCAGTAACAAGCCCTCTAAAACGTCTAAGTCTGCTTGTGTAATGGCTTTATTACGCTTTAGCTTTTGGATTGTTAACTGGTCTTGGTGATCTTGAATATAGAGCTCAACCTTCTTGCGGTACTGGGCTAAATCAACGCTTGGGTTCTTGTACACGTTGGTCACGTTGTGTACACCTTGAACTTCGTCTTCAAAGTTGGTGTACACCATCTCTTTTTTATCTTTGTCCAACGCAAACATGAGATTGCGTAACTTACGGCGTAGCTCTTCCAGCGTGACTAAGTGGATATCTTGCCAAAACTCTTGGGTCTGGATGTCTTGAATCAGTTGTAGTTGCGCTTGTACCGCTGGGATGGTTGACTTGGCTTCTAACTGCTCTGCAAACTCTACCACACGACCTCGGATCATCTCAGAAATCATACCTTTTTCTAAAAGGTCTAATTGCATAGTCAGCACCAGACTGTCAAAGCGGTGTGATAGATGATTAAGCTGCTCATCTGAGTTAAACGCCTCAGCTTCCGTCGGTAGTACAGAGATCTGGCTCTCTAGCTCAGTAAACTTAGCGTCATCAATGTTATCCCAATGCTCACGGTCTAAAAACGGCTCAATCGCTCGACGCTTCGGTCTGACAATAAAGTTATCGAGATTCATCCCGCTGACAATGTGGTGCAACATATCCAGTTGGTAACGATTTAGCTCAGAATAGCGCTCGCAGTCTTCTGGGTGTTGCTCTCGGAACTCTTCATTATTCATCCTGCTGTTAAGTAATGTACTGAGCAGAACGCGCTTCTCGAATACCTGTTGAGTCACAGGTTTCGCCACTCCCACCGCAATACCTTCAGGGTTAGAATCGAAATACTCAAAGTTTTGGCAGTAGTCGAAAACCTTAAATGTTTTCTTATCATCATTCGGATCAAAAAGGTCTTTACACAAACGTGTACCACGCCCAATCATCTGGGTGAATTTCACTTTTGAGCGAACGACTTTGAAGAACACTAGGTTCACTACTTCTGGTACATCAATACCGGTATCGAGCATATCTACGGAGATTGCAATCCGACATGTAGGGTTCTTGAGGTCGAATTCGTCAATCTTGTTTTCATCGCCGCTGAACTCATCGATGAGGCTTTGTGCATAAGTTTCTTTAAAGGTAATCACTCGCGCCAACTTACCGGCCCACTTGGGATAGTTCTTATTGAACATTTTCTCAAGGAAAACCGCGTGATCATTGTTGGCTGCAAAGATGATGGTTTTACCAATAACATCACCACCTTCGACATGAATACCGCCACGGTCGTCTTTACTCATTAACTGAGCAAACATCTTCTCGGCAGTATCTTCGTTGAATAAGAACTTGTTTACCTCGGATGGTAATACTTCATCTCGATCTTCTAGCTCAGCCTTGCTTTCCCATTCTTCTTGCTCTTCAGGTGATAAGTCTTTGTACTTAACTCCTTCACGTAGAAACTTGGTTGCTACAGAAATCTTAGTTGGTGGTACAAGGTAGCCTTGGTCATACGCTTTGTCGTTTTCATAAGCGTAGGTTGGCATCCCTTTTTGCAGGTCAAAAATGTCATAAGTGTCTTTTTCAACTTCATCTTTTGGTGTGGCTGTTAACCCCACTAAGAAGCCATCAAAATACTCGAAGATTTGACGGTATTTCGAGTAGACAGAACGGTGCGCTTCATCGACAACAATTAAATCAAAATGACCAACTCCAAATGGTCGCTCATCTGCGCCACGATCCAGTAGATTCTTCATGGTCGGGTATGTCGAGAAATACAAACGACTGTCGATGTTGTTCTTACTTTGACCAGAATCCAAAATAGAACAACTTACGCGAGGCAATAGCTTAACGAAGTTCTTCTTGGCTTGGGTGAACAGTGCATTGCGGTCGGCTAGGAACAAGATGTTCTTAACCCAATCGTTCTTCACCAACAAATCGACAAGGCTGATCACGGTACGAGTTTTACCCGTACCCGTTGCCATAACGAATAACCCTTTGCGCTCATGGTCTAGTTCAAAGTCTTGCAATAGCTTGGTGATGGCTGACTTTTGATAGTGACGGTTGGTGATCTCGTTGTTAATTAACAAGTTATTGTTAGGCAGCCCATTTTCAAAGAAAGGTTTGCGGTCGGTACGGCGCTTCACCATAAGCTCAAGTTCGGCTTTGGTGTAAAAGCCTTGAACCTGACGTGGCGGGTAAAAATGATCATCCCATAGATGAGTTTCATAGCCGTTGGTGTAGAAAATAACTGGGCGCACGCCACACTGTTTTTCTAAGCAATCAGCGTAAAGCTTCGCTTGTTGTTGCCCATCTTCGGCTCGGCGATGAGTGCGTTTTGCCTCAACAACCGCTAACGCTGTACCATCATCCCCCCACAACACATAATCTACTTTACCGTTGCCCTTAGGGTTCACTTTAGAAATAGGCATACCTGATACAGGGTATTCACGATCTCGCTTATGTTCTAGTTTCCAACCGGTCTCGTGAAGAAGAACATCAATAAGATAAGTGCGAGTTTCTTCCTCGTTATAGTTGTGCGTATCCGTGACTTTTTCCGCACTCTGCTTTGCTTGCTCGATCTGATCCGCACCACCAGTTTTGGACACCGAGTTAAGTGAGTACAATCACTAACGAGGTGAACCATGACAAACAAAAAGAAACGTATTATCCATTCTCCTGAATTTAAAGGTTCATCGCGGATAAGCGGGAACTAAAAACAAAAACGGTAGTAAGTGATAGAGTTTTATCGCCAAACAAAACCTACACAAACTACCGTTTTCATGTCGAATCATACTTTCCTATCTTCATTCTGGGAAGGCTTTCATATAGTAAAGTCTCATCAGACTGCATCATTAATAAAGCTCACTCTCAAACCTAATTCTATCGCT
This sequence comes from Vibrio parahaemolyticus, assembly GCF_900460535.1. Taxonomy (NCBI): domain Bacteria; kingdom Pseudomonadati; phylum Pseudomonadota; class Gammaproteobacteria; order Vibrionales; family Vibrionaceae; genus Vibrio; species Vibrio parahaemolyticus. Next base: position 1,573,781 of record NZ_UHIL01000002.1, on the reverse strand, counting down.
AAGTGTCCGTGCGGGCTTAAAGCTCAAGCCATACATGAGTATCAGTGGCGTAACGTGAAGGAAGCTACACTGTTAGGAGCTCCCGTTGAACTGTCCATTCAAACCCGACGCAGTAATTGCGGCATTAAAACAGAGCGGCTATCTTGGTTGGAACCTTATGCTCGTATCACTAACCGCCTACGAAGCTATATAGAACAGTTGTTACCTCTGCTACCAATTAAACATATAGCCCAAGTGACAGGCGTTCATTGGCAAACAATCAAAGAGATAGATAAGCGTCGGCTTCAACAAGTAGTGCCGCAAGTTAAATGGGGTGAATTAAGGCAACTCGTCATGGACGAGTTCGCCATTTTTAAAGGGCACCGCTATGCGACGGTCATTGCTGACGCGAAAAGCCATCAGGTTATCTGGATAGGACTAGGTCGTAGCCGCAAGGATATTCGACCGTTCTTTGAACAGCTAGGTGAGCATGGTAAAAATATCGAAGCTGTAGCAATGGATATGAATACGGCTTTTGACCTTGAAGTCCAAGAGCATTGCCCAAATGCTCGCATCGTTTACGACTTGTTCCACGTCGTTGCTAAGTTTGGTCGTGAAGTGATGGATAAAGTCAGAGTCGACCAAGCCAATAAGCTAAAACAAGATAAAAAAGCAAGGCAATGGGTCAAGCGTTCGCGCTGGGTGTTATTGAAAAATAGGGATAATTTGAATGCACAACAGGAAAGCTACCTCACAGAAATATTGAATATGAATCAGGACTTGATGACAACTTACTTGCTGGGTGCGCAATTAAAGGAACTATGGCGTTGTGGCTCTGAACTTCAGGCTAAAAACTTATGGCAGGTATGGTGGGAGCAAGTGAATGAGAGTGGAATTAAGCCACTTAAAGAGTTCGCTCGAAAGCTCCGTCCATATCTTCATGGGATTACTGCTTCAGCAAGTTACCCGCTGAATACCTGTACGCTTGAAGGGATAAATAACAAGATAAAGTTAATCAAGCGGATGGGATATGGCTATCGAGACACTGATTACTTCTTCTTAAAGATAAAAGCGGCTTTCCCCGGAAAGCCGAGATGAACCAATTTAAAGCCGAAGCCCTGAAGCTAGCAGAGAAAGTGGGAGTGGTTGCGGCAGCAAGACAGCTCTCCTTGCATGAATCTTAGATCTACGGTTGGCGTAAGGCTGTAAAGAAAGACACCACGACCAGTCAGCGAGAGCAAGAGCTAGCCTCTGAAGTAGCCAAGCTCAAAGGCAGTTAGCAGAACAAGCAGAAGAGCTAGATATCGTAAAAAAGGCCGCCACCTACTTCGCGAAAAATCTAAAATAGATTGCTATGAATTTATGCTCGAACACCTGCTGTGCTTCAGTGTTGTCCGTATGGCTAAGGTGTTCAGGGTTTCTCGAAGTGGGTTTTATTATTGGATTAAGCATCGTCACAAGGCCATCCAGCGCGAGACAATTCGTCAAGAGCTTGATACAAAGGTCAAAGATGCTTTTGACAACAGTAAAGGTCGAGATGGTTCAAGACGTATCCAGAAAGAACTCGCTGAGAACGGTAATAGCCATAATGTTAAAACCATTGCAGCCAGCATGAAGCGTCAGGATTTAACGCCGAAAGCGGCACGCAAGTTTAAGTGTACAACGGACAGCAAGCGTAAGATGCCTGTAGCTCGAACTTGCTAGCTCAGGACTTTACTGCAACGGCTCCGAATCAAAAATGGGCGGGCGATATCACGTATCTTGCCACAAGTGAAGGTTGGTTGTATTTGGCTGTGATCATTGACCTTTACTCACGGCAAGTAATTGGTTGGTCAATGGATACGAAGATGATGGCAACACTGGTCTGCGATGCATTATCAATGGCTTTGTTCCGTCGAGGGTTCCCTGAGCAGGTTATTCTTCATAGAGATAGAGGTAGCCAGTATTGCTCGAAAGATTATCGAGACCTCATAACTGCTTATAATCTAAAGCAAAGTATGACTAGAAAAGGAAACTGCTGGGATAATGCGTGTGTTGAGAGCTTCTTCCATTCGATGAAGGTTGAAGCGATCCAGTACGAACCGATCATGACCAGAGATGAGATGCGCCAAACAGTCTTCGAGTACATTGAGGTTGATTATAATCGGACGAGAAGGCACAGTGCTCTTGGGTATCTAAGCCCAGTTAACTTTGAACAGAAAAATGTCGCTTAATGAAGTGTCCAGTCTGGCTGGAGCAGATCATAGTTATAGCTATTGGGGTTCACGCCATCCCATTATGGATACCGTTGAGAACTCACTTTGATTGAGAGCACTTACCTATTCACATTACTCTTCTTCATAAAAGATACAATCGAGCAATGCAACTCTACCTCTCCAAACTCGTTTTTCTAACTTTTTACTAGGCACCTGACTATCAAACCATACTGATTCGTGGATTCGGCTTATCAATTCATCCCAGTATCGTTCATAGGTCATACCAGACACTTTAATACCAAAGTCAGCACACATTGCACGATTGTTTTTGGAGTCAATGCAAACAAAGAAATCTGGACGTTTCATAGCAAGTAAACGACTGGCAATACTGATACCGTCTCTACCATTCGGGAATGCTTTCTTAAATGTTTCAACATACTGATTATACTGAGATATGCTAATCTCCCCACAAAGCGGGATATGCTCAAGAGCCTCTGAAATGTACTCATTGTTATTATTGATATTGCTGTGATAAACCCCAGCACCTTTCATGCTACCAAACCATCCCCAATGCTTATGCACATCATTGGGTAGCCCTGCGATTGTTTTACGAGCAGCCAAAGGCATAGATTTATAGTCATCGTATGTATTGAAATAACTTCTGATAGTTTCGAGAAGTTCTAATCGAGTCAAGATTGTATGATTAACATCTTGCTGAACCTTGTTTAAGTACGCGGGCCATTCCATTTGCATTACAACACTATTAAGTAACGGTTTAGATGCTTTTGTTTTCCCATAACGATCCGCCAACTTATCTAAACGAGGCTTCTGTTTCTTATGATAAATTTTATATATATTCACGTACTCTTCGTCAACAGACACCCCTACTTCAAAGTACTTACTAAGTTGTGCTAAGAGTTCATCAAATGAAATATTGCCTTCATCATCTTTGCTACTAAGATGAACGTTGATCTCGTTGTTCGAGGTGAACGCTCCGTTAGTCATATTAGAACTACCGATAATTGCTTCCCACTTAAGGCCAGTTCTGAACAGGTATACCTTGGGATGGAACACGCCACTGGTTTGAGTAACGAAGTGTACTTGCTTGCTACCTATAAACTCTTTCAAAACACGGGGATCAGTCTGATAAAAATGTGTCCCAATCGTTGAAGTACATATCTTAGTTTTGTTAGCTAAAAAGGCGTTGAATACTTTTGTCTCGGCCGATGCCCATGCTACCGCAATTGATACTTGTTCGTGATTACTAATCAAACTAATCAACGTCTTTTCAAGAGTTTTGTTATCACTAATAACTTTCATTTATTTCCCTACAATCAGCTATTTACAGAATAATTATATCGTCAACCAGGTCGAAAACATAACACTAACAGCATCATTGATACCAAATCTAGGAACTGACAAAGGTTGCACAGATTGAGAGCGTAATTGCGAAAACAGTGGAACCAACGGCGGTTCCTAAAGTGCGGTTCGCAAAGTAGGGTTCGGGTTTTACGAACTGATCAATTACTCTAAAAAGAGAGTTTTATGAGGAGAGAGTTTCCAACTTAGTTATCTGTGATCAGTAGAATCTAAATAGACAAAGGCGAACCGTTTGGTTCGCCTTTTTGTTTTTATTGCTGATGTATTAACTCACTTCTGGACAAAGCTTGTTACGAATTTAATAAGACAGAGACGTTTGGGATAACATCTACTAATGGAAAACATCGATATCATATCCAAAATGATGGCTAGTTTCACTTATCCACTCCCCCCCTGGGATTGGCGGCTTTAATCCCTTTAAAGCCGCCAATTGTGAGAGATGTAATTCGCATATTTGTCCCTGAAAGTGTGTGAACTATGCCGCTATAAAGAGAATTTCGTCGTTAGCTGCATCAAACAACTGAGCTGCTTCTGGCTTGTCTTTTAACAGTCTGAGCATGTTTGTTTGATACTCTATGGCAGGAACACGCCGCTGGCGGAATTCCAATAGCGATTTAACCTTAGTGGCATTATCGCGGCTTAGCTCACAAACAAACGCTTTGTTTGCGGTTAACGCCGTCGCAATATTTTGGTTCACATCCAACCAATCTTTTTGGAGGTCATCCATTGCCTCTACTGCAAATTGAGTGTGGCCTACCTTTTGGTTAATATGCGCTTTAACCAGTGCTAAATGTACCAAACGGTCTGATAAGCACTCCACTTCGTCAATAGCAGTGATAAAACCATCGTTCGCCGCAGCTCTCGTAGCATCAAGAAGAAGGAATTTGGTAAATTCATACTGCTCATTGATTTGTGGGACCAATGACTTTAATTGTTCGAACTCGCCGGTTTCAGAGAACTGCTTCGCTGATTTAATGAGTCCACTAAATCCAGCCGCATCGATAAACGTATTTCGTAAATCTTGCTTCTGAGCGAGATCGATAAGCGTATCCAGTTTTTGAGTATGCTGACTGAGCACACCAGAAATTTTATTCAGTTTGTCGCAAACAATGGCAAAGCCCGCCGCACTCACAGCAAGGTTCAACCCAGACATCGCTAGGTTCGCAGCTTGGAGGCTTTGCAATGCACCTAACTGCCCTTGAAGTTTGTCGGCCATCTCTGCTGCATTGTTCGGGATCACCAAATGCCCGACAATTTGTCCCGCGCCTTCTTGCCCTTTGGCTAAACGAACCACGCCGCCCCAAACTTTATATTTCCCTGAAATAATACCTTCCTCAAGCCCAGGCACATTTGGCAGTTCACGAGCAAGTGTCGCTGCGGGTTCTACTACAGGCATGATTCTAACTCCTCACAGAATTGTTGGGTTTCTAGAGCGATTTGATGATAGCGGATAAGGGCGATTTGCACGACGGCCGGAATAGCGATTCGAAAAGCAGGACCGCTTAGCGAGACTGCGCTTGCAGCTCCCGAAACTGCTGCCACCAGCGGGTTGAACCTCGCCGCCAAGTTTGCGATAGCCATGATTCCAGCACCAGAGGCACCCACATTCGTCACGGCGCCGATACCGGAACAAAGCATAAGAATGTATTTTTCCGTTAGAACTCGCTCAACCAGTTTTCTCACCAACTCAGCATCAAACACATCGAGTATCGTTTCGACGAGATGCTCACGTTTGCCCTTTGAGGTTTTATGTATGGATTCCGCTATCAAAGCATTCGATTTTCTGTCTTTACACTTCAGATCCTTAAACAACTCGTCGTCGACTTTGTCATTTACGGCTTTGAGAATAAGAGCCGCGAGAACGCCTCTCTCAAGTGAATAAACGTCGGTCGCTTCTTTGGACTCAACACCCAGAATTTTGGCGACATTTTTTAAAATGGCGCGGTATTCCACACCCTCCCCACTTCTGAAAACGTTCATGGCTGAGTGGCTACCAAAGGCGCAAATCTCTTTGGCTAGAGTGTCAGAGAGTTCACATAGCTTATTTTTCATTTGAAAGGAGATGATTAGATCTTTTAGGTTCTTGTCCAGCATCAGCCTTCCTTTCCCCTTATCAGTGATCAGGTCCGCTAATACGCTAAGCTCTTTTTCATCGGCACGTTCAAGCAATGCTGGCAAAAGTAAATTTTTATCTACCAGAGCGGATGAGGTACTTTTCCCCATTGATGTCTCTATACATTTTCAAAAAGGTGAGAATAGCCAGGCTTTCTCTCTATTGATCAATCGTTTTTTTGCTATCAAGTTAATTACTCGCGTAAAGTACAACTAAATTCGTGTAACGTCTAGATTCCTGACTTATCAATGAGGCATCGATGCGATCTTAATACGGTATTAAGGTCCCAAGTTAATCTGACCTTTGTAGTTATGTAGTGGTACGCAACTTCCTGAAGCCGTACAGCCTCAATTAGCTGCTATTTTGGGGCATAATCTGCACTGTTATTGAAACGAATGATAAGCCACACTATGACGCTTATTTCGCTTGATTTATTCTTCAAGTTTTGAATTCAACCTAGAGTCAGTGATTACTTCGCTGACTCCATCGTCGCATAAGAAAATTTAACGGAAACTGTCGAACTGATATTGATAGTTTTTGTTATCTCAAACTCACTTCGGGGCTAAAACGAGTTAGCCAGCGTAGTGGTTTCTTCCTAGCGATTCTTTTTAAAACTATGTAGCCAAGCTCAAAAGATGCGAACCTATTGGCTCGCCTCTTCTTTTAATAGAGATTTGTTAGCTCGCTTTTGATCCGGCGTGCTGCTGTACCATAAACGTGATGACTTCTTCATTTAAGCAGGATTTACCGATGTATTGGCGTTGTTTACCAAGATGAAGGATAAAATCCGAATCAGTTTGTTCGAGTTGGTCGATATCATTGATAGCTAGTTAGAGTTGGTAATCATGCTGTTCAACACGGCCACAGTATTCAGTGCCTCGGTCAGTCAAGATTCTCAGCACTAGCATAGGTCGAGCCCCAACGTTGAAGTATTCTCTCTGAGTGCTTTTCTAAGGTTGTTAGGACTTTTCTTACTGGCTCTAGAGCGTTTGAACTTCCTGTTTCATTAAGTGTAAACTTGATGAAATTAGTAACGCGCCAACAATTGGCCTGAGTCGTTTTTGCTTCTCTTATCCAGCGTAACTTTTCTTTTACTCGCCAAGCTTTCGCTGTCTCCAGCTCATACTGCTCTGTTTCAACTAAAGCTTGTACTTGCTTATCTGTCATCGGACTCTCAGCATTCTTTAAAACCGCCCAGCTAAGAGCTTTTGGCATGTCATTCTTTTCCGAACGTCATCAACAGCTCGTGTATATAGCTACACAACATGGAACCAGTCGACAGTAACATTCGCTTTCGGAAACTCATCTTTGACAACAATCAAAAAGGAAAGAGACATATAGCAAACCACCTCAAGGACTTGCTCACTTCCTGCACCATGATTCTCAATGAAGGTTTTAAACTCTGTGACTGTTTGCTTTCCTTTCCCTAGTGTAGCAAGTACAACAGGAAAGGTTTTACGAGCCATATCGATGAAAACCGTGACGGAATTATGTCCACACTTTGAAGGCGTTTCATCAAACCCAAAGGCTTGGAAAGATGAGAGGTCAAGGCGCGATAAAGCTGCTTCGACCACTAGCCAAAGCCGCTCATCTATCACTTCCATAAACTTGGCGGCAGCGTGAACGGACACTCCTCTTATGAGAGTTAAAGCCACTTCTCAAATAACAAAGTAAAGCCACTACCAGGCCTTGCCCAGGCACATCGATGAGCCTTACAGTGAACTCGAGGTATTTTCGCTGTGATATAGCAATGGTGCTGAACAAATGAGATGGCGCCATGTTTTCTCTTTGAAATCATGGGCAGAGCAAGCTATTCCACACTCTGAACATGAATAAAGAGCACCACGTTCCACTCCGAGTTGTAGATGAAACTCATAAGGAGAGTGTTCTGTATTAAGGGGTTGGTCGATAAGTTTCCAAGGAGCTTGTAACCCCAAGCCGAGCATAAGGGTATCAGAAGAGTTCGAAGGGGTTGAGGGTCGGGTATTGTAGTAATTGTTACTTTAGAGGTGAGTATTTTAACTCAAATCCACACCAAACGTCGAAGAACCACAAAACTTTAGTACTAGATTCGTATGATCCATATTCGTGAAGTTCATAACACTGCGCGTTGTTTTATTGGTTATAAAAACAACCATTTGTGCGTTGGCGATTGTTAACTTGTCTTAATGATAAGAATGCAGAATGAGACAATGAGTACGCAAGCTTACGAAGTGGACGTGGATAAGCACTTTAACGAATAGTTCGCTATTTTTTACCAGAGGGAGTGTGCTTATGTTGAACCCATGAAAGTAATAGACATGTCATTTACATTATTTTTTAAAGTATGCCTAGATATAAGATTTGACATGACTTATTTTGAGAATTTGAGCGGCCCTAGGCTGGCACTTGAGAGCATTAGGACATAGTATCGTCTCACGCGTGGATATGGGTTGACCTATGTACAATATTGGCAAACAAATGACTAAAATACCGGTTTTCCTTATGAGTGCCACAATATTATTGCTCTCAACAGGTTGTAACGCAGATATGTTTAATTTCTTCAAATCAAAAAAGTTTCAATACATACTTAGCTCAGAGATCACTGGTAGCCTATACTTAGGCGGGAAAGCGTTTACTAGCGAGGTGGTTTATCTACACACGGCTTTTTCTAAACACCGTTATATCACCGAGACAATTACGTCAGAAAAGGGGGATTTTCATTTCGAACCCACATACCACTATCAAACGTTTAAAGAACCTGCCCTTCATGAATCCTCTAGCTACATTGGCATTTACATTTTTGTAGATGGCAAAAAATACTACTTACTAGAGGCTCGCTTTTCTGAAGTGAAACCCTATGAATTTATTTCAGATAATCTTCTTGATTTAAGTTGTGAGATTAATTCGGGCGAATATCATTACTTTTTCAAAAATAAATTTGTTGAGAATGGCCTAGATCTTGAAATTATTAGTAGGTGTGATTTGAAAGGATTTTCTAAAAAAATATTACTAAACAAGGACACGTAATGGCAAAGTTAACACCAAAAATGGCTTCAGAAATAGCGGATATTCCTTACAAAGCTTATGAAAATAATGGCCGTTTTATCATGCCAGGCGAAAACAGTTTTTCAAATCACTTTTCTTTTTCTGAAAATGATGTATTTGATGGTTTTACAGGCGGTGTAGCGGGTTTATCCAATGTACCGGTATTGCGTAAAGTTATCCCTGGCTTGATGAGAACTTCAGAGGCGTTTGCAGTGGTTGGCACTGGTAAAGGTTCAACATTTAAGAATGAAATTGTCATTTCAATTCGAGGAACACAAAATGCTAATGACTGGATCACAAATGCGAATATAGGGGTGAAAGGATCACCAAACGGTTCGCCCGCTCATGCTGGTTTCAACAATTGTTTTCAAAGTATTAGCCCCAAGTTGAAGCAGTATATTATGCAGATATATCCCAAACCAAAACGTATACATTGCGTTGGGCACAGCTTAGGTGGAGCACTCGCATCACTTTGCGCTGATTGGGTGCGTAGTGAGATGAAGGTCAGAACCACTTTATACACCTTTGGCGCTCCTAGAGTTGGTCTGGAAGCATACGCACGCTCATCGGAAAAGCTAAACGATGGCGTTTATCGATGTACGCATGGTGCTGATCCTGTACCAAAAGTACCGCTTTGGCCATTTATTCATGCTCCAATCTCGACAGGCGAGTACCGCTTAGACTCTGGCACTGGGTTAAGCATATCAGCCCATTTGATGGCAAGAAACAAAAATCCGGGTTACCTAAACACTGCTTCCTCGGATTCTTGGGGAGCGTTGAAGAGGAAATCGAATGACCACTTATTTACCCCTATCCGGCTAAAGTACGAGCAACGAAATCAAGCTTCTTTTTCGGAATATTGGGCCGATAGAATACAGGGCGCACTTATCACCTATTTGAAAGATGTGGCTCTTTTGTCAACGGTAACGATTCAAGCAGGGGTGATTGCTGGCTTGACTTTTTATGATTGGCTTTCAAGAAAGCTAGAATCCGTAGCAAAATCATCTAAGCGCAATGAAGAGCAACTAAAAGGCTTATTAGGCCATATGCTTGTTTTTGCCGGTCACTATGGGACCATCGTTGAAGACTTATCCGCCCGATTCATTAGATGGGTTTTCGAAAAAACCATTGGACGACTAGTCAGAGTATCTAAACAAGCGATATCGTTGCTAAGTTAACCTAACAATTGCAATGGCATAGTAAAGTGATTCCTTAGTGGATGTTAACTCATCACCTCATAAGTTAACTGGTGACATTGACATAATGCCGCTAAATGGGATTTTTATTAAGCACTTTTTAGATGAAACTTTCTAACCAAATCGGGTCGGGATTTATCGATACGAATTTGAAAATGATGAATTTTTCACTATTTTCAAATTCGTGATTAGGAGCCAAAATGTAGGTTTACAGTTTCAACTATTTTTGGATTCCCGTTGAAAAAATCAATTTAAATAATTGATATTAAATAGATTTAATGGAAATACAAAACCCGTACTTCGTCTCCTTCCAAGCTGATGATGCAGGTTCGATTCTCGCTGTGCACTCCATTCTTATAAGCTACTTTCCCTAAAACTTCGAACGCTTCCCATGGGGCTCGAATCGAAATTCCATGTATAGCCCCCTCAAATCGAATAAGTTCCTTCCGCATAGAAATTACCTTTAGACGCATAAGCCCAACACTGGTCACATGAATTTTATTAGGGAAAATCCAGCAAACTAACGAATGTCAAATCTTTGCCGAACCTAATAATCGGGCAAAAGAGCGCTAGAAGTTGGCGTCATCACTTCAGGATCACAATACACTATCTCCTTGTCACTTTTTTGGTTCAGTTTAAACACTAACGCCGCAGCATACTTAGGGAGATTCCTAGTCTCGTCTAGGCTCGCGATGTATGGACTCCCTCCCCCAGGAGGGATCTAGAATTTATGGTTTCAAAGCCTAAATTAAGGAGTCCATACATGAAAAAGTCTACTACTATCGCCATTGATTTAGCAAATAAGACCACAAGAACGGCTTGGGCGTTGCTTCATTATGGCAGTAAATATCATGCGCCTCTAACTTACGAGTAGTAAGTCAAATACGTTACTTACATCTTGATATAGCGAAGAGCAGGCAAGACAGTCCTTGAATCCTTTGGATTGTTTCCGCGCTCGCGAAATTGCATCAAGGTGCTAATACATCAAGGGTCGAGTTAACTACTCATTAAAACCCGAATACACGCATGCATCTAATCTATTTTCGCTAAACAAGTTGTAATAACTAGGTTGTCCATATACTGGAATGACGCAACTCAAAACACCGAGTATAGTGGTTCATATTTTAAGTCTGAACCAGAGCTACCCCATAGGCATCAAATCCTAAGATCAAAAAAGGCGAACCCATTGGCTCGCCTCTTCTGTTAATAGGGATTTGTTAGCTCACTTTTGATGCGGCGTGCTGCTCTACCATAAACGTGATGACTTCTTCGTTTAAACAAGATTTGCTTATGTATTGGCGTTGTTTACCAAGGTGAAGGACAAAGCCCAAATCAGTTTGTTCGAGTTGGTCGATTTCACTCCAAGCGAGGCTGCGATCGATTTTACCGCTTTTATAGCGCACGCCATCTACATTCACTTCAAACACCACTTTGTTGCCACGGCTTGAACTGATGGTTTGACGCCATAGCCACCAGGTTCTTTTGAAGTAAACGCTACACGCTTCAATCACACTCAATACGATAAAGAACCAACCGACATAACCGTTAGGTAGCAGTTCAAACTCCAATAAAACCACACCAAAAATTAGAAAGAGGATCCCTTTCAAATACGCTTGCGGGAACTTAACTGGCTGGCTAGTTTGATCATAACACTCAGCAAAAAATGGCTTGTCGAGTGTGTATTCTGTAGTGAATTCGAAATCTTTAGACATGTATGGTTACTTCAAGGCTTCTGTAAATGAGTATTCTTGGTTGCACTCTTGCAACGCGTGCATTGTAGCGCTTCTCTGGCTTTATCTTTAGCCCTTTTGATGCTGATTTGTAAATCAATGATAACGAAACATTAGAAGACCTAGGTGCACTTGCCAAGATCAGACAAGGCGAACCATCTGGCTCGCCTTGTGAATTAATGACCTATGTAACTTCTTGAGGCTTTTACTTTAGAGGGTCGTTGTCTGGCAACGCACTGTGTATCCATACTGCCAGTCGGTGTTTGATGCTTGCGCCATCTAGCTTGCTTTCCGGTAGTGGCGTGATCTGTTTGGCATCGACCAAGAATAGGTAAATCGCTTTTACTCTTAGAGGCTGTGGTGACTGTGGGAGATCAAAGCCTTGTAGCTTCGCCATCTTCCCACCAATCTCTAGTGCCTTTTTAACCAGTTTGTCTTCATTGTGAAGCTTGGAGCTTTTTGACATTGATAAATCCTCTTCTTCGCTTCAATTAAGAATACATGAAGTGTCACGTATGGCGTGTTAGTAAGCTCGCATATTGATAAGTTTATGCCTTACCACCGAGTAACTGGTTGAAAAATGACCTTAATTCTTCGTCACCAAGGTTGAGCAGGTAGTCACCGACATACCACTCAACGATGGATTGATGTGGATGTGCCGTGACTTGCGGATTACCAAACCAAATGCCCTTTTCTGTAGCGAAAGTATGTTGAAGTTCTTTCAACTTTTCACAGCTGAAAGGCAGGATAAGGTGCAACATGTTTGCTTGCGGTTGGGTTGGTCTTACCGCCAAAGATGGGAACTCATCAATGATCTTGTAGATTTGTTTTGTTCGCTCAAACAGATCCGGTAGCTGCGCCAACCTTTCATCGAACTGCATTGCCGCAGACACTACATAAGGTGTTCTGTGGTACAGGTTGCCACCTTGTCGCTTCATCCTCATTGAGGCCAGTTCAATGAACGCCTTTGAACCAAGCAGCATAGATCCGCCCATGCCGTTAATGCCTTTATAGAGTGGTACATACGTCGTATCAAAACCAGCGGCGATCTCGCGGTATTCTTTCTGATAATACGCTGCGGTTTCCCAAAGCCTTGCACCATCCATGTGGAGATGAATGTCTTTTTCGGCGCAGTAAGCTTTGATTTCTTCCAGTTCTTGCCATGAAGGTAACTGACCGCCAATTTCTCGCATCGGGAGTTCATACAAAACGGCTGAGATTTCATCCGGCCACGCAGTGAGACCCTCAAGCTTCCACGTTTGGTAAACGTTCCCTACTGGCAAAAACACTAAAGCGATGTTGAAGCTGATAGCCTTGCTTTTCATGTTCAGGTATATGGCTAGATGCATGCATCGCAACAATAGGATTACGCTTTTGTCTTGTGACGATTTCTAGCACCGTTGGCTGTGTCATCGTCCCAGTGACAACAAAAAGGCCCGCCTCGTAACCCAGCAGATCGGCAACCTTTTGCTCGAACGCGTGAATCGTTTCTCCCTCGCCATAGACATCGTGATTCACTTTGTTCTCTTCACACCACTTTGCCATTTTTGCAAAGTGCTCGGCTGGAGAGTCTTCTTTATTACCTGGGAGGTGGGTATGACAAAGCTGTTTTAGGTGGGTACTCATTGTTCTGTCCTTTGAATCAAATCTTCAGCAATGTAACTTGTTAAAACGGAGGCGTAAACTGCATTTTCGAGGCGTGGTTTCTGAAAGGTCGAACGCATAGCAGTGAGTATCTCAAAGAACATATAAAGCATGAGCCAACCGCAATTACTTAACTTCTAGTCGGATGCTTGTATTAGTGAGTTTTGCTATCAATCCACCTATTCTCGCGCGCATATCGTGCCTTTGCACAATCATATCTAAAGCGCCATGCTCAAGCAGAAACTCGCTTTGTTGAAAACCATCCGGTAGCTTTTCTCGTACAGTTTGCTCAATTACGCGACGTCCTGCAAACCCGATTCTAGCCTCAGGCTCACCAATATTGATGTCCCCCAGCATTGCCAAGCTTGCCGAGACGCCGCCAAAGGTTTGATCGGTCAATACCGAGATATAAGGCAAGCGCGCATTGGATAAACGCTCCAACGCAGCGCTGGTTTTGGCCATTTGCATTAAAGCCATCAGCGACTCTTGCATACGTGCGCCACCACACGCAGAAAAGCAAACTAACCCGCAATTTTCCTCTATCGCCGTATTCACAGCATCAACAAAACGAGCACCCACAACCGACCCCATCGAGCCAGCCATGAAAGAGAACTCGAACGCGCAAGCCACGATGGGTAAGCCCAACAGCTCGCCTTTCATTACGACCAACGCATCTTTTTCGCCAGTACTTTTTTGAGAGAGAGCAAGACGCTCTTTGTAGCGTTTCTTGTCCTTAAAATTGAGCAGATCTTTCGGCTCATATTTGCTAGCAAGCTCTATACGCTCACCTTTGTCCAAGAAGCTGTCTAAACGATGTCGCGCAGACATTCGCAAATGGTGTTGACACTTGGGGCAAACTTCCAAGTTTTCCTTGAGCGCGATGCGATACAGCACTTGGTCACAAGACGGACACTTAGTCCATACGCCTTCCGGAATCGACGCTTTACGCGTATTAATGATGTTCTTTTTATCTAATAGTTTTTCTAACCAACTCATTGGAAAACCTTTATGCCCAAACAACGGTAACTCGCATTGTATAAACCTGTTTTAAGTAATAAAGTGCAACTTATTGGCTTTATAATCCAACCAAATGGGATTAATGGAGATGCTTGAGAAAATTGATCAGCAATGGCTAAAAAGCTTCCATTGTGTCTACGAGAACAATAGCTTCAAAAGAGCCGCCGAGTTTTTATCTCTGCCGACATCAAATGTCAGTCGCCACATTGCGTTACTTGAAGAACAGCTTGATGTGCGTTTATTCGACAGAACGACTCGACGAATCTGTGCAACAGACGCTGGAGAACAGCTCTATTTACGCACACAGCCTTTGTTAGACAAACTGAATGATGTGCTTGAAGAAGTGACGCAATACTCTCGTGAGGTCATGGGGCAACTCAACGTTGTCATGCCAGATTCACCAGAACTAGCTAAAGCCGTCGTCTCTTTTTGTGCTCAGTACTCTGCTATTTCATTGAATTGCGAGACGAACCTAAGCCCTAAAGAGGACTTGCTCGATGGGTTTGACGTTATCTTGAGTTTTCACCGCGGCAAGCTTGAAGACAGCAATTGGATTGCAAAAGAGATCAAGCGTTGGCCGAGTGTTGTGATCGCGTCACCTAAGCTACTGCACACACGTCAGAGGCCTTTCAAAATTACCGATTTGAAGCACGTTCCTTGTATTAGCAGCTTCACTGCATTGAAAGGTACACCTTGGGTTTTCAAAAACTCAGAAGGAGAACAGATAACTCAACGAGTAAAATCTGCATTTAAGGTCAACAGTGGGCAACTTGCTAAAGCCGGCGCGTTAGCAGGATTCGGGTTTGCGATTCTACCTGTCGAGTTTTGCCATGAAGAAATCGAATCAGGAGATCTGGAAGTGATCGAACTGGAATATGAACCCGAAGATTTGGTGCTGTATGCCTTTTACGCTTCCAGAAAACACGTAGCCAAGAAGATCCCGGCGTTTATCGAGCACTTAAAACGCCAAGCGAATAACGAAACAAGCGGGTAAAGCCATAGACTTGCCTATTACTGCCCATACATTGTGAACCAGAAAGGCTGACTTTGTAGAATCCAAATAGACAAAGGAGCACCGTTGAATTCGCCTTTCTTTTTCTGTCGCTTTCAATAATACTCTTGCGCAATATTACTCAGCTGGAAAACTTCATGCCTCAAGCAAACTCTGTGGTCGTACTCGACTTTGAAACCACTGGTCTCTCTCCTACTTTGGGTGACCGTGCAATAGAAATTGGTGCGGTAAAGTTAGTCGATGGCGAGGTTGTTGATAGTTTTCAGCAACTCATGAATCCCGGTTTCAGAGTGAGCTCCTTCATTGAGAACTACACCGGCATTACCAATAACATGTTGCGAATAGCACCAAGCTGCGAAGAGGTCATGGCATCATTTAGTGAGTTCATTGCTGGCGAGAACCTTATCGCTCATAACGCTTCATTCGATAAACGATTTTTAGATGCAGAGCTTGAGCGAATCAACTGTGGTTATTCAGGTGAGTTTGCTTGCTCCTTACTGGTGGCAAGACGGCTCATTCAAGATGCTCCGTCACACAAGCTAGGTGAACTTGTTCGCTATAAAAATATCGACAACGACGGTGTTTTTCACCGCGCACTAGCCGATGCGCAAATGACGGCCAAGCTTTGGCTCTTAATGGTCGAAGGATTAGAAAACTCAGGTATCGTTAAGCCAAGTTTTCAGTTGATGCAAACAGTTAGTAAAACAGCAAAAGGAAAGGTCGACCTGCTACTCGCCAAAAGCCGAGCTTAACTCCCTCCCAACTAAAATCTGGTTCTAGTCTCTTAGGCATTTTAGCAATTTTCGATATACATGCGATATGGATAGCCCTGTGAATACCGCAGTGCTTCTTATTCAAAATAAATATTGGCTATTCATCCTATCCTCCAAAACTTCTAAAAAATCGTGAATTATGTCTCAGCAATTTAGATACTCGCTATAGCCGCTCAAGACAATACGCAACAATTCGAGGTGTATTCACTGACTGCTGAGTTATAACTTATGATCGACAATGTGTTTCTGTTCTTAGAACAGTTTGCAGATTTACTGATGCTCGTACTGATTTCTGTTTTTGCTGTTGGCTTTTTGTTTTGTGGTAAAGAAGCTCGTGAATTTACACCAAGGATAAAAGGACGTATTACGAAAGAAGACATTCCCATAAAGAATGCAAATGTAGTACTTAATATTCGGTCAGCAAATCGTTCTTTCGAACGTAGCTTCACCACGAACATAAATGGGGAATTCAAATTTGATCCTGTTTTCAGAAAAAGGAACAAAGTTCTAAGTATTTTTGATGGTCTATTTCAAACAATATGCAGTGTAGAAGTGACCACTACTGTTGCTAATCACAAGGTTGTTATTTGGAAAGGAATTTTCAGGCATCACGTTATCGGTGTGAAGGAAAGAGTCAATATGTCTAATTTAAACTGCGAAGCGACCAATCCCATCAGAAAGTTTGAATTTCAATCCCATGGGGATTCCGTAAGTAGTCAATGTGACTTAAGTGATTACTTAAGAGTAAACAGATAGAGTATTGTTTACTCTATCAAACTCCTCAACTTCCTACTCCGAAAGCGGCAGTTCACTGGTCTCACCAACCAAACTCGCTTACTATGCCAGTTACCTAAAACGCTTTGTGAGTCACTCATGAGCCGAAAAAATAACAAAAATCTCAGCATTCTTCTTAAACTCAACACCTTTATTGCGCCTTATAAATGGCGGGTTGCAGCGGCCTTGGTTGCACTTGTCGCAACAGCAAGTTTAACGTTATCCGTTGGTTATGGAGTACGTATTCTTATCGACCAAGGGTTTGCACAGCAATCATTGCAAGAGCTTACCAATGCGATTCAGTTTATTGTTGGTGTCACACTATGTATTGCCATTGGGACTTTCTTTCGCTTCTACCTTGTATCTTCGGTGGGTGAGCGCGTCAGTGCGGATATTCGCCTTGCGGTGTTCAACCATGTGATTACGCTGCATCCGAGCTATTTTGAGACCAACAGTAGCGGCGATATTATGTCGCGCCTGACTACCGATACCACGTTGCTGCAAAGCATTATTGGTTCATCGTTCTCGATGGCGATGCGTAGCGCTTTGATGTGCTTTGGGGCCATCATAATGTTGTTTGCCACCAACGTTAAGCTCACACTGATTGTGCTGGCTTCTGTGCCTTTGGTTCTGGTTCCGATTTTGTTTTATGGACGACGCGTGCGTGCGCTCTCTCGCCAAAGTCAGGACTCAATGGCCGATGTCGGCAGCTACGCTGGGGAAGCAATAGAACATATTAAAACCGTGCAAAGTTTTAGCTCAGAGCCGTACGAACGAGCGGCTTTCGCTGTCGAGGTGGAAAAAGCGTATGAAGTGGGCAGACAGAGAGTAAAACAACGCGCGATCCTGATCTCTGGCGTTATTGTGATTGTGTTCAGCGCAATTGCGGGCATGCTTTGGGTTGGCGGCAGCGATGTGATTCACGGAAAGATGTCTGCGGGTGACCTAGCCGCGTTTGTGTTTTACGCCATTATGGTTGCCTCATCGACTGCAACCATTTCCGAAGTCATGGGCGAATTGCAAAGAGCCGCAGGCGCTACCGAGCGACTGATTGAGATCCTTCAAGTAGAAAGCGATATTAAAGCACCAAACAACCATTTGCCTGTCCGTTCAGACATGTCTGCTGAAGTTAGCTTTAAGTCGCTGAATTTCAACTACCCTTCTCGCCCAAATCAACCTGCTGTCAAAGGATTAAATTTAACCGCTGAACAAGGCAAAGTATTGGCGTTGGTTGGCCCTTCTGGCGCAGGTAAAACAACGCTATTCGAACTGCTGCAACGCTTTTACGACCCACAACAGGGGCAAGTGTTGTTTGGTGGCGAAGACATTCGACAGTTCGATCCAAACGAGCTTCGACGCCAAATGGCACTCGTACCTCAACAACCAGCGCTGTTTAGCCATGATGTGTTTCACAATATTCGTTACGGTAATCCAGAAGCCACAGATGAACAAGTCATCGAAGCCGCCAAAAAAGCCCATGCCCATGAGTTTATTGAGAAGCTTCCCGAAGGCTATCACAGCTTTTTAGGTGAGCGCGGCGTTAGGCTATCAGGCGGTCAAAAACAGCGCATTGCGATTGCTCGCGCGATTCTAAAAGATCCAAAAATCTTACTGCTGGATGAAGCGACCAGCGCCCTTGATAGTGAAAGTGAGCATCACGTTCAGCAAGCACTTGAAGCACTGATGAAAGGACGCACAACGCTGATCATTGCTCATCGTCTTTCAACTATCCAACATGCGGATAAAATAGCGGTGCTGGACAATGGTGAGTTAGTCGATGTTGGTAACCACCAATCATTAATGCAAAGCTGTGAGTTGTATCAGCGACTTGTGGCGTTGCAATTTAAGCACTTAGAGTAGCGCCTAGTTAAGCCCCTAAAACAAGCAAAGGCGAACCAAACGGTTCGCCTTTTTCTGTTTATTCACTTCCGTGAACTTTGTGCAATCCAAACATCCTTTCACTCATCTCAAAAACCTCACTCCACTATTTCACTACTCTACCACTCCACTTAGAAGACGAACAACTTCACTCGTAACCAATCTGTTTTCAAAATAGGAAATCACCACTGTAAAAGTTCACCGCGTTTTGTCTTGCTGACTATGGTTACAATATTTGTGAAATCAATGCCTTCAAACCAAATTACAAGAAAGTGGCACCGATATGAACAGCGAAGCGAAACAACTTTTTTATCATTTATGTCAGCAATACGATGCGCTCTCTCAAGATTTAGAGTCTCGCGCGTTTCCTGAGTTTTCCGAGACCATCACTCATCCGCTTGGACACTGCTTTGTCCGTTGCCCTGTAGGCAGCCAGCGCTTTTCCATTGTTGCAGTCAACTTCGTGCCCTCCGTTCGCGGGCAAGGCGTGCTTACTGCATTTATCGACTACATTAAAAGCCATCCATATCATTACCAAGGCGTTGAAGTCGCTATCATTGAAAACAAAAGCTTAGCAAAACGACTGTTGTCTCTTGGATGGAAGTACAAATCTCTGTCTAGCAAAATCTTCTTTGCTAATAAGCCGACACTGGTGAAGGACTTTCAATCGGCTTGATAGTCACTGAGTCGCTCCCCTTGTACCCCAAGTAAGCGCTCAGTCAAAATCCGTAAGCATATTGAGAAAAGTTTGGCGGTCTTCCGCTGTACTACCTCGATGAGCAGTGTATTCGACGTGTTCATCCGCACTGGCTTTTGGGGATAGATTGATGCCCCACAGCGCATTAATTTGGTTTGGCACGATGGAGTAACGCACATCAACAATTCGCATTTCGTCATCCGGGTCTTGCACTACAAAACCATTTGAAAACCAACGGAAACGTTCAATATCTTTCGCTTGCTGCGATTGCGGGTCGAGCCATGGAAATTGTGTTTTCACATTGAGCTTTGGTGTGGATTCGCCAGGATAGATTTTTATTGAGCGCCCCACTCTTACCGCATCCACATAGTAGTTATCTTCCGTTTCATAAATCACTTTCCAGACCAAAAGATTGCCGAAGGTTGGTTTTGCTTTTAGCTGCACAGCGCTGTGCTGTCGCTCTTGGACAATTTTCCATCCGACCGCTTCTGCTCTATCTCGTTGAATAACCCCAAGAGTCAGATAAGCCAGAGACCATAGAAATGCGACACGCGCGTAATTTCGATTTCGCTTCAGTGCGGCAAAGAAAAGCAGGATCAAAATCGGAAGTGAGAAAGCGGGGTCGATAACAGAGATCGTATTCCAGGCATAGCGTGTGTTGCTTATCGGCCAAAAAAGCTGAGTCCCATAGCTGGTGCAAGCATCTAACAGCGCATGGGTGCTATAACCAAGGGCACAATAAAACCAACTCTGTTGAAAGTTTAGCTCTCGTCTTTTTGCAAACAACGGATACAACACTAAAGCACAGAGAAAACTGCCAAAAGGGATAAACAACAATGAATGGGTAAAGTGTCGGTGATATTCCAAAAACAGTAATGGGTCACTTGATGAACGGATAAGTACGTCAAAATCCGGAGCCATCCCAGCGGCCACGCCTAACACGCCAGCAGCCACAATATGCCGCTTGTTACTTGCAGACTGCGGCAAAGCAGCGCCCAGTAAACCTTGCGTTAACGGGTCCATTATTTACGCCCACCACGATAACGTAGGCGAGAGAGAAGGCATATGCGCTTCAAAATCGGTTCAAATTTAAAAACCAGAACGTTCTCCGACATAAATTATCCGTATTTAAGTGGATTGGAAATCACGGCTTAATGATGCATTAAAGTGTTCGAAAACAAATGCTTTGATTTTAGTGTAAGAAGGAATCGCCCTATTCGCTAGTGAGAAGCGAACCTGAAGCGAGGATCGAGGTGTACGTCAGAAGTCCAAAACGGCGGATTTTACAGACGTAAAATAAAACAAGGCGAACCAGATAGCTAGCCTTGTTTACTGAACGATTAACGACAAAAAACCTTAGTCTCGAGGGTTTTCTTTCGCGTTGATTTCAGCGTAAGTATGCAGAAGCTCTGTCAGAGTTTTCACCCAAGCAAAAACATCCGAAGGGGTATTTTCGAGTAGTTTTTCTACTAGTTCACAGTGTGTTTCTAGCGTGATTGCCTCTTCCAAATGGAATGAAATCGCATAGAAATGCCAAAGCACCAGTCGCGTCATTCGCTCGCTATTTTGCTTTGCATTGTCTGAGTCATCAAACGCTTGTTGAATTTCACTCAGTGCGATTGCTGTCATGCGTAGCATTGCATCAAGACGTGCAGACAACATACGGTCTTCGCTATCCACTTCTTCTTGATCAAAAGTAAACAGCTCATTCATCACGTCTTCTGGCACCATTTTACTGATCATGCGAGCACTAAACTCTTCCAGTTCATGGCGAGGCATGGTTACAAGACAATCGAAGGTGTAATCACGAAGCATAAAATCACTCTAGGTTGGAAATCAATTTTAGCCACGCATTCTAAATACTGAAATCTCAATTGCCAGCGTTTATTTCTATTGGACTATCGAAAAACTACAGAACACCGTTGATCGCGATACCAACACCAATGCGCTGCTGATTATGATCGTAGTCAATTAAGCTCTTGCCGTATCCAGTCGAGTATTGAGCATATCCCCTAACTTTTCCCCAAATTGGAAACAACAAACCTATCTCAGCATAGCCTTTATGCGTTTTAAAATTCTCGCGCCCCAAGAACGTCAACTCGTAATCGTCCCATTTGTAGGCGCTTGTTAGCTCAAAATGCCCCATGTAATCTTCGATATCTGGGTTATCATCACCTTTAGGATCATTCGGAAAGGTTTTTTCGTCCTCAGGTATGCGCCACCAAGGCTGGATAGAGGCGACAAAATTGTCTTTCGCAAAGGTTAAGTTGGTATAAACGCGGTTCCAACTGCGCGATAGCTCTTGTCTCTGACCATTTGATTCATGCTCAATACCGAAACCCAGCCAAGTTGAGCCACCAAGCGGCTGCCAACTTGTAGGAGTGAAGTAAAACAGCTCAGGACGATAATTGGTTTCGCGAAACGGACGCGACGCATCCCCTGTGTATACCTGCCAGAACGATTTGAGCGTCATACCAAAAAACAGACCATCGCCGTCAAACAACAAATCGTCGTAGTTCATTGGTACTTTAAAGCTGATTTGAAACTCTGCCTCTTCCTTACGCAGTTCATCGCCGTATTTGGTGTCGGCATACGCACGTTTGTTTACGCGGTCACTATAAGTAAACGGAAGAATGTAGTTAATTCGATGTGCAACCAAGCTAAAAGGCTCGAACGCGGTTTGCTTTTCTGACTCCAAACGTTTATCGATCAAGCTTTCTTGCGGTTCTTCTGATTCTTTCGTTGTTGATTCGACAGACGCAGTGCTCGTGACGGTATCTAACTCACACTGCTTGCGAATGCTCTCGATCGTTTCTTCGCCATTGCTTTTTTTGATTGTTTCTAGCAAACATAAATCGTATGCGCTTGCGGTCTCTCCCATCGCCACCGGAGCTACTAATAAACTCAGTATCGATATCCCTGTCGCTTTTGAAGCCATCTGAAATCCTCAATAATCTTGATGTCAAACCAGACAATTCTAATTTTTATCGGTAAATCACTTGCCATAACGGAGTTAAGGTAATGTTAAATGTTGGCCGACTTTACGTCTTGGATTGATACGACAGATTTAAAAGATATCTGCTCACTATGAACAGAGCGCCAAAAAAACCAAGAGTTGAGCATCATAAATCCAAACCGAAAACAGTACGTTTTTATGATGCACATGCTCACTACATAACATACTGACTCACACCTTTGATAGCGAATGCGGTAATGAATAAGCCCAATCCATAAGCCAAATGCGCCAATGTGCTAAGAAAACGAGCTTTCCAAGGTGTTGGGGTTTTACTGGCAGCAAAACCAAATCCTAAACAAGGTTGAATGACCAAAAATGGGAACACCAACGTTACCGCACCTGTAATTAAGCCAGGTGTTAGGCTAGGCTCTACCAACCAATGATGACCAAAAACAGCAATGTGAGCCAAAGCGAAAACAACGCCAATGGCATAATGCAAAAACCAACCGAGTGCTTTTTCTCCCGGCATCGGGTCTGTTGACATAATTGGCGCATGCACAAGCTTCCCTTTTGGCATGCACAAAACCCAGCGCGCAACCAATGCATAATTTAATGAGGGAACACCAAACACTCTCCTTTGTAGCCAAGCCCATAAATCCATTATCACAGTCGCACCAATCCCTATTAGCGCCGCTTGTAATCCTATTAAAAACAGCATTTTTCGCTCCTCAAGTTTTTGATTTGTTAAGGTCTTAGTTGCATGCTACAACTTAAAGCCAACTTGAAGTCAATGAGGAATAGAATGGATATTGCTGAAGTGGTTAAAAAATCAGGATTGCCGACCTCAACACTCAGATACTACGAACAATTGGGGTTAATTCGCTCAATAGGAAGGAATGGATTGAGACGTCAATATTCGCCAGAGGTACTCAGTAAACTCAACTTAATTAGTTTAGGGCGTATCGCTGGAATATCACTTAACGAAATGGCGGAAATGTTGAATCACTCAGAAGGTTCAAAACCATACATTGATCGTGACTTACTGGCGAAAAAGGCGCTTGAGATTGATGAGCAAATAACACGTTTGAAAGCGGTGCGAGACAGCCTAAACCATGTTGCCTCCTGCCCTCATGAGTCACATATGGACTGTTCTTCATTTCAGAGGCTTATGAAGGTCGTAAAGCGTTATGTCCCCAAAAAACCGAGATAAACCACTCTACTTATTCTTGATTTAAAAGGAAGCAACTCGCGGTTGTGAGTTACTTCCTCCCATCTTACTTAGCTTGCGCTTTTACGTACTTCTTCACTTTTTTCATCGCCATTTTTTGCTTTAACGGTGAAAGGTAATCAATGAACAAGTTACCAGATAGGTGGTCAATTTCGTGCTGCATCACAATCGCTAAGAACTCATCGCTCTCGATTGTAATCGGGTTGCCATCACGGTCCAATGCAGACACAACAACTGATGTGTAACGCTCTACATCGGCATAGTATTCGGGAACAGATAGGCACCCTTCTTGACCAAGTGCTTTGTTTTCTCCGCTCACCACTTCTGGGTTGACTAAGATTAAAGGATCATTGCGTTCGTCAGAGATATCGATGACAACAACTGCCTCTTTTCTGCCCACTTGGGTTGAAGCTAAACCGATGCCATTGCCCGTTGCATAAAGTGTTTCTAGCATATCGTCGATCAACGTTTGTATTGTCGATACATCAGTGACTTTTTCTGCTTTTACTTTAAGCCTTGGGTCTGGAATGGAGAGAATTTCGAGGACTGCCATACTTACCTTTCGTTATCTGTAAATCGTAATTTCCGGCGAATTATACACACGTTTGGGCAGACATAAACATGTTGAGTTTTCGTGGAAAGACCGTTTCGTCTAAAACATTCGATTTTGCTAGAGACCAAAGAGACACAAAGAAAGAGAAAACAATAACGCCAGCACGATATGGCTGGCGTCTTTTTTACGTATCAATCTTTAAGCGTCCGTTATATTTGAGTTACGCACCCTTTTGCGCTTTTAGCAAAACCTTAATCGCCATTTTTTCACCACTCTTAAAAATAAAGTACGCGAGACAAACGGTTATTAAGGTTAATACAACGATAATAATACTGAACCAACCTAGTTCCGCTATCAATTCAAATATAGAGATGCCCAAAAACATTAAGATGAGAGAAAACACCACTAAGCTCGATAAATTCCAAAGCAGCACTGAATACCATCTCGTTGTCGAAGGCATTATATTCCCTGTTTTATAGCCAAAATAATATCCTACACTCATCGCTGGTATTAACGTCCCAAGAAAGCCGACACCGTTCATTTCCATGCCAGAAATGTACTCAATAATAAATAGCAGTATGGCCAAACAAACTGATGCCAAACACAAAAGCGACGTTACAAAGAGCACCGAGGAAGCGTTGTTTTCTGTTGAGTAATTATTTTTCGATTCCACTTTCATTTCCTTCCATTTATTTGAATAAAATAAGCGTGTTAGATCATGCTGCCGCTTGGACAACCTAGAGAAACAACACCGCCATAACTCGTTGTTGGTGTAGCTACCATGATTAAATCAACAGGAAGAAACACAACGTCCGTTGCTAACGACAAAGGAATGTCAATCAATGAAAGTGGGTATAACGCGATGGAAGTAATATCAGCTCTTAAATAGCAAGGTTGTCGTGCGACAGATAACGCTGTGCCTGAAAACGGCTTTCCGTATCCGCCACCAGCATGCGCATCTATAGACGAACACCCCACCATTAAAGATGCTGACACCACAAGAAATACAACTTGTAGCTTTTTAAATATATTTATTTTCATTTAACCTAGATTCCAACTAACTATTTTTTTAAAACTAAACCCTCTCTAAAATTGTATATTCAATGAATTTACTCATATGGGTCTAGTGCAACCATGTTAATACGTTCTATGTATTAGAAACAATTCATTTATTTCCAATAGCACCCGTGAGTTCATGCGACGTGACTAGAATCGCACTTAATTTTTTATGCAAGCACCAAGTTAAGCTCAACCTATTCGCTTTCCCGTTGGAGTCGCGTACCTTTCATCTGATGTAAAAAAGCCGCCAGAACCATTTGGCTCTGGCGGCTTTTGTTTTTATCGAAAACTCGATTACTGCTGTAGCTTCGCTTTGGCTTCTACTACTTTGGAGAAGTCTAGGCCTAGCTCTTCCACTGCTTCTTTAATCAGTACAGGGTTTTGCATTACCTGCGCCATTAACGCTTGAAGCTGATCTTGTGGCAGACCTAGTTGGCTGATAGTTGCCATTGCAGCCAGAGGGTTTTGAGTTAACGCCTGAAATAGCTCGTTGATTTGCTCGTCGCTAATATTGTTTTCTTTCAACATCGCAAGAATCGGGTTCATCAAATTACCTTTAAATACTATGTAAAACAGACCCGCAGTTTACCATTGGGTTTTGTTAGTTTGCACGCAGACTTTAACCACCACACTACCATCGACCAAGTTATGGTCGAATATTGGTGAACGTTGCGGTAGTGACTCCATCACTTTGCGACGAAAACGCTTTTATATCCGCGTTAAAGTAATATGGATTAAGTGGCATTTTACTTTCGGCTGGTCGCGCGTAGTAAAGGTTAGCGGACTGTTTTGCCATTTGTTGCGCGTACAAATACCCGACCAACGCATGTTCAAACTGGTGGTAACCATTTCCCCAATGGAACGCTTTGGTTGATTTAGGATTCAGACCAACACCTCCGTACTGATGATCCACCCACACGTCCATAAAGGTGGGTAACGTGTATTGAAGCGTTTCTTTCATCGAACCATCGACAAGAGAAACCGTCATCGCCGCTTGATCGAGTTCAGCCCATTCCCAAGACGAGCTGTAATGCTTGTGCGGTCTTGATTGCCAAGCAGGAATGCTCTCTTGCGTCCATTTACTCTGCCATTCTGGTGAGAAGAGCGCTTTGACTTGCTCAAAGTTTTGCTGGTATTGCGCTTGTTTAAGCGTGTGTTTCATTCCTTTGAAACCAAACTCTGTCCAATTGGAATTCTCCAACAACTGACCAGTGAGATACGTCATCCAATACGCTTTGATGGTGTGTCCAAAATCATTGTGTTTCGCATCTGGCATCATTACCGCTTTGTGGTGTATCGCGCCATAAAAGCGCTGCTCTTTGTCGGAGTGGTAGTTATCCAGCATCACTTGCGTCAGCCATTGCAGATCTTGTTTCCACTTGGCTTGCGCTGCCTCTGGTAAAAGTGGCGCCGTTAACAACAAGTAGCCATTAATTTGGTCAAGTTGAGCGACTAACTCTTGCTGCTTCTCACTTTCTCCATCACCATCTTTCAAAACCCACGCCAGACCGCGATCATCGCTTCGTCGGTATTGTTTAAATATAAACGCTTGCTGGTCGATAAGTGCTTGTTCAACCTTTGGATCTTGCGTCAAGTAGTAGTACATCGCCAAGCCCACCAAGGCGTAAGCTTGGTCTTGAGAAGTTCGCTGTTGCCACTCCATCCCCGGCTTTCCACTACGTGTAAAGCTCACGAAGCCACCGTTTTTCTCATCTTGTAGATGATCAATCAGGTAATAAGCCCCTTTCTTGGCTAGCTCTAATGCTTGTTTGTCACCCGTAAGATGAAAAAGCACGCCATAAGCGTAAGTTTGACGCGATTTCATGCGTGTGTATTCGCGATCGAAGTGCGGGCTAATCCACCCTTTGTTTAATTCTTCACACGGCTTTTGTGGGTCGAGAATGACACCGTTATCACAACGAAATGTCGGAAAATTCCCCGCAGGTTGCCCATGCGCGCTTTCCATCATCCAATATGGGGCTAGGCCATTCGTCACATGGTTTAACCAATCATCCCCCGAAGGCAGGTCCACATCAGCAAAGCTGTTCATGCTCGTCGTTGCAAGCAATAAGGTAAGATATTTAAAAGACATAATACTCAATTAAGTTATTGAATTTTATCCAGTATAAATAACTCCCTTTGCGCATATTGTCGTCGTGGTCACAATCGCCTTACGCATTTGTTTGCATTATTCACCTGTCTGCCTTATTCGATGACTGAGTCGAGAATAAACGCCACTCTGTCTTCGACTGACATTTTGGGCACTTCGATCAATTGATAACCAAACTTGTGGTATGCATCGACCATCTGTTGATATGTGGCGACCGCTTCAGAAAAATCTTGCTTTCGCTCTTCATCGTTGCTGAATATCGATGCCCATGGTGGAAAAATGAATACTTGAGAATGATAACGAAGCGTTTGGCAATGCGTGATGAGCTCATGCGAAATTGGCAGTTGTTCCAACTTGCTGTAGCCATATACATCCACAATACTGCGATCAAAAAATACGTCCCCTTGGCGGACATTGAAAGATCGGTAGTTGCTCACTTCTTCTTTTGTCATTTCATCTCGAAAGGCTTGTTTGTCATTCCAAGGTAATGCTGAACCGTGATTCGCAACCTGCGTTTGTATCACGTGACGACCTGTTTCTGGCGCGCAGATAAAGCCTTGTGTTTTTAGTTGTTCGATAACCGAGGTTTTTCCTGCACCGGGACCACCAGTGAATACGATGAGTTTGTTCAAAATCTTTTCCTTATTTTATTTTTTGTTTGAGTGAAGTAATGCGTGTACAGCCAAGAAAATTGGCATCATTTGGCGTTTGAAATTGGCATGGCATTTGACACGCCAGCGTTAAGCGAGATCGTTAGTGGAAAGTTTTGGGGTAGAAATGAGCAGTGAAAAATATTGATGAAATGAAAGCTTAAACGGCGTGTTCAGCGTTTATGAAAACGGAGGAATTTTGAGCAAACCAAACTTGCCCAAAATATTGGGTTGGGAAATGGAGAGATTGGATCATTAGGTTAACGCGTCAATTGGCTTTCTATATCAAGAAGATGGCACCTAAGCCTAAGAACGCAAAGAAACCGACGACATCGGTAACGGTTGTTAATACTACCGAGCCAGCCACGGCGGGGTCAATGTTAAACTTCTTCAACGTGAATGGTATCAACGTCCCCGATGCCGCGGCCGCCAAACTATTGAGGAAAATTGCACAACAGATAATAAGCGCCAATGGCCAAGAGTCAAACACCATGTAGACGACACCTGCGATGACTAATCCCATGATCAAGCCATTAATGGTGGCGATTTTTAACTCCTTATTCACCAATAGCTTCAAGTTACTTTGGTGCAAGTGGTTCAATGCGATACCCCGAATGGCCACCGCTAAGGTTTGGCTACCTGCGATGCCGCCCATACTCGCCACAACGGGCATTAAGATAGCAAGCGCTACAACTTGCTCGACCACGTTATCAAAAATACCAATGATGGCAGAGGCAACAAAAGCGGTCAGCAAGTTAATCACCAACCAAAGTGCTCTTAGCCTTGTCGCCACAGTTAATGGTGTGAACAAATCTTCTTCACTTCGTACGTTTTCTGCCACTACAGCTTGTAGGCTGAGTTCACGCAAGGTAATCGCGATGGTCGCCATCGACAAAACGCCCATAATTTTGCCACCAGCCATGATAGGAAACCAATGCGCTCCACCATCAATCGAGACCTGTTTACTGACGCTTTGAATCGTTTGGATATCTTCCAGAATTGGCGTTACTACGGTCAAGTCTGTGAGTTTGGTATGGTTCTCATGCAGCAACAGGGTTTGAGGTTCTATCGTCCCAATAACGCCTCCGACATCGCGCACAATGATCAATCGCACCGGGCTTTGTCCGCGTTTTAACAACTCGGTTTTGATGCCTCCTACGCTGTTTTTAGGATTTGCGACTAAAAAATGCGGCTCGGCATATCTCCCCACTTTATTATCTTCATACGACAATGCTTGTTGAATGTGCGCGACCGACTCTTCACTTTGGTCGATAAGGTACTCATCCACAAATTCGGTCGGTAGAAAGTCTGCAAAGATGATCAGTTCCGAATCCGTGATGTACGCTAAGCGTTCATGTTGCAGCTCTTTGTTGAGTGATTGATGAATGTGCTTGGCGGTGTCGTATCGCAGCAAATTTAATACCGTCCAGTACTTCTCTGGCGGCACCGCTTCTATCACGCGTTTACGATAAGCAATGTTGACCGACTCCAAAATGTTCGCGATTTGCGCTTCCTGATAGTCTTTCAAAAAACCGAGGTCTTCGGTCGACTCTATCGCTTTAATGATCTCGGCAAGCAAATGAGGCACTTTGCGATTAATTTGTAATTGGCTGGAATCTATCATCATTGTCACCGATTTCCTTGGGCATCACGTTAGTGTCAACACGATGTCTATTACCTAAAGGCATGAGATCCTGATGTTCAAATTTTAGGCAATGGCGCACACAATTGCGGAATTTATATTTTGCTCGCAGAAACAGAACGTCTTTGCATAAGGGGATGGTATAAACTTTTAGTGTGCATTAGGCGCATTTGCCTCGTTTGATAATGGAGTAATCAATGGCACCAGTATTTTTTCTGACTCAGCAAGCCGCCTTACCAAGTCGTAAGGTGCTTCGTAAAGTGATTCAGTTTGCGACAGCGCTGGCTCAACCCATCGTGGTATTGGTGGAAGATCACCGCCGGAGTGAAGATCACGCGTTCGCGCATTTCCTTAGTTTCAACTCTGACCATATAGAAAAGAGACAAGCTGAGTTTGAAGCTTGGACATCAAAATTTAAAGACTTCGTTATCGAACTTTGTGAAGAAGAGGAAGTTGAAACGCCAACACTCTCTTACGAGCATTTCAAAGGGAGTCATTGGATTGCTCAAGTCGCGAAACGGCTTGTCGACGACACAGATTTACTGCTCGTGGGGCATTTTAACAAGCACGACATTCAAACCTTACTCACCGAGCTAGCAAAAAACGATTGTGATTTATTGCTATTAAGTGAGCGTTCATGGCCTTCTCACGCCAACATGCTTTGCGCGATAGATCCGCTTCATCGAGGAGATGCAAAATCAGTCGTAGATAAAGCCATCGTATCGCGAGGCTCAAAGCTAGAAAAAACCTTGAGCGGAAAAATGACATTAGTTTACTGCCGCTACGTTGCGCCTTATCTGTCTCGCTATCGTGCAGAAATTTTGAGCAACCAAAAAGCAGGCATTACGGACTTTATTACTGCGCAAAAGTTAACACGAGTACCACTGCTGCTGCCAGAAGGAAACCCTGAAACGGCGTTACCAAAAACAGTTAAGCAATCACAAGCGGCAATTCTGATTATGGGCGCGTGTAAACGAAGCATGTCATCCCAATTTTGGTCTGGCAGCACTGTAGACACGTTACTTGATCAACCGCCTTGTGACCTGCTGCTCGTCAATAGCACGAAGGATTGATCAGGCTTCCCCATCCCGCCGCATCTTAAATAATATCACGCGCAGTTATTGGCTCTTCATGGTCTCTAACTGCGCGGCTTCATGTTCCGCGTTCAAGGCTTGTTTCTGCTGCTGTTTAACCTTATCCCAACTGCGTCCCGATTCAATCGCAGATACACGCTGCTCGTATTTAGTGCAGGCTCTTTCGAGTACTTTCTCAGGATCTATGCCCTTTTCTCTTTCCAACGCTTTTAATACGTTAAGATAGTTCCACAACACATCGCCTAACTCGTCTTCCAAATGACAAAGGCGGTCCTCACGAATCTCTTCACGGACTTCATCGACTTCTTTGCCAATGGCCTCCAGATAAGTCTCTACGCCTTTAAACCAAGTGTTGGTTTGGTCATATTGAGATTTTCTCGTCGCAATTGCGTACAGCTCATCAAATTTCTTCATTATCTCTCCGTAGAACGAGTTTTTATTTACGCCTCTTTAGGACGAATAAACTTCCCTTTTGCCGTCACTCTAACTTCATTATTGACCAGCAATTGAGCCACCAATTGATATATACCGCGGCGTTCACCTTCACAGTGTGCAGTAATCATAACGTGCTCATCTAGCTCAATAGGTGCATGGTAGCGCACATCCAACTGCGCGGTAAGGGCTTGAATGTCTCTAAATAACAAACAGTGCGTCATTGCACCATCGAGCAGCGAACTCGCAATGCCACCATGCAACAGGTCGGTGTAACCTTGATGACGCGGTAAAACGTGAAACTCTCCGACAACAGAACCATCGGCTAGGCACTGGTAGTTCACAGCCAAAGAGTTCGGATTCGCATCGATTGAAGAACAAACCGCACATTGATAATGAGCTTCGTGAGTGGAATGAAAGTGGCTGTTTGCGGACATGATAAGTACTCGGCTTGTAAAAAGAGTAATTAGCATATGCCAATTATCAAAAAGAAACGGCGAGTAATCTTTGTTTGCACGTTGTAGGGCCAACAACCTCATTATCCATAACGTTAAATAATCATTTTCATAATTAACGATAATTTCCAGTTTATTTAGAGTAGCGATAAGGTTTGCATCGTGATTACGCAACGTTATGAAAGGCGACTTATGAAGTTTCTCCACACGATGATCCGTGTTGTTGACCTAGACAAATCTATCGAATTTTATACAAAAGTTCTGGGTATGAGCGTTTTGGATCGTTTTGAAAACCAAGAATACCGTTACTCACTGGTGTTTGTTGGTAGCCCTGATCAACCAGATGGCGCGACCATCGAGCTAACTTATAACTGGGATACCGGCAGTTACGACTTAGGTAACGCATTCGGGCACATAGCGCTTGGGTGTGAAGACATTTACGCAGCTTGCGAAAAAATCAAAGCGCTTGGTGGTAACGTCACTCGCGAACCCGGTCCAATGAAAGGAGGAGAAACGCACATCGCCTTCATTAAAGATCCCGACGGCTACCCAATCGAACTGATTCAAACTAAACAATAACGAGGTTTCCTATGACAGACGCATTATTTCAACCGATTCAACTTGGCTCTCTCTCATTAAAAAACCGCATCGTCATGCCTCCGATGACGCGCTCTCGAACCTCTCAACCGGGTAATGTTGCCAACGACATGATGGCCACCTACTACGCTCAACGCGCCGAAGCGGGATTAATCGTTGCTGAAGGCACACAAATTTCACCAATGGGTCAAGGCTACGCGTGGACACCGGGTATTTATAGCCCAGAGCAAATTGCTGGCTGGAAAAAAGTAACTGATGCAGTGCACGAGAAAGGCGGCGTTATCTTCGCGCAATTATGGCACGTTGGTCGTGTGACTCATCCTGACAACATCGGCGGCGAGCAACCTATTTCATCTTCTGCGCTTAAAGCAGAAAACGTGAAAGTATTTATCGACAATGGCACAGACGAACCTGGCTTTGTCGACGTGGTTGAGCCGCGTGAAATGACCAAACAAGACATCAAGAATGTTATTGAAGAATACCGCCAAGCCGCATTAAACGCGATAAAAGCTGGGTTTGATGGTGTCGAACTTCATGCAGCAAATGGCTACTTGGTTAACCAGTTTATCGATTCTGAAGCGAACAACCGCACCGATGAATACGGCGGCTCAATTGAAAACCGTCTGCGTTTTCTTGGTGAAGTGGTCGAAGCGATGACGCAAGCCATTGGCGCAGAGCGTGTTGGTGTTCGCCTTGCACCATTCACTTCGTTAAACGGCACCGTTGATAGCACACCAGTCGACACCTACACCGCTGCTGCTGCGCTGCTTGATAAACTCAATGTGGTTTACATTCACATTGCAGAAGTGGATTGGGACGACGCGCCAGACACTCCGCACGACTTTAAAACCGCAGTTCGTGAGGCGTATAAAGGCACACTGATCTATGCCGGTCGTTACAACGCAGAAAAGGCGCAACACGCGATTGAGAGTGGTTTAGCCGACATGATCGGTTTTGGTCGTCCGTTTGTTGCAAACCCAGACTTACCAAGCCGCATCAAGCATGGCTATCCACTGGCAGAACATGACCCTGCCACATTGTTCGGCGGCGGTGAAAAAGGCTTAGTGGACTACCCTGCTTATCACGCGGGTTAACTCATCTACGTAAAGCCGATTCGCAACTCGCGACAAACCAATAGCTAACCCAAAAGAACCTTGCTCTTCCCCCTGTAACGCCAAGATGCAGGGTTCTTTTTTAGGCTAAGCCACCAAGAATTAACGTCTTTGACAAGATGTACAACCTCGGCACGCAGAGCGCGTCGTTTTACTTAGTAAACTGCGTTGTACTTTACAGTAGGCGTTTTTCAGTGCGCGGCGGCCTGAAAACCAATCATCCGGTTTAGTGAGGATTAAGTAGCCATTAAATCTCTTAACCAACTCGGTTCGGTTGTTTTCGATAAATCGGCTATCAAACTCGATTTCGAAGTAATTCAACGCTTCTTCGATACAAGTAAAGCTGGCAATTTTTTCCTGAATCGTATTCTCTGTCATTGTTTCTTTAGCGTTATCATTTTCAATGAAGTCTAAGAGCCTCGCGCTTTACGTTCTTTGATTTAGCGCTTCTTAACATCACTCTTTCTGGGATTTCCATATTGAAATTCAATTTGGGAATTCGTTATTTCCCCCAGCCTTTTCATTTTGACAATCAATTTAAGGTGCTGATTTAAAGCAACATTATTTCTGGTTCATATTTTGCTCTACTTCGTTAAACGGAATGTTGGAGGGACACGATATGACTTACAGAGCGGAAGTGGACGGATTAAGGGCGATTGCTGTCACGTTGGTGATTTTGTTTCATGCAGGAGTTGAGCAATTCGCTGGTGGCTTTATTGGCGTCGACGTATTTTTTGTTATCAGCGGCTATTTGATCACCACCATCGTGATTAACGATTTGGAAAACCAGAAGTTTAGCCTCGGTGATTTTTATGAGCGACGCATTCGCCGCATACTTCCCCTGCTACTGGTGGTGATTGCCGTCAGCTATTTGATGTCTTGGTGGCTATTTTTGCCACAAGCACACAAAGACGTTGGTCAGTTCGCAGTGTCTTCTATTCTTTCTTCATCCAACATTCTTCTGTATTTAAAAGGCCACAATTACTTCGGTTTAGAAGATCAAGCCAATCCGCTATTTCACACCTGGAGCTTGGGCGTTGAAGAACAATACTACATTGTCATTCCTTTGCTACTCATGCTACTCGCTCGTGGCAAAAACGCGTTTTACCTGACTTTTTTCATCGCGGTATTTGCGCTGAGTTTGATGACTATTGTTTATGCGAGCAACGATCCTGATTTCGCCTTCTACATGATCTTTTCTCGTGCTTGGGAGCTGGCAACCGGTTCATTACTCGCATTAGTAATGAGAAAAACCCAAGTTCAATCCAACGATACGCTGGCAACCATTGGCATCGTTTTGATATTGGCCTCTGCACTTTTGTTTGAAAAATCGCAAGATGGCGCGGGTATCACTTTGCTGGTGCCAGTCATCGGTAGCGCGTTAGTGATTTTGTTTGCCTCTAAAGACAATGTCTGCGGTAAATTGCTGAGCCTAAAATGGGTCGTGTTCGTCGGCTTAATCAGCTACAGCTTGTACTTGTGGCATATTCCGCTATTTGTGTTTTACCGCTACATGCTGGACGCAACTCAAGACGTCAATATCTCGCTTTACATTGCCGCTCTTTTTGTACTGTCTTACTTCACTTGGCGCTTTGTTGAAAAGCCGTTCCGCAGCCGAAAAGCCATGAGTATGCGTACTGTGTCTACGGTTGTTGTGTTGTTGACACTGCCCTTGTTGACGTTCGGCGTTATTGGTCATCAAAACGGTGGCTTTCCAGAAAGAAGCGCATTTTTCGAGGCCATGCGCGTTAACAACGGTTACGGTTTAGATTGCAACGGCAACACCGACGTTAACGATGTGTGCTCGTCTGCGCCGCAACCCACCATTGCTGTGTTAGGCAATAGTCACAGCATGGTTTACGTGAAGCGTCTATCCGAAGTAACACCAACTGGCGTGGTGCAACTTACTCAAGATTCCTGTGCGGTCGGTTATGTCGACATCCTGGAAGCTGCTGGCTCAATTTCTTGCCGACAGTTCTTCAAAGAGGCAGTCGATACCATTTTGCGTACCCCTTCTATTCGTCGCGTCGTTATCTCTTCCAACTTCAATAAAGAGCTTTCACAAGCCGATTACGAGGCATCATTAACTGGATTGTTGAATGAACTGGAAGGGAAAGAAGTGGTCGTTTTCGGCCCAACGCCTTCTGCACCGTTTGCGGTAGGAGAATGCCTTTGGAAAGCGCGTTTGTTTGGCGAGCCGGAAGAGTCCGCATGCGATTTCTCTCCCAAGCGACATCACCCTCAAAACGTGGCGAAGTTAGTGAACTACTTTGATCAATTTGAGCACGTTGAGTTTGTCGACTTGACCGATGCCATTTGCAGAAATGGCGTATGTCGAATGAAAGTTGGTGCGAACAACGCCATGTATACCGATGACAGCCATTTATCTTACAAAGGTGCTGAGTTGGTGCTTGGGCATTACCACAACAGTACGAATGAAGCTCAACAGTTCACTTACGACCGACAATAACCAAGAAAATAAGCTTTTATGCTTCAGCGCTTATCTCAGGTAAGCGCTGAATATTTTAGAGCAAGAGAAAGCCAACGCCTCTATTTGAAAATGCGCGGGTCAAACGCGAAATCAAGCTTTTCGGCTTTCTTGATGATCTCTTTCATTTTGGGATGATTTGGGTTCACTACGTAGTTTTTATCACGAGGTGAAATCGTTGAAGGCACTTGCAGCGCAGCAAACTCAGGATGAGGATCATTGAGAAACTGATCACCAATGTATTGCGTAGACTCGCTCGCCGGTATTGCTCGCCACGTCACTGGGAGATCTTCTTCATCTAAGGTGGCGATGAGGTATTCTGGCATTTCGATACGATATAAATCGTACAACTTGGTGATGGCAGGATCGTTGTTTACGTGAACAAACACTTCCAACGAGCAAAGGGATTCCGATTCAGAGAAGTAGAGGGCTTCGGTTCCTTTTGAGTTCCATCGCCCTCCAAATAACTTTGCGCCAACGGGGCTGAATGGCGTGTCAGCAAATTTCTTTTGTGTGAGACGATAGAGCTTCATATTACGAGAACACCCCGTGCTCTAAACGGCCGATCAAATCTTTCACGATTTCAAAATCCACCGTGGTCGAGACCATGTCTAGCGGCCTTTTTCCACCTAAGCCGTAAACATTCTCTTTCATCCATTCAAGCGCGCGTTCTTCGTTGTCAAACAGCTCTGTCGCGAGTTTTAATAACATCGCTAATCGATAAATCGCATCACTTTCTTGCGTATTGAAGCGTTCATCGTTTTTTAGACGACGCTTGATCGTGCTGACAGGTATCAATGTGACGTTTTGAAACTCATTTTGAGATAGCTTCACACGCTCAACAATATTGCGATACACCTTAGGTTCAAAACCTTTGTGAACCGCATCAGTGCGACCTGTCTCGGCGTCTTCAATACCCAACATAAACCAGAAATTGGCTTTATGAGGTTGTTTCGGTTTGAAGCTTTTTAATGCTGCAGTTGCCATATCAAGCTCCTTTAGTTCATATGGTCTAGTGATTATGGTTCAAATGAGCTTAATTTTCAAACAAAGTAAACAGCCACGTAAAGAAAAAGGCGAGCATTGCGCCCGCCTCTCTTACTTATTCATCAACTTTGTTTACGCATCTATCGATGAACATCGTTTCACTTATTGCAAGTCAAAACGATCCGCGTTCATGACTTTCGTCCATGCAGCGACGAAATCATGGATGAATTTTTCCTGATTATCATCTTGCGCATACACTTCCGCGTACGAACGTAGAATCGAGTTTGAACCAAAGACAAGATCTACTCGAGTCGCCGTCCATTTCACTTGGTCTGTTTTACGATCACGAATTTCGTATTGGTTCTCACCCGTTGGCTTCCATGTGTAAGCCATATCGGTGAGGTTTACGAAGAAATCGTTCGATAACGTACCCACGCGGTCGGTAAAGACGCCATCTTTGCTGCCACCGTAGTTGCTACCCAGAACGCGTAAACCACCAATCAGTACCGTCATTTCTGGTGCTGTCAAACCCATAAGCTGAGCTCGGTCGAGCAACAACTCTTCCGGCTTCACCACATAGTCTTTCTTCAACCAATTTCGGAAACCGTCAGCCACAGGTTCAAGCACTTCGAACGATTCCACATCCGTCATATCTTGAGAAGCATCGCCTCGACCTGGTGCGAAAGGCACAGATACATCGTGGCCTGCCGCTCGCGCAGCCAATTCAATACCTACGTTACCAGCAAGTACGATAGCATCAGCAACGCTACAGCCCTCTTCTGCTGCGATGCTTTCTAGCACAGCAAGAACATGACTTAGACGCTCTGGCTCGTTACCTTGCCAATCTTTTTGCGGAGCCAAACGAATTCTCGCGCCATTTGCGCCGCCCCGTCGGTCAGAGCCACGATAAGTACGGGCACTGTCCCAAGCGGTGGCGACCAAATCAGCGATAGACAAGCCGCTCGCTTCGATTTTGCCTTTCACAAGATCGACGTTGTAGTCCGTTTTGCCTGCTGGCGTTGGGTCTTGCCAAATCAGATCTTCGCTAGGTACATCTGGGCCTAGGTAGCACGATTTTGGTCCCATATCACGGTGAGTCAGTTTGAACCACGCACGGGCAAACATATCTTCAAAGTATGCAGGGTCTTGTTGGAAACGCTCTGAAATCTTGCGATATTCAGGGTCCATTTTGAGTGCCATGTCGGCATCGGTCATGATTGGATTGTAGCGCTTAGAGCCATCTTCTACATCAACAGGCTTGTCTTGTTCTTCAATGTCGATAGGCTCCCATTGCCAAGCGCCGGCTGGGCTCTTCTTCAGTTCCCAATCGTATTTGAAGAGCAAATAGAAATAACCGTTATCCCATTGAGTCGGATGCGTTGTCCAAGCCCCTTCCAAACCGCTTGTTACCGTGTCACGACCAATACCACGAGTCTTGTGGTTCATCCAACCAAGGCCTTGTTCATGCACGTCAGCGCCTTCTGGATCTGGGCCAAGGTTGGCAGCATCACCGTTACCGTGACATTTACCCACTGTATGACCACCAGCCGTTAGTGCAACGGTTTCCTCATCGTTCATTGCCATGCGCGCAAATGTCACTCGCATGTCTTGCGCCGTTTTCAGTGGATCTGGATTGCCATCCACCCCTTCTGGGTTCACATAGATCAAGCCCATCATTACTGCTGCAAGTGGGTTCTCTAAATCACGCTCTCCGGAGTAACGGCTGTTTTTCGCGCCACTTGGCGCAAGCCACTCTTGCTCAGAACCCCAATAGGTGTCTTTTTCTGGATGCCAAATATCTTCGCGACCAAAACCAAAGCCAAAGGTTTTAAAGCCCATCGATTCATAAGCCATGTTACCTGCGAGAATAATCAGGTCGGCCCAGCTTAACTTGTTGCCGTACTTTCTCTTGATCGGCCAAAGAAGTCGGCGTGCTTTGTCTAGGTTGGCGTTATCTGGCCAAGAGTTGAGAGGGGCAAAGCGTTGGTTACCGGTTGCGGCACCACCACGTCCGTCTGCGATACGATAGCTACCAGCCGCGTGCCATGCCATACGAATCATCAAACCGCCGTAGTGTCCCCAGTCTGCTGGCCACCAATCTTGGCTGTTTGTCATTAGGTCTTTTAAGTCTTGCTTGAGTGCGTCGACGTCCAGTTTTTTAAGTTCTTCTTTGTAATTAAAATCTGGACCAAATGGATTCGTTTTGGAGTCGTGCTGATGCAGGATGTCTAAGTTTAAGGCATTCGGCCACCAATCCATCACCGACTTGTCTGTAGATGTTTGTCCACCATGCATAACTGGACATTTACCTACTGAACCGCCGTTTGTATTGCTCATATTGTACTCCTTTATTTTGTAGCCTCCTTGGCTACTCATTCTCTACTCAATGCGAAAAACATTGAATACCTGACCAAAACAGCGTAGTCCACTTGACGCAAGAAAGAAGTCTTTTTCTTCAAAATTTGCACGCTGTTTACAAGCTTTTACTGTTACCAAACATGTACATATATGCGTTTTATATGGATTCAGATCAGATTGGATTTACCCCTGAATACTTAACGCCAGACAATCTCGCCATGTTTTGATCCCACGTCGCTAAATCCCGAACATTGAATTGGCTGAGTGAATGATGCCCACACGCCCTTGCCATCACTTGCATGAGCTCAACCGATGATTCAAAGAAGTTTTTCAGTTGTTGAGACGATTTTTCAACATCGAGACGCTGCCTCAAATCGGCATTTTGCGTCGCAATGCCTGCCGGACAGTTATTGGTGTTGCAGATACGAGCTGCGACACAACCAATTGATTGCATCGCGCTATTCGCTATCGCCACGCCGTCTGCACCGAGCGCTAACGCTTTGACAAAATCCATAGGAACGCGAAGTCCACCAGTGATGATTAACGTGACGCGGTCACTTGCACCTTTTTCATCTAAGTATTTACGTGCGCGGGCTAACGCAGGAATGGTCGGTACGCTAATGTGATCACGGAACATGGTTGGTGCCGCGCCCGTGCCACCACCACGGCCATCGAGAATGATGTAATCGGCACTCGCATCAAGCGCAAACTGGATGTCTTGCTCAATATGGTTAGCACTCAATTTAAAGCCAATCGGAATACCGCCAGTAATGCCACGAACTCTGTCGGCAAACTTTCTGAAATCGTGAGTAGTATGAAGATCGGTAAAGGTTGGTGGCGATATTGCAGGTTGCCCTTCAGGAATGCCCCTCACCTGAGAGATCTTACCAACGTTTTTGTTGGCAGGAAGATGGCCTCCTGTCCCCGTTTTCGCACCTTGCCCACCTTTAAAGTGAAATGCTTGAACCTTTAGGAGCTTGGATTCGTCGTAGCCAAACTTCGCACTGGCTAGCTCATAAAAATATCGCGAATTAGCGGCTTGCTCTTCTGGCAACATGCCGCCTTCCCCGGAGCAAATCCCAGTTCCGGCTAACTCCGCACCTTTTGCCAGCGCGATTTTCGCTTCTTCCGAAAGCGCACCAAAACTCATGTCCGACACCAATAAAGGAATAGCGAGCTTGAGCGGCTTACGTGCGTTTGGCCCCACAATCAACTCGGTAGACACGGGAACATCTTCCAACAGCGGTTGTGTCGCCATTTGCGCCACCATGATTTGTATTGCATCCCAATGTGGTAACAAGTGCCTAGGCACGCCCATTGCAGCCATCGGCCCATGATGACCGAGCTTAGAGAGCCCTTCTCTGGCAAGTTGGTGAATAAATTCTAGAGTTGGCTCCTCTTGAGTATTGGCAGCGGCGAGCTTTTCACTTTTCTCTCGTTTTTGATCGGGACCTTCTTTGCCCACTTGCTCGGCGGTAAATCGTTTATGCGTACCGTCGCAAAAAGGCGCATTGGCGGTGTGCTTGCACTGGCAGAGATAAGCATCTTCATCTTTTTCCGCAGTAAAGCTCATTGGCTTCATCCCAGTTCCAGAATGCGAGCCGTCACAATAAGGTTGCTTTTTTGATCGCCCACAACGGCAAAAATAGTATTCTTGCCCGGCCTTCAATTCGACCTTGATCGGCTTGTTATCGGCGATGATTGGCTTGCTCATGTTGCCCCCTAGTTATTGTTTTTCACCATGCTTTGTCGCTGGCTTTCAAATAAGCGTAGAACAGGAGCCAAAGAGCGTCAGTGCAAGCGGAGTAAAATGCGCGATTGCGACCGTCCTCTCCTATACTCTTTATGGGTCTCATACACGTGGAGGCTATATGACAATTGCAACCCGATTAGATGAATATTTGACTGAGCATAACATTCACTTTCAAACCGTGAATCACAGCCACAGTCATAGCTCGCTACAAAGTGGTGTTGCCGCAGGTGTGCCTTTAATGAATATCGCAAAAGGTGTGATTCTTGAGGATCATGAAGGGCGTCATATAATGGCGGTCTTACCTGCCAACAACAAAATCAGTTTGTCGAGATTAAACGACGAATTTAACGCCACCTTCCACTTGGTGAAAGAGCGCATGGTTTATCGACTCTTCACCGATTGTGAACACGGCGCTATTCCGCCGATTGGTAGCCCTTACCACATGTCGACAGTTTGCGATGAAAGGTTAGCAAATTTGGAACATGTCTATCTCGAAGCCGGCGATCATGAAACTCTGATTAAGCTGGATAGAAAGGCATTTAAAGATTTGATGAACGACTGCAAATACTTAAGATTCAGCAGTGAAGTTCTGCATTAAACTTGCCAAAATATGTCGACATTTCGTGAAAAAGGCTCTTTCAACAAGAGCCTTTCTTTGTGCTTTATCTCAAACACTTAGCTTTCTGATACTAACTTATTGCGATAAACCCGAGTCGGTCGCCCTACTTTCCCGTGTTCTAAAAAGGCCACCAACTCACCGTGTTCAACGGCTTTATCCAAATAACGACGCGCCGTGCTCTTACTGATGGTTAAGCTTTCCGACACACTCAATGCGGTGTGCTCGACATGCACATGCGTAAACAGATCCACCACCTGACGGAACATAAAAGGATCTAAACCAGCCAAATCGGTTGGCGTGCCTTTTCCAAGATGGAACAAATCATCAAGCTGCGACTGTCGAAAACTCTCTTGGCTACGCATATGGTTTTTGACCTTTGCGAAACGGAGCAAGCTTTCAGTTAGTCTTGAGTAATCAACGGGCTTGACGAGGTAATCAAATGCGCCGAAACGATGAGCTTTTTGAACCGTAGATGCGTCATTGGCCGCCGTGACCAAAAT
Organism: Vibrio parahaemolyticus; assembly: GCF_900460535.1. Lineage (NCBI taxonomy): Bacteria > Pseudomonadati > Pseudomonadota > Gammaproteobacteria > Vibrionales > Vibrionaceae > Vibrio > Vibrio parahaemolyticus. Next base: position 1,531,773 of record NZ_UHIL01000002.1, on the reverse strand, counting down.
GCATTCTGGTTTCTGGTCGCTCTCTAACCATTGATAAACCAGCTCGACACCTTGCCCGTCTGGCAAGTAGTTGTCGACGATTACCAAATCCGGCTTAGTATGCGTAACTAGCTGCTGGGCAATGTGAATACTGCCGGCAATACCGACGACTTGATATTGTTCCACTTGCTCAATGAAATGGTGATGAAGCTCTGCAATGTTGGGATCATCTTCCACTATGACTACTTTTATCATCCTAACTCCTTGGGAAAATAGATCGTAAACGCGGTTTCTTGCTCGTCACTGTCCAACTCCATATGCCCATTGCCTTGCTCAACGATGGAACGTACAAGGTACATGTCTACTCCATGATCGGCTTTGTTTTGCTTAGTGGTAAAGCCCAATTCGCACAACGCATCAAATTCACTCTCGATCAGCGGGCCATTGTTCGAAACCTGAATGGTGTACTCGCAGGCCGATTCTGAAATACCGATGTGTACATGACCGTTCTCTCGTCCTTTCACCGCTTCCAAAGCGTTTTGAGCTAAATTGCCAATCAACCCACACAATTGTTCTTCTGACAAACGGCGAGACAGCGCGCTCAAATCACTTTGGCAGTCAATGCTCAGTGCCACACCCAGTTCGTTGGCTTTGCTCGCCTTTGCCAAAATCAAGGCTGACAAGGCCGGTCTGCTATTCAGCGCATGTAGCGAATCCAGTTGTGATTGACTGGCTTTCGCTTGCGACAAACAAACTGAAAGCGCTTTATCGTAAGCCCCCATTTGTAAGAGGCCCGAGATAGTCGAAAGCTTATTTTGATACTCGTGACGCGCAACGCGCATGTTCTCCATGTACTGCGTCACCTGACTGATTTTCTCCGAGAGTACGTGCATCTCATTTTGGTCACGCAAGCTAAACACTGCGCCATAAGGTTCACCTGTCGACGTACGAAGCGTAACTCTGTTCATCACCAAATTTTTGCCATTCACGCGAATCAATCCATTAATGTAATCGTCACCTTTCAGCGAAAAACTTTCAGGGTTATCTATCCCGTCGGTAAATACGTTGCCAAGCTCTTGATGATAGTTGAGCATAGCGCGAGCGGAATCATTAATAAGATACAAACTTCCCTCGGAGTTTATCGCGACCAATCCTTCATACGTCGCTTGCAGCACGCCTTGATGCGTTTTTAATGCCTGCTTAAGCTGCCAAGGTTCTAACTCTTGCATTTGAGTTCGAACATAGCGAGAAAACTTCCAAGACAACCAAATACAAATAGCGACGGCAATGATTCCGAACGATATCAAGGGCAATAACCGTTCGCTTGTCCAGAGATCCAAAGTATCAATCAAATAGCCAACTTTGATCATGCCAATCACATCGCCTTCATTGGAAAAAATGGGAGATATGTAACGAACCGATGGCCCTAAAGATCCCACGCCATAAGAAAGATAGGACTCGCCGTTTTCCAGCGCTCTTTCAATGTCACCTCCCAATACAGGCAGACCAACGCGTTCAGCGACAGGATGTGCCAGCCGAATTCCTGCGCGATCACTCACAGTGATAAAATCCGCATCACTCACCGCCTGAACCGCATTGATGATTTCTGACGTTTTGCTTGCGCTACCAGACCCAACAGCGGCAATAAGGCTGGACAATTGCGAGAGCTGCTGCGACTGAACTTGAGCACGCAGGCTGATTTGATGAGTGAGGATGTCGTCCAACTGATGAGCACTGTAACTCCACCAACTCAACATGCCCAATAGCATTACACCACTGAGCAATACGGCCAGTTGTTTAGTAAAAGAAAAAGAAGCAAACGGCACGATAGGATTCCAAGAAATGACTTGCCCTAAGCTTACCGCAATTCCTTATTCGACTTAGGGGCTCTCACCATGAATTTTGACGCGGATCTCAGTGGTGATTTTTATGACTTTTATTAATTTAATGCGTTTATTCTCAATTATTTTTCAAACAGATTTTGTCGTGACATGCAAATTGATAAAGAGCTCAAGTACGTCGTTGATGAAATTGATTTCTCTCAGTTTTTTGCCATTTCCAAACCCTATGATGAAGAAAATAACTTGGAGATGGATGTATGAATAGTTCCCAAATGAAAATACTCCTACTGGTCGCGATAGGCTGCATCTTATGGTTTATCCCAACCCCGGAAGGACTCACCGATCAAGCTTGGCAAATGATGGCGATTTTCGTCACCACCGTACTAAGCTTGATCCTCGCCCCACTTCCTCTTGGCGCGATGGCCTTGATGGGTTTGACGCTCGCGACACTGCTTGGCGTACTGCCAATCAAAACCGCACTGACTGGCTTCGCGCACCCAACGATTTGGATGATTGCAGCTGCGTTCTTTATCTCTCGCGGTTTTATTACCACCGGCTTTGGTCGACGCGTCGGATACTGGTTTATCTCTAAACTTGGTCACAACTCATTAGGCCTTGCTTACGGCTTAGTGTTGACTGATTTGCTGTTTGCACCTGCAACCCCAAGTACCACAGCACGTTGTGGCGGTATTATTTCTCCGCTATTTCGCTCGGTTGCGAGTGCTTATGATTCCGACCCAGAAAAAGGTACTGAGAACCGAATCGGCGCATTTTTGGTGCAATGTATCTTCCAATGTAACGCGATTACTTGTGCGATGTTCCTGACCTCTATGGCAGGTAACCCACTCGCCGCTAACTTCGCAAAAGAACAAGGCGTTGAAATCACATGGGCTGGCTGGGCAACCGCGGCGATCGTCCCTGGTTTGTTGTGTTTGTTCCTCATCCCTCTCGTGATGTACATGGTGTTTCCACCAGAGCTAAAGAAGACACCAGAAATGCGTGAAATTGCGCGTCAAAAGCTGGCTGAAATGGGCAAAATGACGCGTGACGAACTGATGGTTTGTATCACCTTTATCGGTATGGTTTCACTTTGGGTATTGGGCCCAACATTAGGCATTCATGCAACGGTTACGGCTTTACTTGGGTTAGTTTTCTTGCTTCTCACTCACACCATCACATGGGACGCCGTTCTTGGCGAAAAAGAAGCATGGCACACCATAACTTGGTTCGCTGTATTGGTAATGATGGCTGCGCAACTTAACAAACTCGGATTCATCAGCTGGTTCAGCGAGTCTATGGCCGAGTCACTGTCCGGCTTTGGCTGGGTGACAACCATCGTCGTGCTTCTTTTGGTTTACTACTACAGCCACTATTTGATGGCGAGTGCAATGGCACACATCAGTGCGATGTACTCCGCGTTCTTGGCAATTGCGATCTCTGCTGGCGCACCTCCGATGCTTGCTGCGATTGTTCTTGGTGTTTTCAGTAACTTGTATATGTCGACCACGCATTACTCGTCTGGCCCTGCGCCAATCTTATTTGGTGCTGGCTTCCACACTCTGCAAAACTGGTGGAAAATCGGTTTTATCTTCTCACTCATCGTCATTCCAATCTTTGTTTTTGTTGGCGGTGCGTGGTGGAAGCTTCTCGGCCTTTGGTAATCCGCAATTTAGAACGCATAGAAACCAAAAAACCGCCCGTTTGGGCGGTTTTTGAACAATCCAATCACTATCGAACAAAAATCTTTTGAATCGCTTTTATCGCCATTGCTCTGCGACGCATTAAAGCCCCCGTTCTTGGCAGCCATTTCGGCGTGTGGAGTACGGTTTTCGCATGGCTAAAGGTTCTGAATCCTTCCACTCCGTGATAATGACCAATGCCCGATTGCCCAATGCCACCGAAAGGTGCATCTTCAGCGCCAACGTGTAATACCGTATCGTTAATGCCGACTCCGCCACTGTGTGTGTTGCGCACGATATGTTTGATGGTCGATTTGTCGTCCGACATAACATACAGCGCAAGTGGCCGCTGGTGCTGATTAATGTAGTCAATCGCTTCCTCTAAGCTTTTGTATGGCTTGATGGGTAGAAGTGGCCCAAAGATTTCCTCTTGCATGATTCGCATATCCGCTGACACGTTTGTGACCAAATGAGGGTACAAAAGCCGTTCCTCTTGAGGTGACGCTTCAACGGTATGGAGGCTTGCGCCTTGGGTTTTGGCATCCTCAAGCAGTGCAGTCAAACGCTCATACTGTCGTTGGTTGATAATATGGGTCAGCTTTTGATTCTTGTTGGATTTCAAATAGAGTTTTTCAAAACGTTTTAAGAACAGCGTGATGAACTCTTCGATGCGTTCTTGCGGTACAAACGCGTAATCAGGCGCCACACAAATTTGGCCCGCATTGATGCATTTACCAAACAAAATCGCATCAACGGTTTTCTTCATGTCTGCATCTTCTGTGATGATCACCGGAGATTTTCCACCCAGTTCTAACGTCACTGGAGTCAAATTTTCTGCCGCTGCTTTAGCCACAGCGCGGCCAACATTTGTCGAGCCAGTAAACAAAAGATGATCAAATGGCAGTTGACTGAATGCTTGTGCAACGTCCGCTTCACCTTCAAATACTTCGACATATTCCGACAGCTCGTGACAAATATTGACGATGACTTTATTGGTTTTGGGCGTAAATTCGCTGAGCTTCATCATCACACGATTGCCTGCGGCCAAAGCAGTCACTAAAGGCGCAAGGCTCAAAATGACAGGAAAGTTCCACGGCGAAATGATCCCGACAACGCCGAGTGGCTGATATTGAACGGTCACTTTCGACGGAGCAAGCAACAGGCCTGATTCACGTTTACTAGGTTTGCACCATTTTTTTAGCCGCTTGAGGGTGTAATTGATGTGCGAGACCGTCGGCAAAACGTCGGTCATTGCGGTATCAAATTCTGAACGATAACCAAAATCGTCACTCAGCGCTTCCACCAACGCTTGTTTGTTCGCGATAAGCGCTTGTTTTAGCATAATAAGGCGCTGCTTACGTTCATCCAAACTAGGATAAGGTTCGGCGACATACGCCGCTTTTAAGCGGTCGAGGCTTTGTTGTAACGAGTTGTCCACGTCAACCTCTGCGATTGCGTTCATGATGCTTCTCCTAGCCTAGTTTCGATCAATGACGCTCCAAATTAACACGAGCGCAACAATGTTACTATTGTAGCGCTCGCGAAATTAGAGTTCGAACTCTGATTAAAATATCGGTGGGTTTGGACCTAAGTCAGACGCAATTCATAAATGCCTAGTCGTTGAGAGCGGTCAAGCGTCTCGAACTCGTGATCAACGTATTCTTTTAATGTGGCACCAGCACGCTCAGCAATATTGATACTGGCAATGTTATCTTCCATACAGTGGAATTGGATGAACTGCGCATGCCCTTTCTGTTTTAAAAAAGGAATCAGAACCGCAAGCACTTGGTCAATCACTCGGTGTCCTCGCCCATTGTTCGCCAACCAATAGCCAATCTCAGTAACGTGTGTGTGCGAATCCACACCCTTGATGCCAATAACGCCCGTAAACTGCTCATCAAAATAAATCGCGCACCAGTGGGCATCTAACGCTTTGCTGTTCACGCGCTGAGAGATGTAGTTCACTGCTTCTCTGCGGTTGGTCACAAAGTCCGTCCAAGGTAAATAGCCAGATAGGCTGTTTCGATACGTGTTCACCACTTCCAGTAAAACCGTCGCATGCTTGGTGGTTAGAGGCTCAATAGAGACCCTTTCCGAGACGGAAAAGCGCGCTTGCGAGCCATTCCCTTGATAGTCGTGTGGATACATCGAATCTCCCATTCACATCATCCTTTAGCAAAGCGCTGCAATGCATCTCCCGCCAGTCGATAGATCCTCCATTCATCTTGAGGCTCTGCACCGATTGACTGATAGAAATCAATCGCGGGTTGGTTCCAATCCAATACAGCCCATTCAAAACGGCCACAACCACGATCAACGGCAATATTCGCCAAATGCTTTAACAACGCTTTCCCAGCACCAACATTTCGGTACTCAGAAGAAACATATAGATCTTCCAAGTAGAGTCCGTTCTTTCCAAGCCATGTTGAGTAGTTAAAAAAGTAGACGGCGAATCCTATCGGTTCTTCGTTCACATAACAAATCACTGCGTGTGTCGTCGAATCTTCGCCGAAAATCGCTCGATCAACGTCTTCGACGCTGGCTTTAACTTCATGTTCTAAATGCTCGTAACGAGCTAACTCTTTAACAAATCTTAAGATGGTTGCAGAATCCTGCTTTTGTGCTGCTCGCACAGAAATTTTATGAGTCACGTCCTTGTTGCCCTTTCCTAGCTGTTTTGCTCGATTAATGTATACGGTGTCAGCGACTCCACATCAACATAGTATTGCCAAACATGATCATAGAGATGATGTTGATTGGCAAACGGCGTAAGCTGCTTTGCTTCTTCCAGCGAACACCAGCGATATTCCGTGTGTTCTTCATTAAGCACCACAGGTTGGTTTGGCGGACAAAATAACACAAAGCATGGGATGACCAAGATTCGGTTCTCCTTCGCTTCGTAGAACTGTTCTAAAAAGTCCGCCTTATGTAACTCAACATCGTCAATCTGCGTCTCTTCTTTTAGCTCTCTCAGAATGGTTTGCCATCCTGTTTCACCAGCCTCTACACCACCAGCCACATGGCACCAATACCCGCCTTTAACGCGTTTGAGTAACAGAATTTTATCTACGCCATCAATTCGAGAGATGACAACGCCAGAGACATGCGTCGCTTGTATTGGGATCATGTATGCTCCTTAAATATCTAGATATTTCCTAGATGCGCTCCATGCGCGAAAGAAAGATAGGTTGATTGAGAACCCACAGTCTACCGCTTATTCTTTCTCTCGGCAGAGATGTTTGAATGCCGCCGATCATTTTGTCTGTTGAGTATGCTAAAGTGCGATCTGTCGCAACAAATGAGCAGTAAAATGTCTAATTCACTCAACACTATGGTTCCCATTGGTGTGCGCTTTATGGTGCTCTCCGCTTTCGGGTTCGCGCTAATGTCGGCCACGGTAAAGCACGTCAGTCTTCATGGTATCCCTGTCTTTGAAATCGTTGCAGCAAGAGCACTCGTTTCTTTAGTGATCAGTTATTTAGATGTGAAACGAAAACGAATCTCTGTTTGGGGCAACAACAAAACACTACTTTTAGCGCGTGGCGCGGTGGGCACCTTCGCGCTGATGTGTGTTTACTATTCGGTGACCACGTTACCTTTGGCAGAGGCAACCATCTTCCAATACATTCATCCGGTATTTACGGCGCTGCTCGCTGTCATTTTTTTGAAAGAGCGAATTCAGCCCACAACCTTCATTTGTATTGCGCTATGTTTGCTCGGCGTCTACGTCATGGTTCGGCCAGAAACCGGCGTAGAATCTGCACAAACACTTCCGATGTTCAGTGTAATGATTGCTATTTTAGGTGCTTTTGGTAGCTCTATTGCTTATGTCATTGTAAGAAAGCTCAGTCAAACCGAAGACAGCTCGGTGATCATTTTCTACTTCCCACTTGTGGCGCTACCAACGTCCATCCTGTTTATGGGAGATAACTTTGTCATGCCAGATCTTTACCTGACGTGTATGTTGGTATTGGTCGGCGTGTTCACTCAAATTGGTCAACTTGGGCTGACTAAGGCGATGCAAACTCAACAAGCAGGTAAAGCATCAGCCTACTCTTACGTGCAGATAGTCTTTTCGGTACTGTTAGGCATTGTGTTCTTTGGCGAACTTCCATCACTATGGACATACATTGGCGGCGCGTTAATTGTAGCGGGCGCATTGATCAATGTGTTCGGCCATCATTTACGGTTGCCTTTTATTAAGCGCAGCGCTTAACGCCTCCATCCCAAACGGGCAAGATATTTAAATGCAACAAAGCCAGAGTCGACTCTGGCTTTTCTTTTATGTTTAACCCGGCGTTAAGCAGAGATTTTTAACCCTGCAATACCTGCCACAATCATCAATAAACTCAGTGCTTTAATTAGCGTTGCTGGCTCATTGAACAAGTAGATACCGACGATTGCCGTGCCTATTGCACCAATGCCAACCCAGACGCCATAAGCGATGCCTAAAGGTAAGGTTCTTAACGCGATACCAAGCAGCCAAAAGCTCAACAACATAAAAACGATGGTGAACGCCGAAGCGCCAAATTTGGTAAACCCTTGTGAATATTTAAGACCGACAGCCCATGCGATTTCACACAAGCCCGCAATGAAGAGAATTCCCCAAGCCATGTCATATTTCCCAACGAGATTGGGGTCGTCCCCGAGAAAAGATAGAGCGGTGAGGTCGTCCTCACTTCTGTGTGGCCCTCGAGTATAATCAAAAGTTCGTAAGAGAAAAATAAGGCTCTGAGAATTTCAGAGCCTTAGGAAATATGCTTTGTCGCTATGGTTTGAGAATGACAAAAGTTTGCCCATCACTCAGCGTGAAGCTTACCGAACCAGTTTTTTTATCAATACCCGATTTGCTACACTCGCTATCATTGCCACATGAATCACTAGGGTTGTTGTTCCACACTCCATCATGCAATCCTGAGCCCGTGACAATCGCCGTCCACGTTTTGCCATTGTTAATGGATTGCGTTGTCACACCGCCAGAAGGTGGTGGGGCTTCTTGTTCTGTATAACTCGCGGTTACACTCACGTTACTGATACCGCTATACGCGTAAACCCCAATATGCCACGTCCCTTCACTTGGCGTAGCAAAACTGCACACTTCGTTACTATTCGAGCTGATAGAGCGACAATCGTAGTTTGACAAACTTGGCGCACTGCCCAACTTAACGTAGAGGTCGGCATCCCCATTTGAACCTGCGGTCGTGATGGTTAAGTCTGAACCGTTTGCTGGCACATCAATAGTGAAGCAGTGCCACTGCCCTGTCGAAGCAGATTCGATATTGCTTGATGTCCCATTACTCAACGACACAGCATCACAAGCGCTTGAAGGTGGTTCAACGACACCACCATCCGTCGACACGCCAACTTGGGCAAAAGCCGCCGTCACATCACTCGCAGGTAAGCTTAAGTCTTGCGCCGCCGCCAATACGCCAGCGGCAGCTGAATCAAACGTCGCGCTTGGTGTCCAATAGTTTTGGTTCGCGTGGGCAAATGCCTTGAAGGTGTTTTCGGTGCCCCAATCATAATCGACGGCTAACAGATAAAACGTCTTGTTAAACACACCACTAGAGTAATGAACATCCATACCACTGACATATTGAGACGCGTGGTCAATCGAGCGTCCGTCTAACGGAGGGTTGTCCATGTAACGTAATGCGCCAGTTGGAGACTTACGAATATCAAATCCGACTTTCCAATCGTTTGAACCTCGGGAATAGAACTCCGCTGCTTCGCCAGCCATATCCGAAAACGCTTCATTAATACCGCCAGATTGACCTGAATAAATCAGGTTAGAATTTTGCTCTGTAAACCCGTGGCTGACCTCATGCGCGGAGACATCCAAACTCACTAACGGATAGAAGTAACTCGCTCCGTCGCCGAATGTCATACTCGATCCATTCCAGAAGGCATTTTCATATCGCTTGCGGTAATGGACTCGCATTTGCAGCTGAAACGTCAAGGGAGCAGTATTCAACCAATCTTTGTACATGTCGTATACCACTTTGCCAAAGTAGTGCGCATCGTTTAACGGACTGTACGCGCCGTTAATCTCTTTGACCGTATTCGTTGGACAATTAAAGGTGTGAACACTGCCTGAGGTTCGGCCATCTAGGTTGATGGTTTGGACGATATTAGGCGTATCCATGATACAAGTGCTCCCCGACTGCTGAACAAGTAGCGGGTCGTATTCCTTACCATACTCATAGAAACCAATCTTTTGATTGCCTCCCGGGCCATCTGCTTCTGCATGAGCTAATCCTTCATACTGCAACAGCACTTCACCGGATTTAGCATCCACGAGATAAGTTGGTCTAGTGGGGTTTAACGCTTGTTCAGAATCGGCAAAAAACTGGATCTCATAGGCTAAATGCGCAACGTCTTTGTCATCGATATAAATACGTAATCCCTGTTGCTGATCTTCGATGTGATAGCCAACATCCAAATACGGCTTTTGTACTTTGCTTCTTATTCTTTCAAGGCTGAGCTGAGGAGTCGTGTTAGAAATGTCTTGCCCGATATCATGAACTAACGTACCGCCAAAGCGTTTGATTTTCCCTTGTTTATCGCGGTGTAAAACGATCTGTTTCCCCCAGATCGGAATTCCTTTGTAGGTTTGTTGATACCGGACGTGGACATCACCATTTTTGTCTTGGTTGGCTTTAAGCTTTTGAACATTATTGCCCGGCTTTAATCCAAGCGCTTTGGCGACATTTTGGGTCGCGGCAAGGTTTTGCTTTTCGAGAGAAACCACACGTCCATGATTTGGCTCTAATCGCTCCAACTGAGCGGCAGAGAGAGAAGGTGAAACAAGAAGTGGTGACACCAACACAAAGCCAACTACGAGCTTGCGCTGATATTTTGATCCTAGATCCATCGGTAAGTCCCCTATTTTGCACAAATAGCAAAGCCAAACTGACAGATTTTATGCGCCGAATAATCCCTTAACAGGACGTTAGGCTTATTGATCTCATTCTGTTCATTGAGTCTAGCACAGGAATTTATAGACCTTATGGATGAGTTTATGGCGATTCAACGCTCTCGACACATGCCTTTAACAATTTGCATATAACCTTTTGATGTTGAAACTGTCGCATTTATTGCACAAATCACACAAAAATTGATTGTATATGTAATTATGCAAACGTTTGTGTGACTCATATCGCTTACAAATATTACTGATGTTATTAATATTTGCCCGAATCAATTATAAGGTATGACGCACCCATGAAAACAATTAAAACTTCTCTCGCTCTCCTTATCGGTGCTGCTTTACTGACTGGCTGCAATGACGACGACACGAAATACGTAAACGTTCAGCCAACAGAAGTAAAGATTGCCACCTACAACCTCTCTTTTGACCGTGCGACCTTCGAAGCTTTAGTAAATGAAATGCAAATTGAACCAGCGCAGCAAGCTGCATTGGTTACAGCCTATTTAGACGGCTCCATCGCAGCTGAAGACAAAACCACTGCGGAAAAGGTCATTCAAATTCGCAACGTTGCTGCGATCATTCAAAAGAATCGCCCTGATGTACTGATGATGGCGGAATACAACAACGACGGAACAGGCGAAGACAAAGCAGCCCTTGAAGGCTTCCAAAAGAACTACCTGTCTGTTGCACAAAGTCTCGATGGCGCGGGCGAAGAAGCAAACCTCGAACCTATCGAATACCCTTACGCGGAGTCTTATTCTACCAACACAGGTTTGTTGAGCGATTTTGACCTCGACAACAACGGCACTGCCGGCCAAATGCCGGGGGATGCATGGGGCTTTGGCATGTACCATGGCCAATACGCCTTTGCCCTAATGTCTAAGTACAAAATTGATACGGCAAATACACGAACCTTCCAAGAGTTTAAATGGAAAGATTTAGAAGGCGCGAAAATCCCAACCATTACTATCTGTGACGGCTCACAAAAAATTCCAGACAATATGAAGTGTGGCGATGAGTGGTACTCTGCAGAGGAATGGGCTCAAGTACGCCTCTCTTCTAAAAACCACGTAGATGCACCAATTATCATCCCGACCAGCAATGGTAATGAGGTTGTTCATCTTCTGATGTCGCACCCTACACCACCAGTTTTCGATCCAGGTAAAAACCAAGCGCAAAACGCAGCGGAAGTGGAATTTTGGCACCATTACATCCAAGGAAAAGAATTTTTCTACGACGATGCAGGCAAACAAGGTGGCTTGGCGAGCGGTGCTAAATTCGTCATGATGGGCGACCAAAACCTCGATCCAGTTGCTGGCGATGGTATTAGCTCTATCATGCAAGAGCTGCATAGTGATCCGCTGGTTAACCAAGACGTGATGAACGGCAACCTGTACCCAACAAGCTTTGGCGCAGCTGAACACGCCGTTGAAAAGAGCTCAACTCACCCATATCCGAACCGTATCACTTCAACATTTGGTTTAGGTGTAGACTACGCCTTGCCTTCTGCAAACTTAAACGTGGTTGATTCCGGCGTTTACTGGTCTGCATCTTATGAAGAAGGTCGTAAACTGTTTAACGATTCGCGCATCGGCAAATACGGTAATGGTAAAGATGTTTCATCTGACCACCGTATGATCTGGATTAAAGCGCAGTTCTAAGTAACTTCATAAACAACAAAGCCTCGGACATTTCCGAGGCTTTTTTCATTCGATTCATATATCTAACTCATATCCTTACCAACGATAAGTGATGGAGATACCCGCATCCTCGCTGGTCACCCAAGGTACAAGCTGTACATTTTCGTCATACGCATCAGTAAAAATATAAGCACTCAACGTGCCTAAAGCCGCGCCTGCCAACACGTCTCGCCAGTAGTGTTTCTTGGCTTCAACACGGCCGACGCCCACTAACGCTGCCATGCTGTATGCAGGAAGTCCGGCTTCCCATCCATAACGCAAGTAAAGGTTGGTCGCAGAAGCAAATGCGTTTGCAGTGTGGTTGGATGGAAAGCTGTCGTTGTCACTTTTATCTGGGCGTTCTTCATCGATGGTGTTTTTACCAATCAAACCAACACCAGAAGCAGTGCCAATGCTCAATCCTGCTTGCCAGAACCCTTCCCAATCGCCTTTATAAGCTGGCACAGCTGCAGCGGTTGCCACTAAACCGTAAGTGCCAATATCCGTTAGAACGTCCCAGTCTTTTTCGCTCATCGCATTAACCGACTGACAGCACAGTAAAGATGCCACACCTACTACACGTATTGTTTTCTTCATTAATACAACCAATTACATTTAAACCGCGCGCAAGTTATCACACTTGTTGGTTTTATTCGATAAGGCAAACACCCTAATAGCGTGTAGAGATAGGAAACCTGAAGATAAAAAAAAGCCAACCACAAGGTGTGTGATTGGCTGTATATACTTGTGAACAATTGGGTTCACTAACAACGTCAGTTGGCTAGGTGACCCTCGGCTTAGAAAGGGTCAGTAGTACTAAAGCATGAGGCGTGCCAACTTTAAAGCGCATAGAAACAGGCTGATATTTAATCAATTTCATTAAAACTTCATCAATAGCGACTGTTTGCTCACAGTTTTCATTGCAATTTGCAAACTCGATTTAGCAATTCGCAAACAGATTCGCGCTGTAGGAACTTATTAGACTTACCACAATTTTCCGTAAGGGAAGTAGAACATATTCAAAACCACAAGAGACACAATCACGAGAAACGTCAGCTGCATGCCCTTCACTCTTCCTTTAAAACTCTCTTGTAGGATACCTCTGGCATGAATGATGCGGCCAATTACAAAGATAATACCGGTAAGATGAATCCAAATGGGTGCTGCGCCGTTAAACTCTAACAACGCCATAAGAATTAGCGTAATGGGTATGTATTCGCTTGCGTTACTTTGTGCGCTGCGGGCAATTTGCAGTGCTTCTACGCCGCCATCTGCGTACGCAACCTTGTTAAGGCGCCTTTGTTTGATGACTTGAAACGCTAACCAAACTAAAAGTAGAGCCAGAATACTGGCATAAAGTGCAGTGATCATGTTGAGTCCTTTCTATTCAGATACCTATTCACTATACCTAAGTAACTTCAAGATGCCGAATAATGAAAAACATCGCTATTCATAACTTGAATTTCAGTGATAAAAAAAGCGCTCGACTGAGCGCTTTTATGTTTGGTTTTACTTGGATGCACAATGAACTAAAACGAGCGTGGTTGGCCCAAATTTGGTTTAAACCGGATTCAACCTACACCGAATGATTAGCCAACTTTTTACGCTTTATTCCTTTCGCAACGCCTTCGAAGATCGTGAGCAACAAACCCACCCAGATAAAGGCAAACGTAACCGCTTTAACGTCATCGAATAGCTCCCCAAAGAACACGACAGCAAGAATAAACTGCAAGCTCGGCTCTATGTATTGCATCAAGCCAACCGTCGATAAGTTTGTAATACGAATCGCGATTGAGTAGAAGATCAAAGGCAGAATCGTGATTGGCGCGCTGCCGAAGTAAAGCAATAAAGTTGTCGTATCAACGGAAGAAGCAAGCTCGCCAGTCGTCCATTGTTTGAACAGCAAATATCCCAACGCAAACGGCGCAAGAACAAGTGCTTCAATAAACAATGTTGTGCTCCAATCGTAGTTGATTTTCTTTTTGTAGAGTCCATAAAGCGCAAAGAAAAGCCCCATTGTTAAGGCAACAAACGGTAGCTGCCCGTATTGAAACACTTGGTATAACACGCCACAAGTTGCGAGCAATATTGCAATTAATTGCCCCTTAGAAAGCTTGTCTCCCAAAACAAATACACCTAAAGCGACAGACACAAGTGGCCCGATGAAAAAGCCCAAGCTTGCATCAATCACTCGATGGTGAGTCAACGCCCACGTAAATGCACTCCAAGAAATACACATTAGGCTACTTGCCACAAAGGCATACCAAAGAGACTTTTTATCTCGCCACACCTGTGACCAATTTGGCCAATGGCGAGTCACCGCGTAGACGATAAGAATCCCTACGGGTACCGAGCCAATAATGCGCCATGCCAGCAACTCATCCATTGCAGCATTAGGAAGAAAACGGTAGTAAACCGGCAGTAATCCCCAAATAACGAAGGATAACGCAGCCATAAAATTGCCGTAGTGACGATGATTCATAGGCTATTGCTCATTGAGATGAAGAAAAAGTGACGCGATTTTATAGCGCAAAAGGCGTTTGTAAAGTGATTATCATCGCGCCTAATTGTTACAGGTTCAGCCCTTGTACGACTGCCGTAAAGCCACTAACAAAACACAGCAGTAACGCACCAAAACGAATCTTTTCTTTCGGCAGCGATTGCGTCGTTTTCATCGCCAGCCAATACCCTAGCCCGGCAGCTGGTAGCAACGGAATCGTAATCACAAGATGATGCAACGTAAAGAAGCCCGCTGGGATTTGAACCACCAGAGAGATGATAGAACTGAATACGAAAAATGCCGACAAGTTACCGCGTAACTGGTTCGCTTCTTGATGCTGCAATAGCAATGCCATCGGAGGGCCACCGATTGCCGAGCTGGTACCAAACAAACCGGAGAAAAATCCAGCTAACGTCATACGCTGAGGTGTTGGTTCAATACGAAACGGAAGCACACTGACGATAACCGCGAATAGAACGAGTAAACCGATCCACAACGTCAGTGCTTGAGTGGAGACAAAGAACAGCATGAAGCCACCAGCAATAGAACCGGGAACTCGGCCAATCAATGCCATTTTTAAACCACCGATTTCGACGCTACTGCGGTGTTTCAGCGCATTCATGATCGAAATAAACAACGCGACCAAACAGATAGGTGCAGGCACATATTCGGGCGCCCATAGAATGAGCAATGGCGCGGCCACAATGGCTAAGCCAAAACCAATCGCAGTTTGGACAAAAGAACCGAGAAAAATCAGTCCCATCGCAAGCAAGTTAACCGAATCAAATTCCATCTAGATTGTTCTTATATTCAGATGATCAATAAGGGCGCTAGACTTATCGCATTTCGAGATGGTTGCCTAACCCCGCCTTGCGTAGCATTCCTCAATGACCATGAAAAGACAATCTATTTGTCTGTTTTTAGACAACATTCATTTTCGCTAACCTCACTACCAACGTAAGGCTTTTCTTACAGAAAACTGAATGCACTGTACACCAAAACAACACATATGCCGTTGATAAAATCATCAAAATGATTGATGTCGAGCTCTAGCGCTTTATTTTGCATCGCTCTATAATGCTGACCCTTTTATCAATACTGTACTTATTTCCACAACAAAAAAGCGTACAGTTATTTACTTTTTTACCTTTAACTTGCTGTGAAAATAATATGAAAAAACAGACTGGATTTACTCTAATTGAGTTAGTAGTGGTGATTGTGATACTCGGCATTCTTGCTGTCACCGCCGCACCACGTTTTTTAAACTTACAAAACGATGCTCGCGAAGCCCGCTTAGAAGGTATGAAAGGTGCCATTGAGTCGGCGTTGGGGATTGGTTACGGAAAAATGGCCATCGCCGGATTAGAGAGCGACGCATATGTGGCTAATTTTGACAACAAATTCACTAAAGCTGATTTGCCTTTCGATGGCTGTAATATTGGTAGTAATAAGCGATGCGTCTTCTTATACGGATACCCTGATGCAGACGAAACTGCTTTAGGATTGCTTGTGGTTGAATTAGAAAATCAACATGGCTCATCTGATTGGAAGATTGAAACTTTTGAAAAAGATAGGCTCGTAGCCGTGATGGCAAGAGATGATAAAACGGCGTCAAAGGAAAAATGTAGCATCATTTATGGCCCACCAATGCGAGAAAATGAAACTTATACTCTAAGAATTAATCCTTGCACATAACCAAATAAGGCTGCCAATCGGCAGCCTTATTACTTTTAACTCTGTGCTTGATGAGCGATACGCAAATTAAGCGAATACGTATTTATCCATCATATTCACCATACGACCAATTTCAGGCTTGGTAATGGTGTCATTAGCGCCAAGCGACAGTGCTTTTGCTCGGTTATCTTCACTCATTAGTGACGAGAACATGATGATTGGCATTTGGCGAAATGCTTCGGTTTCACGCAACCTTTTCACTAAGTGCATGCCATCCATTCGAGGCATTTCTACGTCCGTCACAACCGCATCCAGCAGTCCTCGCACTGGTAGCTGTTCTTCTTTCGCAACTTCAATCAGGCTCATCAATTTCTCATGCGCTTCACCACCGTCTTTGCAGGTGATAACGTTGTAACCTGACGACGCCAAAGTATCTTGAATCAGAGAACGGATGAACGCGGAATCGTCCACAACCATGATGGTTTTCGCGTTACGCTTACCAACCATGCGCTGGTTCAAATCAACAGATTTATCCACTTTCACGTCGTATTTTTCCATACTCAGCTCAGGGTTAATGTCTGCAATGATCTTTTCAAAGTCGAGGATCATAATCAGGTTGCCATCTTTGCGAACGACCGCCACAACACAATCCTGCTCACCGGCTTCTAAAAACTGACTTGGCGATTCCACATCATTCCATGAAATACGGTGAATACGTGAAATGCTGTCGATTAGGAAGCCATTGGTCATCTTGTTGAAATCGGTAACGATAACAAACTTGCGCTCAAGATCTTGTCGCGTAGGTACACCTAACCAACCAGCCAAATCGACTAAAGGCGTTAGGACATCGCGAGATGAGAACACACCAATCATATGAGGTTGCGCGTTCGGATAATCTGTCGTCTCAGGCACGCGAATCACTTCACGTACTTTGGCAACGTTAATACCGTAATAACAGGTTTTGGTGCTGCCGTCTGGCAATTGTTTTTCTAGGTGAAACTCAATAATTTCGAGCTCATTGGTACCACTTTCAGTCAAAATGGTGCTGGTTACGTTACTCATAGACCCAATATCCAAAAAACGCGTCAAGAAAAGGCTTGATGCAATACCGTAAAGAACTTCTTCCTACGGCAAAAAATCCGAGCGTCCTTTTTAGTCTTTACGACTGTGTTTGTAAACCTTCAAAAGGACGATTACTGCACACTTCCATCTCAAACAGTGAAAATATGTCTCAATTTTGAACAAGACTTCGGTAGAGATTCTACTCTCCCGCCTTCGTTACGTTCTATAACGGCCATAACACTGAAAAGTTTAGGAATAATTTGAGCGAATGCTTTATGCCACAAGCAAAGTTACAACGCAGAAGATAGCAATAAAATGCCACTCATTTCTAACATGAAGAAATTTGAAACGCAGCTATCGAGTGTAGTGCAGCAACCTCTCCCTTATTGGCTTCCTATTTTGATGTAAGAAAAGCCTCACAACCACAACAAAACATTAGATATCAATAATTTAGAATTAGTTTAAAAACAGTCCTATACTTGACCCGTTTCTTAAAATTAATAACTATTTATCTGTTCTTAATCAATAACAAACGATGCTCCACTTATATGAATTCAGACTCTTCTCTACATACTCAATGGTTAACTCACTTTCCAGCCGATATGCAACACCACATGGCAAAGGTGTATCTGGAAACCATGACAGAAGATCTCGAAGCGTTAAAAGCGCATCTACACGAACCAAAACATTTACTCCAGACCGTGCACAAGATTAAAGGCGGGCTCGCACAAATAGGCTTGGAGCATATTCATCAATCCGCTTTATTGACCGAACAATTGGGCCGATCTGATTCCCCCCTTTATCAAACGGCGTTAGAGAAACTCATCACCGATCTAGAGCTAAGCGTGAATGACGTCCATCATTGGGTTACTCAACATACGTAAAGCGATTCTCTTCCCTCAAAATAACCTCAAGAGAAGCATTTAAGCTTCCGCTGCATTGAATTTTATTACATGCTTTGACTGCACAAGGATTGACCCATGAGTTTTGACCGTAATCTGTGTAAAGTTCTGGTCGCTGACGATTCCAGACTGGTTACGAGTAGCGTGACCGCGATACTTCGACAACTCGATTTAAGTGACATCTATTACGCTTATAAACCTTTTGAGGTCATCAATCTTTGTAAGCAAATGCATTTTGATTTGGTGATTTGTGACTACAACTTTCAAACTCAGCTCAATGGCTTTCAGTTGTTAGAAGAGTTAAAGCACGCGCAAATTCTGCCTGCACATACAACTTTCGTTTTTTTGACCGGAGAAAATGATCACAAGATCGTACGTTCAATAGTGGACAGCGACCCTGATGACTACTTGCTAAAACCGTTTAATCACACCTTTTTTCGCAACCGACTGCTGTCAGCCATGAAACGCAGAAGCGTGCTACTACCGATTTACGAAAAACTGCGTGAGATGGACTTTGAAGGCGTGATTGAAGCCACCGATACCCTTCTTCCCTTTCATCCCGAATATTCAAAACTGATCAGACGTTACCGTGCGCATGCAATGGTGCAAAACAAACAGTTTTCTAGCGCCCGTAGCGAATACGAAAAGTTACTCAAAGAAGACAATTTTGACTGGATTAAAACTGCACTCGCCAACACGCTAATTGAGACCGATGACTTAGAAAAAGCACAAGAAGTTCTGGAAAGCTTGAGCAGTAAAAAAGAGAACCCCTACTATCACGATGAAATGTCTAACATGGCGGTACTGAGTGAAGACATTCCTAAAGCGATCAAACACCTTAAGCAATCGACTATGTTGTTGGATGCTGGTTCTGAGCGTGAACTGGTGATCACCAACCTCTCTTTAGCCAGCGAATCTTACGATGACGCGGTCACTTACATTAAGCGCTACTACGAAAAAAACGAAAATACCTTCCGAGGTGGCATCTTCACCAAACTGAATTTTGTGCGCTGCCACTTATACCGAGCGCTCAATGCACCTTCAAATCAATGCTTTGAAAACCTTCTGTTTGGATTAAACCCACTGATTGGTGAAATAGAGAAGAACTCGCAATTCAAAGCCCAATTTGCATTGATTGACGCACACATCGCACTGATTCGTGGTGATTTAAAAGCCGCTATTTCTCAAGTCAGAGCCGTACTAGCCAGCAATCAACTGTCGCACTTCTATGATCTTTACCATCTGTGCGTACTGCTCGAACGTTGTTCATTTTTAAGTGAAATGAAATCGATGTTGCCACGTGCTCGCCGAGCCATTGCCGAGGCGCAGCATCCAAGTATTTTCCGAAGCCAAGTGCACATGCTCAAAAGCCTGGAAGTGCGCCTGCAAGAATCGCAGACCAAAATCGAGCAAATCCGAAGACAAATTACCGCTCAGAAGTCGATTTCTACCTCCTCAATCACACCGCACTTTGATCGCTACTTTCAACTGCACGACCTTCTTCCTCACTCTAAGAAAATCTGTTTAGCGATTGTGAGGTTAGCCTCACTTCGCCCATTTGAGTATCGCGGCGAATACGCAATTTATCGTAAGCTCGAGCATTGTGACCGCGTAATACGAAACTTGTGTGATAACCGAGAATTACAATCCATTAAATACAACAACATGTATCAATATGCGAAACAGAACATCACGGTCAGCAATGGATGAATTAACGTTTTCTGTTTGTTAGTTTTCTGTCAGAGCGTGTTTTTACACAATTTTCTCATCGTTAAGTGTTTCAATGGCTGCCGCCAACATTCCAAAAAATAAGACACTGATTTTCATTTTTGGAAAGAGTCATTTTCCTTCCTCTCAGCAAGGTTTTTCCTACAATCCTACTCATCCAATCGAGCTGTTGCCTGACAGCGTACTAGTTGAAATATTAGATGAGGTTCACTTTGAATAACGTTCTTATTATCGACGACCAGCCATTGTACAGCGAAGCGCTTGCTTCTCTTGTTGAAAATGCAATCAACACAGCTGAAGTAATCCAAACCACTGACAGTGCGGAAGTAATGGAGCTAGTTCGAAGTCAAAGGATTGATTTGATTATTTTAGACGTAGTGCTTGGCGACCGAGATGGTATGCGTTTAGCCAAAAACATTTTAGCGACGGGCTATCGTGGACGACTGTTGTTTGTCTCTTCACGTGACTACTCTAGCCTTTCTAAAGCCGCTTACGAAATGGGCGCTAACGGCTTCTTAAACAAGAATGAAGCAAGAGAAACTATCGCCGATGCGATTGTGAGTGTGTCTCGCGGTTACTCGATGTTTAAGTCGACTCACACGCCATCATCGGGTGATGTGACGCTATCAAACCGCGAAGCTATGGTGTTCCATTACTTAGCGCAAGGCTACTCAAATAAGAAAATTTCTGAGCAGCTTTCACTGAGCGCTAAAACGATCAGTACCTACAAAACACGTATCTTGAAGAAGTACCACGCAGACTCATTGATTGAGCTGCTGCATACTATCCCTCAGTCAGAAAACATTCAGTTTTGCCGCTAAGCACTGAGAATTAAGCACTCATGTATTTTGCAATGGCGCCAGTTAACAGCTGGTGCATTGCATCATGCCGATGACTTTGCTTCATTTGCACCACAATCTTGGGCCAACCATTCGGGTAGTAAGATTCCGGTACTCGTATAAAGTTGTACCCTTCTATTGGCGCTTGATACTCAAGTAACACCGTTGCCGCACTCTTTTGCTTAATTAGCTTCAACACGCTGCTGACATTATCTAACGCTGCAATTCGGTTGATCACCATACCGTGACTCTCCATTGCGCGCTTGGCAAGCTGCTCTTTCTCTTTCCAGCCGATGATTTCTAACATGATGAATGGTAATTGTGCAGCTTCTTCAAGAGTTGTAATCCCCAACTCTTCCGGAACCACAACCACTGCGGGTGCATAACCAATGAATTTCTGATGGACAGATTTCGGTAAGTCATCGTTAAAGTAATGAAGCTGCGCATCCACCTTGCCTAGGATGATCTCTTCAACCGTGTACTCAGTAATGGTGGCCACTGAAATGTGTGCTTTAGGGAACAGCTCCATCAAATCCATTGCGAGCAAGTGACCAAATGAGTATTGAGCGGTTTGCGGTAAACAGACTGTGATGTCTTTTTCGTAGTTTTCTGGCTCAAACTCACCACTGATTAAGCAGGTTTCAAGCTTTTCCAACGCGTCGGCAATTTTGGGCAGTTGACGCTTTAAATAGTCCGTCGGCTCCATGTGGTGAGGATGTCGGATAAACAGCTCATCGTTAAGCTGAAGTCGTAATCGGGCAAGGTATTTACTGATGGACGCTTCACTTTTCCCCATCGCTTTTGCAACGGGCTTGAGTTGGCGGTGCTTATCTAATAAGACAAGAATTTTGAGTAGGTTTAAGTCGAGATCTTTGTTCACACGCGACACCAGATGTAAGGTCAGAAAATAATTAGAGCAGCCATTGTTTGCTGGCTGCTCTAATATAAAAGACAACTCTTTCTGTTTGGTCAAATTAATCAAACAGTTATGTCATGGTTATGTCCAATCACTTGGCATTTTTATCAATAAAACTATTACTTACTGTGATTGTTGTCTGCGTTTTTTCATCTCATAGAGATCTTCATCCGCTCGAACGATAACATCTTGCAGTGATTCGTGTGATTCGTTTGCCGCA